>NZ_CP118957.1:2597500-2622437 GCF_029023825.1 Enterococcus saccharolyticus subsp. saccharolyticus | reverse complement strand
CGCAAATCCTCCTGTAAAGATGGCAATAAAGTTATAGTAGTTCTAATTTATCATGGATTAACTAAGTTTTCCACAGTATCAAATGAAAATGAGAAAATTTATTTTTCCACAGTGTGAATAAAATCGAAAAAAGAAATCCACAAGGTGGAAAAGTGGTTATCCACAAACAAATGTAAATTGTGAATAACTATAAAAACGAATAAGTTATCAACAGCCATCTGTGGATTATAAAAGCTATTATTTCTCTCTTTCTTTACATGTATCCACAGAAAATAAAGGTTTGTGTATAACTTATCCACACCCTGTTAATTTGTGCATAATTAGAGGATAACTCAAGGATAACTCAAAAGGGAAAAAAACTTTTTCACAGGCTAATCCCCATCAAATTTTAAGAGTGTGGATAAATAGAGAGGATTCAAAAAGCGAGGCATCTTTCTTTTTCGATGGGATAATTAAAGAGAAACAAGTAGCTTAGGAGAGGACTTTCTCTATTAGTAGGGACGTAAAAGAGGGCTTGTTTGGTTCTTCAAAAAGGTATTTTCACTTTTTTATTGACAAAACTAGGAAGAACTAGTTATACTATCAAAGTATGTCGTAAAGTAATCGATAACAGAACATTTGTTGGAGGTGGAAATAAATGAAAAGAACGTATCAACCAAATAAACGTAAACGTCAAAAAGTTCACGGATTCCGTAAACGTATGAGCACTAAAAATGGACGTCGTGTTTTAGCTAGCCGTCGTCGTAAAGGCAGAAAGGTTCTTTCTGCATAAGCCACTGAACCTCAGTGGTTTTTTTTATGCACTTTTTTAGCTGAAAAGCTGAACCGATATTACAAATTATGGTATTATTGGTGAGTGAGTATCTAAGTAGAAGGAAATGATGAAAAGGACATGAGAAAGGCATATCGAGTCAAAAAAGAGAAAGAATTTCAAAAAGTTTTTCAAACAGGACAATCATTTGCGAATCGCAAATTTGTGGTCTATGTTTTACCTAAAGAACAACCACATTTTCGCGTAGGAATTTCTGTCGGAAAAAAAATCGGTAATGCAGTTGCCCGAAATGCCGTTAAACGCAAAATTCGAGCCAGTATTTTCGATATGAAAGACATGATCAATCCACATTTGGATTTTATCGTCATCGCTAGACCATCCGTTTCAACTTTATCTTCCCAAGAAGTGTACTCGAATTTGTTGCATGTATTTAAACTTGCAAAAATAATCAGTTAAGGGAAAGGAAAATTGTTCAGTGAAAAAAAGAAAGCGTCTCCTACTGATGATGGCTCTTGTATCATTAGTAGTATTATTATCAGCTTGTGGAACAAGCGAAGTTTCTGCCCAAAGCACTGGGTTTTGGGAAAGATACGTTGTTTATTACTTTGCGGAAGCTATTAAATGGTTGTCAGTTGGTGGATCACGTGGGATAGGAATTATCCTTTTCACATTGATTATCCGAATTATTTTATTACCATTGATGAATTTCCAAACAAAAAGTATGCGTAAAACGCAAGAATTACAACCGAAACTAAAAGAATTACAAAAACAATATTCTTCAAAAGATACAGCGACACAACAAAAATTACGTGAAGAACAACAACGTCTGTATGCTGAAAATGGTGTGAATCCATATGCTGGATGCTTACCATTAATTGTGCAAATGCCTATTTTAATGGCGATTTGGCAAGCAATCTCTCGTGTACCAGAACTAAGAGAAGGTAGTTTCATGTGGTTGGATGTGTTAGGAAATCCTGATCCATACTTTATCTTGCCAATTCTTGCGGCAGTCTTTACTTTTGGTAGCACGTATTTATCAAGCATGAGTCAAGTGGAATCAAATCCAAGTATGAAGATAATGACGTATACGATGCCAATTATGATTTTAGTCATGGGGATTAACTTACCAAGCGCGTTATCACTTTACTGGGTAGTTTCTAATGCGTTCCAAGTGGGTCAAACATTGTTGATTAACAACCCATATAAAATTATTCGCGAGCGTGAAGAAGTTGTACGTCAAGAAAAAGAACGTGAACGTGCATTACGTAAAGCACAAAATCCGAAGAAAAAACGTAAGAAATAACGAAAGGAGCATAAACGATGCCAATCTATGAAGGTCAAACAGTCGAAGAAGCAATTTCTGCAGGTCTTGGGGCACTGGGATTAACAGAAAGTCAAGTTACCATTGATGTATTAGATGAAGGGAAAAAGGGATTTTTAGGAATGGGTAAAAAAAATGCCCGCGTCTCTTTAACACCTCTCTTAACAGAAGAAGTTGTGGAAACTGTTGAAGAAATCATTGATGAAGTAGTCGAACCTGAACCTACTGAATCTGTGATGGAAGTAGATGTAACGGTTGCCCCCGTTGAATCTGAAGTACCAACAGATAACACCGTTTTAGAAAATTTAGAAGATGATGAAGCGTTAACGCAATTAGCTTTGTACTTAACGAATATCTCTCGAGAATTAAATGCACCTGCGCTAGTAAAAACAACCCGTGAACACGGGACAATTGTTTTTCAATTAGAAACCCAAAAACAAGGGATTTTAATTGGAAAGCACGGAAAAACCTTAAATGCCCTGCAATATCTTGCACAAGTATTTATTCATCGCGTGGCTAAAAATAAATTATCCGTTGTTGTGAATGTAGGGAACTACCGTGAAAAACGCCAAGCTATTTTACAACGTCTTGCTGAACGTACGGCAGAAAAAGTTGATCGTACAGGAAGACCGGTCTTTTTAGAACCAATGCCTGCGTTTGAACGCAAACAAATTCATGCGGCATTAAGCAAAAAAGACTATGTAACAACACATTCTGAAGGCGATGAACCTTATCGTTATTTAGTTGTTGAACCGGCGAAAAAATATTTTTAAATAGTGAAAACCGCTAGATTCGAATCGATTTAGCGGTTTTTTTGTGGAATGAGGTTTGACTTCACTCTCTTTTACAAGTATAGTCTACAGTAGATCATTCTTATCAGAGCAAATACTTTGATATAAAAAAAGCCTGACTTTTCGACAGGCTTTTTTTTATGGAAAAAATTAACCACCAATTGTTGATTGGGTGAACTGAACAACTGTTCCATACGCAAAAATTTCAAAGATGTTATCGCCAATATGCTCGTGTTCAAAGTGACAGTTAATCACTGCATTTGCACCATATTCATAGGCGGTTTCTTTTAATTTATAAGCAACATCAGCTAATAATTCGTTTGGATTGTTTGCTGGGTCAAATAAATTTACTTCAATCTTAGCTGTCGCAAAAACAATATCGCGTACAACATAAGGTTTATTTACATTTCCTGTAGATAAAATAATTCGATTGATACGCTCATCGCCACCGTGTTTGTAATTGATGTTTTCTTCAGTATTCATAACTGATCCCTTCTTTCCGCAAGTCTTTGCACCTATATTTTAGCTTTTTTTGGATGTTTGCGCAAAAATTAACTTGTTAAAAGTGAAAGTGAGTTGGAAACTTGTCACCATTGGAAAAATATGCTACTCTATGACAAGAATTTAATCAGACAAGCAGTCAAAGTGCGAAGTCTACCCGTAGAAAAATGACGGGTGGAGTGGGCACTTTTTTTGTGTCGAAAATTAGGAGGGACTATTCGTGGCGGAAATTACGCAAGAATTTGATACGATTGCAGCGATTTCGACTCCCCCAGGAGAAGGAGCGATTAGTATTGTGCGTCTTAGTGGCGACCAAGCTGTCACAATCGCAGATAAAGTATTCAAAGCAAACAAGTCATTAGCAGATGTCGCAAGTCACACCATTAATTATGGCCATCTTTATGATCCGCAAACAGAGCAATTAGTGGATGAAGTGATGGTATCCGTGATGCGTGCGCCTAAAACATTTACCAGAGAAGATGTCATTGAAATTAATTGTCATGGTGGTATTGTCGTTGTGAATCAAATTTTACAACTGTTATTACGCCAAGGTGCTCGTTTAGCAGAACCAGGTGAATTTACCAAGCGTGCTTTTTTAAATGGACGTGTCGATCTGTCACAAGCAGAAGCGGTTATGGATTTAATTCGTGCCAAAACGGACAAAGCAATGAACTTAGCATTGAATCAATTAGATGGGAATCTATCGCATTTGATTCGTGCGTTGCGTCAAGAAATCCTTGAAACATTGGCACAGGTGGAAGTCAATATTGATTATCCAGAATACGATGACGTTGAAGAAATGACGACTCGTTTGTTAGTAGAAAAAGCAACACAGGTGCAAGCCCAAATTCAAGCCTTGTTACAAACAGCACAACAAGGGAAAATTTTGCGTGAAGGGTTGAATACAGCGATTATTGGCAGACCAAATGTCGGTAAATCAAGCTTGTTGAACCATTTGTTACGTGAAGAAAAAGCGATTGTAACGGATATTGCTGGAACAACACGTGATGTGATTGAAGAATACGTCAATGTTCGTGGCGTTCCTTTAAAATTGATCGATACCGCTGGAATTCGTGAAACGGAAGATATTGTCGAACGAATTGGTGTTGAACGTAGTCGCAAAGCATTATCCGAAGCAGATTTAATTTTGTTGGTTTTAAATCAAAGTGAAGTGTTGTCACCAGAAGATCGCCAATTAATTGAAGTAACCGATGGTGCCAAACGGATTATTTTATTAAATAAAACAGATTTACCATCCCAATTAGACCGTGATGAGTTAGCAGCATGTTTAGCTGGCGATGCAGTGTTTGAAGTGTCTGTTCTGCAAAATGATGGTTTAGAGCAATTAGAACAAGCAATTGCGGATTTATTCTTTGGTGGTCAAACCGCAGATAAAGATGCGTCTTACTTGTCGAACACACGTCATATTGCGCTTTTAGAAAATGCCTCTCAAGCATTAGGAGAAGTGATGGATGGCATTGCGGCAGGTATGCCTGTTGATTTGGTTCAAATGGATATGACGCGCTGTTGGGACTATTTAGGTGAAGTTGTTGGTGACAGTGTGCAAGATGAATTAATTACCCAGTTATTTAGTCAATTCTGTTTAGGAAAATAAGAAAGGAAGTCACACAATGCAAGAATATCAAGGTGGCGCATATGACGTCATTGTTGTCGGTGCGGGTCATGCTGGTTCAGAAGCTGCTTTAGCCGCAAGCCGCATGGGAAATAAAACGTTATTAATCACAATTAATTTAGATATGGTGGCTTTTATGCCATGTAATCCTTCTGTTGGTGGGCCAGCCAAAGGGGTTGTTGTCCGTGAAATTGATGCTCTCGGCGGAGAAATGGGCAAAAATATCGATAAAACCTATATTCAAATGCGTATGCTAAATACCGGAAAAGGCCCAGCTGTGCGTGCGTTACGTGCACAAGCCGACAAACATGCGTATGCTACAGAAATGAAGCATACTATTGAAAATGAAGAAAATTTGACATTACGTCAAGGAATCGTTGAACGATTGATTGTTGAAGATGGTGTTTGTAAAGGGGTTGTTACAGCAACTGGCGCTCGTTATGACGCACAAGCAGTTGTTATTACAGCAGGAACTGCATTACGTGGTGAAATTATTATTGGTGAATTGAAGTATTCTTCTGGACCCAATAACTCGCAACCATCTGTTGCCTTAGCGGATAATTTAAAAGAATTAGGGCTAGAAATTGAACGTTTCAAAACAGGAACGCCCCCACGTGTGAAATCAAGTACGATTGATTATAGCGTGACAGAAATTCAACCGGGCGATGAAATACCTAATCATTTTAGCTTTAGCACTCCAGATAGTGCCTATAAACAAGAACAAATTCCTTGTTGGTTAACATACACCAATCCAGGAACGCATCAAATTATTCAAGCAAACTTGCACCGTGCCCCAATGTTTACTGGAATTGTGGAAGGTGTTGGTGCGCGTTACTGTCCATCGATTGAAGATAAAATTGTCCGTTTTGCGGATAAAGAACGTCATCAATTATTCTTAGAACCAGAAGGCTTAAATACCGAAGAAGTTTATGTGCAAGGCTTGTCATCTTCTTTACCAGAAGATGTACAAGAAGATGTCTTACATTCCATTGCTGGTTTGGAAAAAGCTGAAATGATGCGTACTGGTTATGCCATTGAATACGATGTAGTGGTGCCTCATCAATTGCGCCCAACATTAGAAACAAAAGTCATTGAAAATCTTTACACTGCTGGTCAAACCAACGGAACAAGTGGGTATGAAGAAGCTGCTGGACAAGGATTGATTGCTGGAATTAATGCTGCTTTGAAAATTCAAGGTAAAGAACCGTTAGTGTTAAAACGTAGTGACGGTTATATCGGTGTCATGATTGATGATTTAGTCACAAAAGGAACGAATGAACCTTATCGTCTACTAACTTCTCGGGCAGAGTATCGTTTATTGTTACGTCATGATAATGCTGATTTGCGTTTAACAGAAATGGGTCATGAAATTGGCTTAGTAAAAGCAGGTCAATACCAAGAATATGTCACTAAAAAAGCGGCCGTTGAAGCGGAAATTGAGCGCTTGAAAGGGATTCGTATTAAACCAACGAAAGAAGTCCAAGCCTTTTTAGAAGCAAAAGGCTCAGCAACCTTAAAAGATGGCGTATTAGCCAATGAAATCTTACGTCGTCCAGAAATTGGTTATCAAGAAATTGCGCCGTTTATTCCAGCGAATGATGCATTAACCAATCGTGAAATTGAACAAGTCGAAATTCAAATTAAATACGAAGGTTACATCAAAAAAGCGATGGAAAAAGTTGAAAAACTAAAACGCATGGAAGCTAAACGCATTCCAGAAAATATTGATTATACAGCAATCAATGGTTTAGCAACGGAAGCGAAACAAAAATTGCAAAAAATTCAACCAGAAACCATTGCTCAAGCAAGTCGTATTAGTGGCGTCAATCCTGCCGATTTGAGCATTTTGATGGTGTATATCGAACAAGGGAAAATTGCGAAAACAACTTCAGAAGTAAAATAAACAAGAAGCACTAGAATTGCGTAGCAATTCTAGTGCTTCTTCTCAAGTTTAAGGAGGAAAAAGTCATGGCATATATGTATTTATTTATTGCGATTGTCAGTGAGGTCATCGCGACCAATTTATTAAAGGCAACCAATGGATTTACTAAGTTATTTCCAACTGTGAGTTGTTTAGTGCTTTATTTTGTTTGCTTTTATGCTTTATCAAAAGCAATCAAATTTATGCCATTAGGTGTTGCGTATGCTGTATGGGGTGCAGTGGGGGTTATTTTTATTACCTTATTTTCAGTTTTTTATTGGAAAGAATCCGTGAATTTACCAACTATCATCGGCTTGTCTTTGATCATTATTGGAACTATTTTAGTCAATATATATGGTGGTAGTCATAGTTAATGTTTCATGTGAAACACCCGAGCGTATATGTCGCTCGGGTGTTTTGTGGTTAAAATGAATTGTTTTTTAGTGCTTGTTCAATTTGTAGTCGCTGTACTTTCATGGTAGCAGTCCGAGGAATTTCATCAAAGGTTCGCAAAAGTGGTTGATTCAAATGAGGCAAATCAGCAATTTTTTTCCACCAAGCATCCCAATTCATTTCCTTGTCAGGGGCTACGGCGATAATCGGTTGTGGTTGTTGATTTTTATCACGTACAATCACAACTTCTTCCAGAAAATCTAAGTGATCTAGAAGATAGTCCTCAATGGCTAAATTGCTATTGATTTTCTCAATGACATCGACTTGACGGTCTTTCAGGAATAGATGACCGTTCGCATCAATCATGCCGTAATCGCCACTATCCCACCATTCATCATAAACTGTTGTTTGGAAACGGGCATCTTCTTTGTAATACGTTAAAGCGCGACCTTTTGATAAAAATTGAATGTGTCCGTCTGTATGGATAGGTAACGGCTGCCCATTTTTATCCGCAATACGCGCTTGTGTGAGACCTTCTAAGCCAATGCCCATATCACGCGCATCATTTTCTTTTAAGGACTCACGAGTATGTTTTTTTAGAATCATAGGGCCGCATTCGCTTTGTCCATACACTTGTAGGAAAACAGCTTGTTCATCGCCAGAAGCTTCTAAAAAGCGAGCCATCGTTTGATTGTTGATTGCATCAAACGTGGAATGATAATAACGAATACTTTGAAAAGCTTTCGGATGTTCTTGCGCATAAAAAGACCATTGTACAAAATTATTAGGATGAGTTTCTAGGGCAATTGGTTGATAACGAGTTAACATCGTTGCGACTTTTTGACTATCAGCAGTATTTAAAGGCATTAAGGGGAAACCCATGGCCATTGCGGATGTCATGCCGATATTATAGCGAGAATGGACTGGCGAAATATGGAAAGCAAGTAGTTCTTTAGACTGTATCTTTTCAAAAATCGTTCGTTGCCATAAGGTCCGCCATCCCATAGAATTGGCTGAATGACAAATTAGTTTTGGAATGCCAGTAGTTCCGGATGTGTGAGTCATATAGCTAATGGCATCAACATCAAGTCTGACTTGGGGAACTTGTAAAGCAGATTGTTGCAGTAAATCAGTAACGGCGATTTGTCTATCGCTAGAACTATTTGCAATTGCTTTGACAGTTGCTGTTGTTTGTTCATCAAAAATGATAAATGGATCTTCCAGCCTTTCCACAAAAACAGCCATTGTAGCTATCGGAAAGTGATAAGAAACCATCACGGGGATTGCTCCTAAATAAGAAACCGCCGTAGCTAATAAATAGGTATCAAATTTAGGGCTTTTAAAAATAACTACTTTATCGGTTGCTGCTACACCTAATTTAGCTAATTGGTAGGCCCGTTGTTTAATGCTAGACAAGCTTTCAGCATAAGTTGTTTCTAGCGGTAAATCTGGAAAAGCGGGTAAACTTTCGTCAAGAATAATTGCTTGATGAGGATAGTTCAGAGCGGCTTGTTCGTAATTGGTGTATAAATTTACAGGTTGATACTGATCCATAAAAAAAGACTCCTTTAAGAAAATATTTTCTTTATCATAACATGATTTGTGATTAATTATACAATTAAAATAGAAATCTTTTGGGAAAAAGTAGACAATTCGTTTCGGATAATAAGAGGCGATGGAATGAAAAAATTAAAATTAATCTTTTTGATAATTGAAGGCAAGCGGCATACGTTTTATCTTAGAATAATAAAAGCGATTCAAAAAAGGAAGTATCCATAGAAAGTGATTGAGAAAAAAACACAATATAAAAACATGTTTTTCACAAATTCTTGTAATTAGAAAATACGAGTGTTTCACGTGAAACATTTCAATTGATATTTCGTATGTTTCAACGTATGATGAATCAGTAAAACAATTGAATCAACTAAAGGGGATGATAGAATGGTACGCACTGTATCTTCTATAGAAAGACAAATTGCTGAACGTTAATTCGGATGCTTTGTCATATTTCTTCAAAGCATCTATGTGTTTGAAGAAAGGAAAATTATAATGAACCCAATAATCCAACCATATCAATATTTTGCTATTCAAAAGCAAGTCCAATATCTTATTAACTCGTATCATTCTGTTAATGATCGTGAAACAATTCAAACGATTCAAGCCGTTACGATGGAGAAAATCGATGAAATTATTCCAGAAAAATATCCAGAAATTGAAGCATTAAAAACGTTTATTTTGGATAAGTCACTGACACGAGCGAAAACGGATAGTTATTTTGACACGTTAAAGGAATGTGTCATTTCTTTTAAGCAGCCATCAAATAAACAAATTGAAAAAGCTTTTAGAAAAACTAAAAAATTAAAAATTCCAGCGTGGGAAACTCTTGATTTACGAGAACATTCTTACATTGGTTGGAATGATCCCGGTAGTCAAAAGAAGTTTATTTTATACTATCAAGAAGAGAAATTACAGGGAATTTCAGGACAATTAAGTCCGACTATCCTAAAAAATGTCTGTTCGATTTGTCAAAAAGTCTCAAATGTGTCGATGTTTTTGGCAACTACCAAAACAAGTGGTGATGGTACGTATACCAAAAAAGGAAACTATATCTGTGCGGATAGTGAGCAATGCAATCATCAACTGCATGATATTAGTTCATTTTATACGTTTATCAATCAAATGAAATAGCTTGAAAGGTTTGCGTAACCCACGCAAGCCTTTTTATTGTTGCTTATTCAAGCCGTATAGTTGTTTTCTCATTTTATTCTCAGTAAACTAGTAGGTGAGAATGGTTCTCAAAAGGAGGAAATAAAATGGTTACAGTAAGTGAAGCAATTGTGGAATGTCGCACATCGAAAAAAAGTTTAAGTAAAGAAGTACCGCAAGCATTGATTTATGAACTATTAGAAAAAGCCTGCTTTGCGCCTTTTCATAAACGTGAACCTTGGCAAGCAAAGATTATTACAACGGATGAAGAAAAAGAGTTTTTATATAATGAAGTAATTAAACGATATGAAGAGAATGGCATCATTCATGATGAGGCAAGTCGGGAAAAAATGACAAAAAAGATGACGAATCTCTTAAAAAATGCGCCAGCAACGATTCTTTTTGCTAGAGAAATCATTCCTGAGAATCCACGATTAGACTCCGACTCGATTCAAGCAACGGCTGCGTTGATTCAAAATTTCTCACTATTAGCTTATGAAGTCGGTTTAGTTGGTTTTTGGGTGTCCAGTAAATTTGTGATGGATCAAGAATTAGCGAAACGTTTAGGTTTTCCAGAGAATTATGAACTCATTGCAAACTATCGATTAGGGTACCCTGATCCAGAAGTGAAAAAAAATAAAGCCAAACGAACAGATGTTAAAACGTGGGCAACGCCTTTGTTATAAGGAAATACACCAAGTTACAGCTTGGTGTATTTTTATTTTTGAACATTAGGAAAGAAAATAAAGCGATCACATGTTACAATAAAGGAGTAGCAAATTCTTTTAGGAGGGAACAACGATGAAAAAAAGAAAGTTAGTGTGGGCGTCGATTGCTTTATGCGCAATTGCTTTATCTGCGTGTAATAACAAGGAACAAGTAACAACAAACGAAACAGTCGCGACCTCTGAAAAACAACAAGCAGGGAATTTGTCTAAGGAAGAAGTCTTGCAAAAAGCTTCGGAAGCCTCACAAAATATTAAGAGCGCTGAAATGACAATGGATATCAAGATGGATATGAAGATGAACGAGCAAGAAAACAAAGTGGATACCACAACAGTCGTTCAATATACATTAGATCCTTTTGTAATGAAAACTGAAACAAGTTTTCCAGTAGATGGTCAAGCACAAATTATGACCAGTTATATGGACAAAGAAGCGATGTACTTCCAAGTACCTGGTTCAGAAACATGGCAAAAACAACCACTAGATACAGCGGGAGTGGATGTAGACAGTTTAATCGACACGTATTCTTCTTCAGAAATTTTTGATTCCTTTGAAGAATACCAAGATAAAGTGGAGATGACAGAAGCTGGCGATAATTACGTTCTTTCGTTTGCGGGTAGTGGAGAAGAATGGAAAGACTTAGCTGAGAAAGTTTTAGCTTCTGGAAATACTGGTGCGGAAGCAGATATGTCAAGCATGATGGAACAAATGAAAATCAATGATTTTTCTTATGAGTCAATCATTAGTAAAGAAACATTCTTACCTGTATCCTTTACGTCTACTATGGATTATGAAGTAGAATCAGATGGCTATAAAATTGCTGCTAAAATGGATCAAACAGGTACCTTTGATAAAATTAATCAAGTAGAACCGATTGAGTTACCAAATGTTGCTGAATAAATTCCTTAAAAAGATGTGTGAGTTATAAGCTCATACATCTTTTTTTTGCGTATTCTTATAGTTGAAACTATTGCATGATTGTAGGTTTTGCGTTAAAGTAGTAACTAGTCTGTGAAACATTTTTTGTTTCACGAAAAGAAAGGAAATGGATATGTTACCTGAAGAATTTCAACAAGAATTACGTACGCAAGGTATTACGTTGAACCAAACACAACTGGAACAATTTGAGCGCTACTATGAACTATTGGTTGAGTGGAACGAAAAGATGAATTTGACTGCGATTACCGAGAAAAAAGAAGTGTATTTGAAACATTTTTATGATTCAATTACTTTGGCGTTATCAGTGCCATTGAATGAACAAGCTTCTTTATGTGACGTTGGTTCAGGTGCGGGCTTTCCAAGTATTCCTTTGAAAATTGTTTTTCCAGAATTGAAAATTACAATTGTTGATTCATTAAATAAACGAATTACTTTTCTACAAACGTTAGTCAATGAACTAGGTTTAAATGGTGTGTCTTTATTTCATGACCGTGCTGAAACATTTGGACAAAACCCAGCGCATCGTGCGGCATATGATTATGTCACCGCCCGTGCCGTGGCCCGTTTGAATGTATTGACGGAGTTATGTTTGCCATTGGTGAAAAAAGATGGCTTTTTCTTTGCGCTGAAAGCAGCCAAAAGCGAAGAAGAATTAACAGAGGCAAAACCGGCAATTGCAATTTTAGGCGGAAAATTTATTGAAGACAAAGAAATTCATTTGCCTGTAACCCATGATGAACGCCATACGTTGATTATTGAAAAGAAAAAAGAAACACCAAAAAAATATCCTAGAAAACCAGGATTACCAAACAAGCAGCCAATTAAGTAGGAGGAAGAGCCATGGCACGAATTATCTCTGTTGCAAACCAAAAAGGTGGCGTTGGTAAAACCACCACGACGGTCAACTTAGGAGCATGTTTAGCCTATGTTGGCAAAAAAGTTTTACTAGTAGACATTGATGCACAAGGCAATGCGACAAGTGGTGTCGGAATTAAAAAAGCAGACGTATTGACAGATATTTATGATGTGATTGTCAATGATGCACCGATTCGTGACACAATTTTAGCTAGTTCAAGAGAAAATTTAGATATCGTTCCTGCCACTCTTCAATTAGCGGGTGCTGAAATTGAATTAGCGACGAAAATGGCTCGCGAAACACGCCTGAAATCCGCTTTACAAGAAGTAACTGCACAATACGATTATATTTTAATTGATTGTCCCCCATCATTAGGTTCACTGACAATTAACGCGTTTACTGCGAGTGATTCTATTTTGATTCCGGTACAGTGTGAATATTATGCGTTAGAAGGATTAAGTCAATTGTTGAATACCGTTCGCTTGGTTCAAAAGCACTTTAATCCAGAATTAGAAATTGAAGGTGTCTTATTAACGATGTTTGATGCACGAACGAATTTGAGTAGCGAAGTCGTTGAAGATGTTCGTCGTTATTTCCAAGAGAAAGTATATCAAACGGTGATCCCTCGAAATATTCGCTTGTCTGAAGCACCAAGTTATGGTTTATCGATTGTTGATTATGACTTACGTTCAAAAGGTGCAGAAGTGTATCAGGCATTAGCAAAGGAAGTGTTAGCTCGTGAAAAATAAAGGGAAAAGTTTAGGTAAAGGCATTGACGCTTTGTTTCAAGAACTTGAAGAAGTGGATGTAAAAAAAGATGAAGTCTTAGAACTTTCTTTGAATGAACTACGCCCGAATCCCTATCAACCACGCAAAACGTTTGACGAAGTTTCTTTGCAAGAATTAGCGAACTCGATTGAACAATCGGGTGTATTTCAACCAATTATTGTACGCAAATCAGCAGTAAAAGGTTATGAAATTATCGCTGGTGAACGTCGCTTTCGAGCTTCAAAATTAGCACAAAGAGAAACCATTCCTGCAATCATTCGTGATTTTGATGAAGAAGCAATGATGCAAGTAGCGGTTTTGGAAAATTTACAACGAGAAGATTTGAATCCGTTGGAAGAAGCCGAAGCCTATGATATGCTAATGAAGAATTTGAAGCTGACGCAAGCCGAAGTGGCTGAACGATTAGGGAAAAGTCGTCCGTATATCGCCAATTATTTACGCTTATTATCATTGCCGCAACTCGTCAAAGAAATGATGCAAGATGAGCGTTTGTCAATGGGACAAGCACGGACATTATTAGGCTTAAAAAACAAAGAACAAATTTTAAAATTAGCCAATCGTTGTGTCAAAGAAAATTTAACTGTTCGTCAATTAGAACAACTTGTTTCAACGATGAATGAATCCAAAGATAAGAAAAAAGTTCCTCGTATCGTCAAAGAAAAACCGTATTACCTTCGTGAAAGTGAAGACCGTTTGATGGATAAATTTGGGACAAGCGTTGAGATTCAAGAAAAAGAAGGCAAAGGTAAGATTGAAATCGAATATTTGTCTCAAAGTGATTTGACACGAATTTTAGATATTTTAGACATTCATTTTGATGAAGCATAAGTAAGGAGAGAAATCTATGTATGACTTAGGCGATAAAGTAGAAATGAAAAAACCACATGCATGTCAAACGAACCGTTGGGAAATTATCCGTATGGGCGCTGACATCAAAATAAAATGCGAAAAATGCGGACATATTGTAATGTTACCGCGTCGCGAATTCGAAAAGAAAATGAAAAAAATTCTAGAAAAAAAAGAGAAAGAGTGAAGAAAACATGGCATTAACAGCTGGAATCGTTGGTTTACCGAACGTAGGAAAATCAACTTTATTTAACGCGATTACAAAAGCTGGTGCAGAAGCAGCAAACTATCCTTTTGCAACAATTGACCCTAACGTAGGAATGGTAGAAGTACCCGACTGGCGTTTGCAACGATTAACAGAATTGGTGAATCCAAAGAAAACTGTGCCAACCACATTTGAATTTACTGATATCGCAGGTATTGTAAAAGGTGCTAGTAAAGGTGAAGGATTAGGAAATCAATTCTTAAGCCATATTCGTCAAGTAGATGCCATCTGTCACGTTGTTCGTTGTTTTGATGATGAAAATATTATGCGTGAACAAAACCGTGAAGCCGATTTTGTTGATCCATTAGCGGATATTGATACCATCAATTTAGAGTTGATTTTAGCTGATTTAGATTCAGTCAATAAACGTTATACACGTGTTGCCAAGATTGCGAAAACAAAAGATAAAGATGCCTTAGCTGAATTAGCAATCTTGGATAAAATCAAACCTGTCTTAGAAGAAGGATTGTCTGCACGTACGATTGAATTCACTCAAGAAGAAGAAAAAATCGTGAAAACATTGTTCTTATTAACAACAAAACCAGTGTTATATGTAGCCAATGTTTCTGAAGATGAAGTCGCTGATGCTGACAGCAATGAGTATGTGAAACAAGTTCGTGAATTTGCGAAAAGTGAAAATGCGGAAGTGATTATCGTAAGTGCACGTGCCGAAGAAGAAATTGCCGAATTAGATGAAGAAGACAAAGTAGAATTCTTGGAAGCTTTAGGAATTGAAGAATCTGGATTGGATCAATTAATTCGCGCGGCATATGATTTATTAGGTTTAGCAACATACTTTACAGCTGGTGAACAAGAAGTACGTGCATGGACGTTCCGTAAAGGAATTAAAGCACCTCAAGCAGCAGGGATCATCCATTCTGACTTTGAACGTGGTTTTATCCGCGCTGAAACAGTCTCTTTTGAAGACTTAGATAAATATGGCAACATGCAAGCTGCTAAAGAAGCTGGACGTGTGCGTTTAGAAGGAAAAGAATATATTGTACAAGATGGCGATGTTATGTTATTCCGCTTTAATGTATAAACCAACGATTTTTGCATTAAAAGGCTACCAAACTAAGGAGCTAGTATGTTAAAATAGCCTGTGGAAATGTTGTTAGGGAAGGCGAAGGGAGAACCGAGAGTCATGGAACCAGAAACTCTGCGAGGATATGTTTCAGAAAATCGTGAATTAGAAAAACAATTAACAAAAAGAAACCAACAGTATATATTTGATTTAAAAAAATCATTAGAAGCAGCGAATTTATCGGAAGAAGAAAAAGCCATTGCTTTACACGAAATATTACCTATTTTAGTCAAAGAACAAAAAGGCGGACGTACTGCGCGCCAATTGTTTGGTACGGTTTCTGAACGAACAGAAGCAATCTTAAATAAACCAGAAGAAGTCAAAGAAACAAAACCTGTTATGATGTGGTTAGATAATACGTTATTAATCTTAGGTATTTTCGGTATCATGATGGGCATTATGGGTCTCTTTGCTCGTGATAGTGCACAAGTGTATGGAATTATCACGTTCATTTCAATGGCGATGGTCGGTGGTTGGGTCTTTTATATTATGTACAAATACATGTATCAATATGAACGTCCAGGCGCAGACAAATCACAACGTCCGAAAATGTGGAAGATTATGTTAATCTTAATGGGCTCATTCTTCTTATGGATTGCAACAATTGCAGTAACATCATTACTGCCAACATCTATCAATATCGTACTTGATCCAATTATTTTAGCTGTCATCGGTGCAGTAGCGATTGGATTACGTTACTACTTGAAGAAAAAATACAATATCGTGGGAAGTTTGTCTGTACCACGAAAATAATAGGAAACGAACAAAAGATCATTTCTGAGAAAGAAAAGATAGTTTGTTCGTTTTTTCTTACTGTTTTCTAAGCGAATCTATCTTTTTATTTTGAATAGTTGACTTATGGTATAATTTTTGCTATTTTCATTAAAATATAAAAAATTTGAGGAGTGGTTACGAAAATGTCCAACTGGGAAACAAAGTTCGTGAAAAAAGGATTGACTTTTGATGATGTATTGCTGATACCCGCTGAAAGTCATGTATTGCCAAATGATGTTGATATGAGTGTTCAATTAGCGAAGAATATCAAATTGAATATTCCAATTATTAGTGCCAGTATGGATACCGTAACAGATAGTAAAATGGCGATTGCGATGGCACGCCAAGGCGGTTTAGGTGTTATTCATAAAAATATGAGTATTGCTGCTCAAGCAGATGAAGTACGTAAAGTAAAACGTTCTGAAAGTGGTGTTATTATTGATCCATTCTTCTTAACACCTGACCATTTAGTTGCTGATGCCGAAGAATTAATGAGCCGTTACCGTATTAGTGGGGTTCCTGTTGTAGAGACTATGGAAAACCGCAAACTCGTCGGAATTATGACAAACCGTGATTTACGTTTTGTGACAGATTACAACATTCCAATTTACGATGTAATGACAAAAGAAGACTTAGTCACGGCACCTGTTGGAACATCTTTAAAAGATGCAGAGAAAATCTTACAAAAACATAAAATTGAAAAATTACCAATCGTTGATGAAGAAGGTCGTTTAAGTGGCTTAATTACCATCAAAGATATTGAAAAAGTGATTGAGTTCCCGAATGCAGCGAAAGATGAACATGGCCGTTTATTAGTTGCTGCAGCAGTTGGTGTCACAAGTGATACGTTTGAACGTGCCCAAGCCTTATTAGATGCGGGGGCTGACGCGATTGTGATTGATACAGCACATGGACACAGTGCCGGTGTGTTACGCAAAATCGAAGAAATTCGTGCAGAATTCCCTGAAGCAACTTTAATTGCTGGAAACGTAGCAACTGGGGAAGGAACAAAAGCCTTATATGATGCAGGCGTTGACGTAGTAAAAGTTGGTATTGGACCTGGTTCAATCTGTACAACGCGTGTCGTAGCTGGTGTTGGGGTTCCTCAATTAACAGCAATTTATGATGCCGCATCAGTTGCGCGCCAATATGGCAAAGCAATCATTGCTGACGGTGGGATTAAATATTCTGGTGATATCGTAAAAGCGTTAGCTGCTGGTGGATTTGCAGTTATGCTAGGTAGTATGTTAGCTGGTACAGACGAGTCTCCAGGTGAATTTGAAATCTTCCAAGGACGTCGTTTTAAAACATACCGTGGAATGGGTTCATTGGGCGCAATGGAAAAAGGTTCAAGCGACCGTTATTTCCAAGGGGGCGTCAATGAAGCAAATAAATTAGTTCCAGAAGGTATCGAAGGACGTGTAGCTTATAAAGGTAGCGCAGCAGATATTATCTTCCAAATGATTGGTGGGTTAAAATCTGGAATGGGGTACGTTGGTGCAGGGAACTTGAAAGAACTACGTGACAACGCACAATTCATTCAAATGAGTGGAAATGGACTGAAAGAATCACATCCACATGATGTCCAAATTACAAAAGAAGCGCCAAACTATTCTATCGAATCATAAAAAATAACCCGTTGTTTCCTTTCGTAGGAATCAACGGGTTTTTTATTAAATTTCACGAGCGTCTTTTTGTCCAAAATATTGATACAATGGTTTTTCTTTTTGTTCTAGTAATTGACTTGTTGTCACAAATTCATACCCTTGTGCACGTAAGTTATCAATCACTGTACCAACTGCATCAATTGTTGTAGGATGAATATCATGCATTAAGATAATTCCACCTTCAAAAGAAGTTTGGTTCACACGATCAATCACGGCATTTGTATTTTTAGAATCCCAATCGTAAGAATCGATATCCCATTGAATAATTGGCTTACCGATGATATCCGCAGATTCAGGACTAATCGCACCATATGGTGGACGTAATGTTCGAGGTAAAATCCCTGCTGCATTGTAAATGGCTTTATCCGTCATGCGAACTTGTTCAAGTAATTCTTCTTTTGGAA
Source organism: Enterococcus saccharolyticus subsp. saccharolyticus (assembly GCF_029023825.1). Lineage (NCBI taxonomy): Bacteria > Bacillati > Bacillota > Bacilli > Lactobacillales > Enterococcaceae > Enterococcus > Enterococcus saccharolyticus. The sequence continues at coordinate 2,604,049 of NZ_CP118957.1, read as the reverse complement.
TCGCATTTAATTGTGGATGTGAATATGAATGACTTGCAATCTCATGCCCTTGTTCATAGACATCTTTCACTATTTGTGGGAACTCTTCTGCCATTTGCCCTAACATAAAGAAAGTGGCTTTGACATTTTTCTCTGCTAAAATTTGTAAGAGACGAGGTGTGGTTTCAGCACCAGGACCATCATCAAAGGTTAAAGAGACATATTTTTTATTTGGGTCTAAATCAGTCGATTCTTCCGCCAATTGATTCGGATCAACTAAGTCTGTTTGGATAAAGGCTTGAATATCACGATAGGCAAGAGTCACTTCATCTACGCCAGTCTCATTTTTTGGTAAGTTGATTTGTAAATGTTCGGGTGTATAAGTCGCATCTTTAAAATCAAATCTTGGTAGAGCTAAGACCGCGTCTAAAATTTCTTGCGGATTTTCGGCATCATCCAATAATTTTTGTTGAATGACTTGTTGAATACCTAATAAATTGGCTTTAGAACCAATCAATGCTTTCGCAGTAATTTCTTCGCCAGAATCTGTATTGACATAAATTTCTTTTTCAGTGCGTTCTTGTTCTTTTTGGAATGTTTGCTCTTTTGTTTTCCAATCATACGTTTCTACATGTAATGCGTAGCTAGAAAGTTGATCGGTATGTGTTTGTTTTTCCACACAACCCACAACAACAGCTTGCTTAGGGTGTTTTAATTTTTTGCTTTCTTGTTTCATTAAATGTGTTAATTGTTCTTCCGTATTTTTATAAGGGAGTTTCTCCGTTTCTTTAGGAAGATAAATAATTTCTTTGATAGTATTGCTGTCATGTTCTTTTTTCTCACTAGGAAGGTCATTTTTTTCTAGCTCGGTATCAATTTGCGCGACTAGCTGACTAGTTTGATTTTCTAAGTTTTCTTGTAATTCATGGTCTTTTATTTTGTTATATACAGTATAAGTACCATAACTGACAAGCATTAGTACGCCAACCAGAAAGAAAATCCATAAAAAATCACGAGGGCTATTGAACGATTGTTTTGAGTGTCGGTTGCTGCGTCTATTTTCTTTATTTTCTGTAGTCATAATTTCTCTTCTTTCGTTTTTCTAAAAAGTAATCATTATCAATGTAACACGATTAAAATATTCAATCAATGAAAAAACCGCAAACGAAAGTATCGTTTACGGTTAATAGTCTATTTTTCGATTTTTGTTAAACCACCCATATATGGCACCAATACTTCTGGAATCGTTACACTTCCGTCGGCATTTTGATAATTTTCTAGAACAGCAGCAACTGTCCGACCAACAGCTAAGCCTGAACCATTTAAAGTATGCGCATATTGGATTTTGTTTTCAGCATCGCGGTAACGAATCATGGCACGACGCGCTTGGAAATCCTCACAGTTTGAACAAGAACTGATTTCGCGGTACGTATCTTGTGCGGGAATCCAAACTTCCAAATCATATGTTTTCGCAGCAGAGAAGCCCATATCACCGGTTGACAATGCCATGACACGATAAGGCAAGTCTAATTTTTGTAAAATTGATTCTGCATCTGCAGTCATTTTTTCTAATTCTTCATAAGAATGTTGCGCATCGCTGAATTTAACCATTTCTACTTTATTAAATTGGTGCAATCGAATTAAACCACGGGTATCACGACCAGCACTGCCGGCTTCTGAACGGAAAGCTGGACTTAATGCAGTGAAATAAATCGGTAATTGTTCTTGATCTAAAATTTCATTACTATAGTAGTTGGTTAATGGGACTTCCGCAGTGGGAATTAACGTTAAGTCAGTATTTTCTAATTGGAAAACATCTTCTTTAAATTTTGGAAATTGACCTGTACCAAACATTGCTTGGCTATTTACTGCATAAGGTGTAATCATTTCTGTATAACCATGTTCATAGATGTGTTGGTCTAACATGAAATTATACAAAGCGCGTTCCAAACGAGCGCCTAAACCAGTATAGTAAACAAAACGGCTACCAGAAACTTTGGCCCCACGTTCAAAATCTAAGATGCCTAAGTTTTCCGCAATTTCCCAGTGAGGTTTTGCTTCAAAATCTAATGTTTTTGGTTCACTCCAACGACGAACTTCAACATTATCATCTTCATCTTTGCCAATTGGTGTACTTTCATGTGGAATATTTGGTAGTGTCGTAGCAATGACCTTTAATTGTTCATCGATTTGGTTCACTTCACTATCCAACGCTTTAATTTTGCCACCAACTTCTTTCATTTCGGCAATTTTAGCTGCTGCATCTTCTTTATTTCGTTTCAATTGTGCAATTTCTGCAGAAACATCATTTCGGTATTTCTTTAAGTCTTCTACCTGCACTAATAAACTACGACGATCTTCATCTAACTTTAGAAACTCAGCAAGAACTTCTTCTGAAATCCCACGTGTCTTTAACTTTTCTTGGACAGTATCGAAATTTTGACGAATCATTTTAATATCTAACATCACTTTTCCTCCTATATATATGAATAAAATAAAAAAACTATTCCATCCCCAGCAAAATAGCTTGGGACGAAATAGTTGTTCGCGGTGCCACCCAAGTTCGGCAAATAGCCGCACTTGACCTCGTAACCTGAGGGAAGGTTCTTTCTTTCAAAAGACGCATCTAAGAACTGGATTCCAAATTAACAACTACTGATTTCCACCAACCATCAGCTCTCTATAAGCAGACTAACTTGTACTAGGTTCTTTGCATATTCTTTATTTAATTGGTTTTAGCATAGCCGAATTTTGTGTTTTCGTCAACCGTTGTTCTTAGGATACGGTAGTTTATTCCGATGTACTGGCAGATGAATGATAAATGCTGTCCAGGCATGGGATGATTTGGCATAAATGTAGCCACCATGTAAAGCAACAATGCTTTGTGCAATAGCTAATCCTAGACCAGTACCACCGGTTTCTTGTGAACGGGATTCTTCCACTCGATAAAAGCGATCAAAAAGTGAATCAAGTGCCCGTTTAGGAATCATTTTGCCATTATTTTTAACAGTTATCACTACTTCTGTTCCCACTTTTTCGACATCTATCACAATTTTCGTTGCACCTTTTCCATATTTTAAAGCATTGGTTAATAGGTTATTAAAGACACGGACTAATTTTTCCGTATCTCCATCCATTAAAATTTGAGCAGGACGCGCAATTGTTTGCACTTCGATGCCTTTTTTGCTTGCCTCTAATTCAAAATCAGCAGCTAATTGCTCCACCAGTTGTACCATATCAAATTTAATCAGATTGACTGGTACACTAGGTTGTCTGACTTTAGTATATTCGAACAAATCATCAACGAGCGATTTCATTTGTTTGGCTTTGACATATGCTGTGTGGGTATATTTTAATAAATCTTCTTCTGAATGATATTGTCGATCTTCGATTAATCCTAAATACCCAATAATAGAGGTTAGAGGGGTTCGAATATCGTGACTAACATTGGTAATCAGTTCGTCTTTGGATTTTTCAATCTTTCTTTCTTCTTCAATTGCCGCCACAGTACTATCCACTAATCCATTAATACTACTTACAACACGATTCAAATCGCCACGCAATTCAAACGGAATGCGATGATCATAATTTCCTTCTGCAATATAGTGAAGTTCACTAATAATGTGTCGTAGTTGCATTTGGCGATAACGACGAATTAAACGCCAATATAAAAACGCAATGTCTAACACTAGAAAAACAGGTACTAAAATATTTTTTCCACTTAAAAAGATTTCGGTGTCGAAATTTTCAACGAAACTATTACGTGATTCAAAGATTGCTTCATTTAACGCAGGTGTGTTTGTTACAATAGAAGAAAGAATCATCAAAATAGCAATATTTACAATCACCAGTAGGATAATCGTAATAATAGCTTCGGCAAACAGTTCACTGATTTCTTTTGACGTAAGCGTGATTCGTTTTCTTTTTTCTGCTTTATTTTGCATCTATTTTGTATCCAACTCCCCATACGGTTTGAATGATTTTTTCGCCACCAGTTGCTTCTTCAATCTTGTCGCGTAAATGGCTAACATGCACCATAACTGTTTTTGCGGAGACAACACTTTCTTGTTTCCAAACACGCTCAAAAATTTCATCTGCGCTAAAGACACGATTTGGATGTGACGCAAGTAAATATAAAATCCCAAATTCTAAAGCAGTTAATTGAATCTCTTTCCCATCGATGGTCTTTACTTCATGTGAATCACGATTGATAATCAACGAACTGACTTCTAATACATCGGGTTGGGCAGAAGCAACTTGCATTTTTGTGCGACGTAATAGCGACTTCACGCGAGCCATGACTTCTAAGGGATTAAAAGGTTTTGTAACATAGTCATCAGCACCAGCAACCAATCCTTTAATTTTATCCATGTCTGTCGTTTTGGCAGTTAACATAATGATTGGAATTTGTGATTCTTTGCGAAGTGTTTTTACAACTTGCATACCATCCACTTCGGGCATCATAATATCCAAGATTAATAGTTCAATATCTGGTGTTGTGCGAACTTTCGATAGTGCTTCTTTCCCATCGTAAGCTTTTACTGGTTCGTATCCTTCATTATGTAAGTAGATACTAATCAGTTCAACAATCTCTTTATCATCATCTGCGACTAAAATTTTCATATAATGTCCTCCTATAGAACAATAGTATTTAATTGTATTTTATCAAAAAACAGTAAAAATAGATAAATTTCCACTTAATCTTTAGAGAATATAAGGAATTATAAAAGAGAACAAAAGACAAAGACGAACATTGCGTTGTTGAAATAGAAAATAGTCTCGATATTTTTAGATAAAAACGAACAAAAACAGAGGTGATTATAAAAGAAAGGGATGTAATCAGAAACGTTGCTGTATCAATGTTTTTTCTGTTGACGAATAATGGAAAACTTGGTATATTATTACATGTCCTCAGCGATAAACAAATCATTAACTTTTTTGAAAAAAAGAGTTGACGAAGCAAATGACAAATGATATTATAACAAAGTCGTCAAAAACAAAACAATTAAATAAGTTGATACACTAACTAAATTAATTGAAAAAAGTTGTTGACAAATAACAATTCATTTGTTAATATGATTAAGTTGCTGTTGAGTGATTTAATTTTACTTAACAAACTTTTAAATAAAACAGTTGACATTCATTTGTTAATCTGATATGATTTAAAAGTTGCTAATACAGCAAATGTAGACCTTTGAAAACTGAACAAAGTAAGCAAACGAACCAATTGTGTAGGACACTTCTACGAGGTAGAAGTTATACAACAAGCAAGCAAATAGCTAGCAAAGTTAATTTTTATGAGCTTAACAATCGTAAGATTGTTTCAAATTTTTTTATGAGAGTTTGATCCTGGCTCAGGACGAACGCTGGCGGCGTGCCTAATACATGCAAGTCGAACGCTTCTTTTCCGCCGAACTTCGGTTCATTGGAAAAGAGGAGTGGCGAACGGGTGAGTAACACGTGGGTAACCTGCCCATCAGAGGGGGATAACACTTGGAAACAGGTGCTAATACCGCATAACGCTTTTTCTCGCATGAGAGAAAGCTGAAAGGCGCTTTTGCGTCACTGATGGATGGACCCGCGGTGCATTAGCTAGTTGGTGAGGTAACGGCTCACCAAGGCAACGATGCATAGCCGACCTGAGAGGGTGATCGGCCACACTGGGACTGAGACACGGCCCAGACTCCTACGGGAGGCAGCAGTAGGGAATCTTCGGCAATGGACGAAAGTCTGACCGAGCAACGCCGCGTGAGTGAAGAAGGTTTTCGGATCGTAAAACTCTGTTGTTAGAGAAGAACAAGGATGAGAAGAGAATGTTCATCCCTTGACGGTATCTAACCAGAAAGCCACGGCTAACTACGTGCCAGCAGCCGCGGTAATACGTAGGTGGCAAGCGTTGTCCGGATTTATTGGGCGTAAAGCGAGCGCAGGCGGTTTCTTAAGTCTGATGTGAAAGCCCCCGGCTCAACCGGGGAGGGTCATTGGAAACTGGGAGACTTGAGTGCAGAAGAGGAGAGTGGAATTCCATGTGTAGCGGTGAAATGCGTAGATATATGGAGGAACACCAGTGGCGAAGGCGGCTCTCTGGTCTGTAACTGACGCTGAGGCTCGAAAGCGTGGGGAGCGAACAGGATTAGATACCCTGGTAGTCCACGCCGTAAACGATGAGTGCTAAGTGTTGGAGGGTTTCCGCCCTTCAGTGCTGCAGCAAACGCATTAAGCACTCCGCCTGGGGAGTACGACCGCAAGGTTGAAACTCAAAGGAATTGACGGGGGCCCGCACAAGCGGTGGAGCATGTGGTTTAATTCGAAGCAACGCGAAGAACCTTACCAGGTCTTGACATCCTTTGACCACTCTAGAGATAGAGCTTTCCCTTCGGGGACAAAGTGACAGGTGGTGCATGGTTGTCGTCAGCTCGTGTCGTGAGATGTTGGGTTAAGTCCCGCAACGAGCGCAACCCCTATTGTTAGTTGCCATCATTTAGTTGGGCACTCTAGCGAGACTGCCGGTGACAAACCGGAGGAAGGTGGGGATGACGTCAAATCATCATGCCCCTTATGACCTGGGCT
>NZ_CP118957.1:1137500-1215000 GCF_029023825.1 Enterococcus saccharolyticus subsp. saccharolyticus | reverse complement strand
TTCAACTATCTGAAAAAACTACCATATCGGAGTCCTACAACCCCAAGATGCAAGCATCTTGGTTTGGGCTTTTCCCGTTTCGCTCGCCGCTACTCAGGGAATCGAATTTTCTTTCTCTTCCTGCAGGTACTTAGATGTTTCAGTTCTCTGCGTCTACCTCTTATTAGCTATGTATTCACTAATAAGTAACATCCTATAAAAGATGTTGGGTTCCCCCATTCGGAAATCTCTGGATCAAAGCTTACTTACAGCTCCCCAAAGCATATCGGTGTTAGTCCCGTCCTTCATCGGCTCCTAGTGCCAAGGCATCCACCATGCGCCCTTATTCACTTAACCTTATCAACCTTACGGTTGGGTTTTGATAAAGATCTTCTAGCGATAGAAGTTTTATCAAGAAAAATAAGCAATTGAACTTATTAAAAAACTCATTCAACGCGGTGTTCTCGGTTTGTTTTGATTTCTTTACTTTAAATATCCAGTTTTCAATGAACAAATTCGTTTGAGAGTAAACCTCTCAAAACTGAACAAAGGCAAACGATGTGTAGTTTCCGTACTATTCCTTAGAAAGGAGGTGATCCAGCCGCACCTTCCGATACGGCTACCTTGTTACGACTTCACCCCAATCATCTATCCCACCTTAGGCGGCTGGCTCCAAAAAGGTTACCTCACCGACTTCGGGTGTTACAAACTCTCGTGGTGTGACGGGCGGTGTGTACAAGGCCCGGGAACGTATTCACCGCGGCGTGCTGATCCGCGATTACTAGCGATTCCGGCTTCATGTAGGCGAGTTGCAGCCTACAATCCGAACTGAGAGAAGCTTTAAGAGATTAGCTTAGCCTCGCGACTTCGCAACTCGTTGTACTTCCCATTGTAGCACGTGTGTAGCCCAGGTCATAAGGGGCATGATGATTTGACGTCATCCCCACCTTCCTCCGGTTTGTCACCGGCAGTCTCGCTAGAGTGCCCAACTAAATGATGGCAACTAACAATAGGGGTTGCGCTCGTTGCGGGACTTAACCCAACATCTCACGACACGAGCTGACGACAACCATGCACCACCTGTCACTTTGTCCCCGAAGGGAAAGCTCTATCTCTAGAGTGGTCAAAGGATGTCAAGACCTGGTAAGGTTCTTCGCGTTGCTTCGAATTAAACCACATGCTCCACCGCTTGTGCGGGCCCCCGTCAATTCCTTTGAGTTTCAACCTTGCGGTCGTACTCCCCAGGCGGAGTGCTTAATGCGTTTGCTGCAGCACTGAAGGGCGGAAACCCTCCAACACTTAGCACTCATCGTTTACGGCGTGGACTACCAGGGTATCTAATCCTGTTCGCTCCCCACGCTTTCGAGCCTCAGCGTCAGTTACAGACCAGAGAGCCGCCTTCGCCACTGGTGTTCCTCCATATATCTACGCATTTCACCGCTACACATGGAATTCCACTCTCCTCTTCTGCACTCAAGTCTCCCAGTTTCCAATGACCCTCCCCGGTTGAGCCGGGGGCTTTCACATCAGACTTAAGAAACCGCCTGCGCTCGCTTTACGCCCAATAAATCCGGACAACGCTTGCCACCTACGTATTACCGCGGCTGCTGGCACGTAGTTAGCCGTGGCTTTCTGGTTAGATACCGTCAAGGGATGAACATTCTCTTCTCATCCTTGTTCTTCTCTAACAACAGAGTTTTACGATCCGAAAACCTTCTTCACTCACGCGGCGTTGCTCGGTCAGACTTTCGTCCATTGCCGAAGATTCCCTACTGCTGCCTCCCGTAGGAGTCTGGGCCGTGTCTCAGTCCCAGTGTGGCCGATCACCCTCTCAGGTCGGCTATGCATCGTTGCCTTGGTGAGCCGTTACCTCACCAACTAGCTAATGCACCGCGGGTCCATCCATCAGTGACGCAAAAGCGCCTTTCAGCTTTCTCTCATGCGAGAAAAAGCGTTATGCGGTATTAGCACCTGTTTCCAAGTGTTATCCCCCTCTGATGGGCAGGTTACCCACGTGTTACTCACCCGTTCGCCACTCCTCTTTTCCAATGAACCGAAGTTCTGCGGAAAAGAAGCGTTCGACTTGCATGTATTAGGCACGCCGCCAGCGTTCGTCCTGAGCCAGGATCAAACTCTCATAAAAAAATTTGAAACAATCTTGCGATTGTTAAGCTCATAAAAAATTAACTTTGCTAGCTATTTGCTTGCTTGTTGTATAACTTCTACCTCGTAGAAGTGTCCTACACAATTGGTTCGTTTGCTTGCTTTGTTCAGTTTTCAAAGGTCTACATTTGCTGCATCAGCAACTTTTATATCATATCAGTTTAACAAGTGAATGTCAACTGAAATTTAATATTTTTATTAAAAAAGTTTTTTGCCATTGCTTAATAACAACTAATTTATTATAGCATTCTAGAACAAATAGGTCAATGAATTTCTATAAAAAAATAGCATTATTCGTTAATTTAACGAATAATGCTATTTTCCTTAGATAATATCATGTGTTCTAAATCGGATTTGACGATTCTCGTCTCTTGTTAAAACCGTTTCTTCTTTTAAATAGTTAAATTTTAATTCTTCTAATTCTCGGTTTTCTAGCATTGCTTCGTAGCCTTCAAAAATATCTTTAATATATTGTTTGTAAGCTTTCTTTTTTTTCAAACGTTTTTTCATAAACGACACCGTCCTTTTCGTAAATATCTTATCAAGACTTGTTTTATGTGACAAGCATTATCGAAATTTTTCATCCAAAAATAATGAACTATTTAGGAGTAATGTAACTTACACCACTAGAAAGTGCAATTTCATTTGGAATGATTCGATAATTTAAGTACGAAATATCTCCTTCAGAAATCAAAATGCTATCTTTACCTACAGCTTCTACAAATGCAACATGTCCGTATAATGGATGATAGCCAGCAACGCCTTGTTTAAAGCTAATTACATCACCTGCTTTTGGTGTAGCAGAAACTTTATAGCCTGTTCGTTGTCCAGTGGTTCCCCAATCAGCACCGTTCCCCATATAATCGCCTACAGTACCACCTAATTGATGAACACGATTAAACGCATACCACGTACATTGATCTGAACCGTACGATCCTGATGTATTGTAGTTTGCTCCGTTATATTTAGGATATTTTACCAAATGGCGATAAGATTCAGGAATACCTGAAAAGTCTTGAATATTAGCATTACTAAAGTTTAAATTAATTGAATTTTTAGCTTCATCATATTGCGTTAAATTATAAACCGCAATAATTGAATTTAATTTATTATTGTAAAAAGTATCTGTCGCATACTTTCCAGTAAGTTCAGAAGTTGCTTGTAAATAATTTTTTGCTTCTGATCGCCATACTTTTTTATAGAAAGATTGATTTCCGCTGATTCCTCCACGCAATAATTGAACATAATCTTCTAATGATTCTTTATAACTTGGATAGACACGGAAAGCAGAATTGATTTGATATAATTGACCGCTACCATTGTCTTCATTAGTAGCTAGCGTAACTGATGCGCCATTATGACTACCTTTTACACCAAACAAATTATAATAAGGACCTGTAGATAAACCGCTTGTTCCTGAACCACTTTCAAGAATCGCTTGTGCAATCATAACCGAAGCAAATACATCATATTTCAGTCCTAGCTCTCTAGCAGATTCGCCAATTTGCTCAATAAACCGTTGCGTTGCTGCATTTTCTCTAAAATCGAAAGAAGCTGCATAACCTTTGATTAATTCTTTACCATGACTTGTTAATTGGTCATTCGCAGAAAAATGAATAGCTGTTGTTGGTTGTTCTTTATAACTATTTGCCGCTTGAGAAGCTGTTGGTGCATCTTTTTCTTTCTCGTCTTCATTCGTTTGAAGTTTGAAAACACCCACTCCTGGAACCACTTCTTTTTCTTTTTTATCCGTTTGCTTCTCGTCTTTTTCATCTTTTTCGTCTTTCACGTCATCATTCACACGAGATGGAACTTGTTGTTTGCTAAATTCTTCATCTGCCATAATAAAACGATCTTGCCCAAGATAAATAGCTGCTTGAGTGACTTTTTTATTCGTTTCCCATAAGAAAATATCTCCTGGTACTGCATCCTTTATTGCAACTGCTGTGCCAGAATGACGAATATCTTCATAACTATTGCCTAATTTTTTACCAAAAACTTTGTCATAAACATAAACTGGTAAATATAGATTATCAAAAGCTTCAGGACCTTTGGCGTCTTTTTTATATTCTGCTTGTAATTGCGACAACGCTTCAACCACTAACGCCGCAGAACGTTGATCTTTAAACGAATCTAATAGCGGTAATTCATACCCATTTAAATCAGAAGATGAAATATTATTCGTTACCAAACGGCTATCTAATGAAGTTTTGGAATCAGAGATACTTGGACCGATAAATAATGGCGTATTAGGTAAAACTTGATTAGATGGAATAGAATTATTAGCTGTTACTTGATTTTTTTGTTCTTTGGTAACAGGTGTAGATTCTTTCGGCTGTTTTTTTGCTACTTTTTTCTCTTCTTGTTTTTTAGGGGGCTGATTTTTTTTATCTTCTTTTTGTTTTTCGGGTTGTTTCGTTGACTCAGTCGGTTTTTGTTGCCCGCTATTTCCATTATTATTATGAGAACTTGATTCACTTGAATTTGTAGAAAAATCTATTGTCTCAGAAGATGATGATGTTGACTCACTGGTAGTAGAATCCGGCGTTTCTTCTTGAGATGGTTCTGGTTCAGACGGGTCCACTGGAGGAATTACTTCTACTGATGATGAATCACTTTCAGAAGATGATGACTCCTCGCTACTTGTGGATTCTTCACTACTAGAACTTGATTCTTCAGTACTAGATATTGTTCCTTCCACTTGCTCAACGGTTGTTTCTATTGTCTCTGTTGTGTCAGTCGTTTCTACTGTACCGGTATCGGTGGTTGTGTCCACCGACGCTGTTTCTACATTTGCGGTTTGTTCACTACTGCTAATTGTTGCTGCAACGTCAGACAAAACTGGCGCAGTGTTAGACATCAAAAGAAGCGCAATACTGAACGCAGCTAATGCACGTTTTAGTTTTAAGTTATTCTTCATAAGCGTTCCTTTCGTACTATTTATTTTTTATTTTAGTTAAAACCATTATAAAATAAATTCCCCCGTTTTTTAAAGTGTTTCACTAATAAGTACGCAAAAAGAAAAGGAAATATCCCTAAACAAGGATTTTCCTATCTTTTTTCACCCCATTTTTTGATATGCGTATCTCTTTCCATCTGGAATAGGGAAATAAACAACTCCTCGATAATGAAAACCTGTATCTAAAATCGCCTTCTGCATTCCTTTGTTCAACGCATGCGTGTCAATACGAACATCACTAATTCCCTGTTTCTGGCTTTCCATCACTAAATGCTGCAATAGTGTTTTCGCTAATCCTTTACCCGAAGCTTGTTTTGCTACAGCAATACGATGAATCGACATATAAGAAGAACCACCTTCCCATGTACCTTCAATCGCTGTATAAACAGGATCGATTCCTGGGATTAATGCACCCAACGCTAAAATCGTTGACTCTTCTAACACATACATTGTTTTAGCCTCAATGTCTTTACGCAACTTCTCTTCATTCGGGCCATAACCATTTTGCCATTGAGGAGAACCTTGCTCATGTAAAACTTGAATCGCATCATTAATAATACTCATTAAAGAAGGTAAGTCTTCTATTGTTGCTAATCTAAATCTCATTGATTTGCCTCTTAATCAGTAATAGATTTTAGTTTCCCACGAAATTCATCGATTGTTTCGTAGCCTTTTTCTTCCATAATAGCTTCTAGTTCTGCAGCAATACGATCGAAAATAGCAGGACCTTCTTTATGAAGCTCTGTTCCGATTTGCAGCATAGTTGCCCCGCACAATAGATGTTCAAACGCATCTTGCCCGTTACGAATACCTCCTGTACCGACAATTTTAATACTTGGGTTTAAACGTGTATAAAACGCACGAACATTAGCTAAAGCAGTGGGTTTAATATACTCGCCACCAATACCACCAAAGCCGTCTTTAGGTTTAATCACTACTGATTCTTGTTCAACATCAATATATAAACCATTCCCAACAGAGTTAATTGAGTTAACATAAGTTAATGGAAATTTATTTAAAATTGCTGCCATTTCATCGAAATGTGCTAAATCAAAATAAGGAGGCAGTTTTATTCCTAGTGGTTTTGTAAAGAAAGAGAAAACCTTTGTCAAAATTTCTTCTGTTAATGGAAAATCATAAGCAACTTGTGGTTTCCCTGGAACGTTTGGACAAGATAAGTTTAATTCTGTCACCCCATTAAAATCACTTGCTTGAATCACTTCCAACATTTCAATGTTTTCCGCTACACTCATTCCAGCAATTGAAAAGAAGATTGGCGCGTCAAATTTATCTTGACGATCAATTGCATAATCTAAATAATATTGCAAACCTAGATTAGGTAACCCCATAGAATTGATACTACCTAGTGGTACATCGTAATAACGTGGAGAAGGATTGCCTTCACGAAGATTAATTGTAGTACTTTTAGTAACAAAAGCTCCTGCCTTAGACGCAGATAGTTCATCTAATTCTTTATCTGTCATACAATGAACACCAGAAGCATTCATCAATGGATTTTCAAAAGTATAATCAACAAAATTTGTTTGTAACATCTTTTATTTATTCCCCTTTCTTTTTCTCTCATTAGTTTAGCTTTTCAGCAGTATAAAAGCAATAGATAGCTTTTCATCTTGTTTTATTTTTTCATAGTAAGATACGAAAAAATTTATAGAATGTTTTTTTATTTCGTCGATTGTAAAATTAAGCTAGACAACTAAAAAGATCATTTGTGCTACACTCAAAATAGTTCCGACCAAAGAATTATTAAGGAGTGAGTACAAATGACCTATAACCATCTTACAACAGACGAATTAGTAATCATAGAGTCTTATTTCAAAAATAATCAATCCGTTGCCAAAACTGCGCAATGCTTAGGACGTGCGCGACAAACGATTCATAACGTGTATCAATTTTTGAAAACTGGTGCTACGATACTGAACTACTATCAACAATACAAAGAAAACAAAAAACGCTGTGGTAGACGCTCGATTGTTTTACCAGAGGAACAAAAAGAATATGTTCAAAAGAGGGTTGTTCAAGGGTGGACACCGGATGTGATTGTCGGCCGCTCGGAAATGAAACTTGATTGTTCAGTTCGTACACTGTATCGAATGTTTCAAACTGGCGCATTTAATGTGCATGATTTGCCTATGAAAGGCAAACGAAAACCAAATGGACACCAAGAAAAACGTGGGAAACAAGCTTTTCGGCGCAGTATACATGAGCGAATCAAGAAGCACCCAGAATTTGAAAACGAATTTGGCCATCTTGAAGGAGACACTATTGTCGGTCGAAAACACAAAAGTGCTGTTATTACATTGGTGGAACGTTTGTCAAAAGTGATTATTACATTGAAGCCAGCCGGTAGACAGGCAATGGACATTGAAAATCGAATTAATCATTGGTTTCAAACGGTTCCTAAACATCTGTTTAAATCAATTACGTTTGACTGTGGGAAAGAATTTTCAAATTGGAAAGCTATGGGAAATCAAAATGATATTGATATTTATTTTGCGGATCCAGGCACCCCGTCACAACGCGCTCTAAATGAACATTCAAATGGATTATTACGTCGTGATGGATTAGTTAAAGCCATGGACTTCAATGAAGTATCAGAATCATTTATTCAAGCTGTTGCTTCCAAACGAAATCACATCCCAAGAAAATCTCTAAAGTATCAAACACCGATGGAAATATTTTTGAGAAATATAAAACCAGATGATTTGTCTAACTTAATTTGACAAATGAAATTTTTAAATAAATGTTTTCTAATTAATCCAAACAATCTCTTCTTTGATAAAATACGTATCATCTTTTGTTAAATACGCTGATTTTTTTAGTTGAGAAATTTCTTTTTGAGAATAATAACTAGTCAATTCTAATTCGGTAAGGGTAGTTACAATAGAACCTTGGGACCAACTAAACATTCCACTCTTTTTAGTTCTTAGTTCTACTGGTAATTTCTTTACATTCATCAAATAACCAAAAGAATTATCATAAAAATGTAGAAAATCATCTATTGCAACCACAACTTGTGAGCGCATAAAATTCTTTTCAAACAACCAAATTTTTAGATAGTACTTTCTATTTAACGAATCTATCTCCGTTTGCCATGAATGATAGATTTCTATCAAAGCATCTAACAATAGCTGTTTATACCAATAAGGTAAATCATATTCATCCAGAGTATAAAAAGGTGCAATCCAGATTTTAACATAATCTCTAGAATCATCTATTAACAAGTCTTTATCTAAGATTAGATTTCATTGCTTCCAATTTTCAATAGCTCGTTTTCTTCTTTTCCAACCTCTAATCTTTTTCTTCTTAAAAGTCAATTATACCTTACCTCTCATTTCCCAAAATTTTAACCTGTTCACATTAGAATCATCTTTTATTTCAATAAAAAAAACAATGCAAAATCCTAAACTATTTCTGATATATCTTTTATCTGTTTTTCGACACAAACAAAAAAATATCTTTCAGCTAAAAACTGAAAGATAAGATATTATCTAAGTTATATAAAAAAGCCTTAATTATAGGACTTTAATCAATTTCTGAATTCAACTATATTTTACCTAAATCAAAGATTACATATTCATTTTGTCTGGTAGCCATAATCCAAAAAGTGGCTCAGATTGGATAAGAAACCTAAGTGATTGTGCTCTAATACCTGTTTCGATTAACAGCGTTACAATCAACCTGTTCCTAGATTCGTAAAACTTATTTTTGTGTTGAAAATTTAGCATCCGTTTAATTTCTGCGTCGTTAAACGTCTCAATGATTGTTTGCTTTTCTTTAATCCATTTGACTTTTAAACATGGATTTTTTGATGGAAAAATATATTCCTCATTTTCGCAAAACGCAAAGAAAGAGCGAATCGATCGTAAAATAGAGTTAATGTAAGACGCTGATAAGCCCTTTCCTTTTTGATTAATCAAGTATTTCCTGATGTCGGTTGCTGTAATCTCCTCTAAAAGTTTTTTATTCGTAAACAAAAAAAGTCTGACACAAGCTTAAATCGTTTATAAATTGTCTTTTTTGCATGGTTTTTGGATTGATTATAAAAATCAAATTCTATCAATAAGTCTGTTAAAAAATACAAAAAAAGAACCTCCTTCCCTTGGATTCTGTTATTTAATCCAAAGAAAAAAGGTTCTTTTGGCTGTTGAGTACCTTACTAAATTTCACTAGAAAAATAGCGTCGGATACCTTACTAAACACACTTTTTTATAACAATTTAATTGATATTTTAACATTAAAAATAATCCGGAAACCTTATTATACCAAACTATCTAATTCCCAAAGCAATCCGTGCATAACGGCTCATTTTATCGGTTGTCCAAGCGGGATACCAAACTAATTTTACTTCGATTTTTTTCACTTCTGGTACATCTTCTAAAGCGTCATGGATGTTTTCAGTCAACACGTCTGCCAATGGACAGCCCATTGTTGTTAGTGTCATTTTGATTATTGCTTCACCAGTTTCTCCATCAAATTCAATTTCATATATTAAGCCTAAATTTACAATGTCGATTCCGAGTTCTGGGTCGATAACTGTTTCTAAGGCAGTCAGGATGCGGTCTTTAATTTCTTCGATTTCTTGCTCTGTTCTTGATTCGCTCATCTTACTTCCTCCCCTATTAATTCTATAGAAATAATACCGTGTTTCTTAGCATTTGTAAATCAATGAACTTAATATTTGCAGAATTCAAATACGAATAATGGTATAATAGAAGAAAATTTATTAGTTTTAGGAGGAAAATAATGGCAAAAGAAGCAAGTTTTGATGTTGTCTCAGAAATGAATATGGAGGAAGTCAAAAATGCGATTCAAATGACAACCAAAGAATTGAAAAATCGTTTTGACTTTAAAGGTTCAACAATCGATATTACTTTTGACAATCAAAAATTAACGATTGTTGGAGATGATGATTTCAAATTAGAACAAATTAAAGATGTGTTATTAGGCAAATTAGTCAAACGTGGTGTGCCTATTAAAAATATTCATTTTTCAGAAACCGAGCACGCACTAGGAGCTAAGTCACGGCAACATGCAGAATTAATTAGCGGTATTGACAAAGACAATGCGAAAAAAGTTACCACAGCAATCAAAAATGCGAAATTAAAAGTAAAGGCTCAAATCCAAGACGATCAAGTTCGTGTTACTGGAAAAAGTCGCGATGACTTACAAGAAGTTATTCAATTGTTACGCAAATTAGATTTACCTATCGAGTTACAATTTACTAATTACAGATAAGAAAAAAAACTCTCGCTAACACATTCGTAGCGAGAGTTTTTTCAGTTTTATTCTAAACATGCATGATGAAAAGCAAAATGTTCACCAATAAATGTCGCAATCGTAAAATAGCTATGATCATATCCTTCTACTTTTTGATAACGGACATTTGCTTGTTTGGTTTCAGCAGTTTTTAAGAAAGCAACTTCATTTAATTGGACATCATAAAAATTATCAGCAGTTCCTTGCGTAATATAAATTGGAGGAACTGTAGAACAATTAGCTAATAGTGTAGTAGCATCCCAATTTTCCCATGTATTTTTATCCGTTCCTAAATATGCAGTAAAGGCTTTATTCCCCCAAGGAGTATGAATAGGGTTAGTAATAGGTGCAAAAGCTGAAATAGCTGCAAAACGTTGAGGATTTTTCAAGCCAATCGTTAGAGCACCATGCCCTCCCATTGAATGTCCCATAATGCTTTCTCGTCCAGAAAAATTAGGAATTAAATGATAAATAATTGATGGTAACTCTTGTGTTAAATAATCATACATTTGATAATTTTGCTTCCAAGGATCTTGCGTCGCATTTAAATAAAAACTAGCGCCTTGTCCTAAATCCCAGTTCTCATCATCAGCAACAGAATCTCCACGCGGTGAGGTATCAGGAATAGCTACGGCAACTTTATATTTGTCTGCGTATTGTTGAAATTGACCTTTTTGGCTAAAATTATCATCGTTACACGTCAGTCCTGATAGCCACCACACAAGCGATATTTCTTGAATTTCTGTTGTTTGAGGTAAAAACAAACTAAAAATCATGTCGCAATTTAAAGTTGTTGAAAAATGACGATATTTCGTTTGCGTACCATTAAAAATTTTGTGCGTTTCAACTGTTTGAATATCCATCTGCTTATTCTCCATAAGTTAAAATTGTCCGAATTGATTCACCTTCGTGCAGCAAATCAAAAGCTTTATTGATTTCCGTAAAATCTAAATGTCCCGAAATAAATGATTCTAAATCAATTTCACCATTCATAAATTCTTTAACCATTGTCGGCAATTCACTACGTCCTTTCACACCGCCAAAAGCTGAACCGCGCCACACACGACCAGTTACTAATTGGAAAGGACGGGTACTAATTTCTTGACCAGCGCCAGCAACGCCAATGATAATACTTTCTCCCCAACCTTTGTGACATGCTTCTAAAGCTGCACGCATGACATCCACGTTACCGATACATTCAAAACTATAATCTACACCACCATCAGTCATTTCAACAAGAACTTCTTGGATTGGACGATTGTGGTCTTTAGGATTTACAAAGTCCGTTGCACCCATTTTTTTAGCTAATTCCCATTTTTTAGGATTCAAATCAATGGCAATAATTCGTTTCGCATTGGCTTTTTTCAAACCTTGAATAACAGCTAGGCCAATCGCGCCTAAGCCAAAGACTGCTGCAACAGCACCTTCTTCTACTTTTGCTGTGTTTTTAACAGCACCTAACCCTGTTGTAACGCCACAACCAAATAAAGCGACTTTATCTAAAGGAGCATCTTCATCAATTTTCACCAAATTAATTTCATTCACAACCGTGTATTCACTAAACGTACTTGTTCCCATATAATGATAAATTGGTTCGCCATTATATGAAAAGCGTGTTGTTCCATCAGGCATTAATCCTTGCCCTTGTGTTTCACGAACTGCAGAACACAAATTTGTTTTTCCTGATTGACAGAATTTACATTGCCCACATTCAGCTGTATATAACGGAATGACATGGTCGCCCGGTTTTACTGAGGTTACTTCATCTCCCACAGCTACAACTACTCCGGCTCCTTCATGACCTAAAATAGCAGGAAAAACGCCTTCTGGATCATCACCAGACAAAGTAAATGCATCTGTATGACAAACAGAAGTATATAAAATTTTCACCATTACTTCTTTGGCTTTTGGTTCTGCCACATCAATTTCAACAATTTCTAATGGTTTTCCTGGGGCAAATGCTACTGCTGCTTTACTTTTCATCTTCATTCCTTCTTTCAAATTAATCTGTACAACTGTTAGTATAACGCATATAATACAAAGTGTTAATACTGACAATTTTGTCACTAAAAGGAGTGTCCTTCATGTTTCAATATAATGAAAAAGAATTCTATAATACCAAAGACTTAGCGATGTATGCGATTGGTGGAAAATATAAAATTGCCATTGTTTGGGCATTTTTAGAACACGGTACCTTACGTTTGAGTGAGTTAACTAAAATTCTACCTGATATCAATCAACGGATGATTATTCGACAATTACGAGAATTAGAAAGAGACCATATTATTCAACGAACTGTCTATCCTGTCGTTCCTCCTAAAGTAGATTACGAATTAACAGGAATTGGATTTGAACTGGCTCGCGTGGTTCAAGAAATTTGTACATGGGGCGACAAGTATTGGGCTTCACTCAAAAAAACAACCAGCACGCAAGATTAAGTGCTAGTTGTTTGCCAAAATGTTCGTAATTCCTGCACCAACTCTTGTGGACGATAACAGACAGTTGGTTGCCAATGAGGTGGAAACAATTGACGATAACGTGGTGTATTAAAACGTTGGTCTAATAACAATACTATCCCCACATCAGACAAGTCACGAATCACACGCCCTGCTGCTTGCAAAACTTTATTCATTCCGGGTAATTGATACGCATAGTCAAAACCAGTTTTGTTTTGTTCATCAAAATAGGTGCGAATCAATTCTTGTTCATGATTAATTTGTGGCAACCCCACTCCGACAATCGCACTCCCAATTAAACGAGTGCCTTTTAAATCAATTCCTTCCGAAAAAATCCCACCTAAGACACAAAAAGCGACCAACGTTTCAGATGGATTAGGTGTAAATTTTGCCAAAAACTGTTCTCGTTCTTCTTCATTCATCTCAGTGTCTTGAACAATCGTTTGCACATTGGGAAACAATTCTTGAAAAAGTTGATACGTATCATCGAGGTATTTATATGAAGGAAAGAACACCATATAATTTCCAGTTTTCTCTTGAATCATCGTAGCAATTGCTTCGACAATAGTAGGCAAACTATTTTCTCGTTGTTTATATGTCGTTTGAATATAGTTCGTGAGACAGATTTTTTGATTTGCCACCGGAAAAGGACTCATTAAACGGTAGCGTAACGCGTCTTCACCACCACCTAGCATTTCTTGGTAATAATTTAACGGACTAAAACTAGCAGAAAACAATATACTTGCTTGACTCTTGTCTAACATCTTTTCCAAAAATGGCGCAGGTTCAATACAAAACTGACGAATCCGCAGATCATACGGCAGTATTTCAACGGTTGTTTCATAGTGATCATCATAAAACTCACTAATTTTCAAAAAATGCAAACAATCAAAATAGACTGCTAATACTTTTTCTTGCGCCGGGTCTTCTGTATGAGCTGCCAACCATTCTTTGATTAATTCACTAAATTTGAAAAGCTGATTTAATAATCCCTCTGCAGGTGGTGCTTGATGGTGAAACGTCCAATTATCTTCTTTCGCAATCTGTTTCATTGCAGCAAATTCTTTATCAATTTTATTTAATACACGATGAATCTTTTTAAAGTCTTTTGATAATTGTTCCTTCATTTGTTTGAAAGCCAAGCGAGTAATTGTTGCTGAATACATTTCACGTGAACGATTCACTAGGTTATGCGCCTCATCCACTAGAAAATAATAATTTTCTTCTGGTTCTTCAAAGAAGCGTCGCAAATAGACCGTCGGATTAAATAAATAATTATAATCACCAATAATCACATCACAAAATAAACTAACATCTAAGGATAACTCAAACGGACATAAGCGATGTTTTTTGGCATATTCTTCAATTACAGGCCGTGTAAATTGATTTTCATGGTGTAATAAATCCCATAACCCTTCATTAATACGATTGTAATAGCCCTCTGCATAAGGACAATCATCAGGATTACATTTACGCTCATCTAAAAAACAAATTTTATCTTTTGCAGTCAACGTGATACTTTTGGTCTCAGCACCCACGTCGGCTAATGCTTTTAATGCGTCTTCTGCAACTTGTCGCGTAATCGTTTTTGCTGTTAAATAAAAAATACGGTCCGCACGTTCCTCGCCAAGAGCTTTAAAAGCCGGAAACAATGTCGAAATCGTCTTACCAGTTCCAGTTGGTGCTTCGACAAATAATCGTTGTTGATTGCGCAATGTTTTATATGCTGCCACGGCTAATTCCCGTTGCCCTTTTCGATACGAGTCATAAGGAAATGCCAACGATTGAAGGGCAGACGTTCTCAAGCGTCGCCATTCTTCTTGAAATAATAACCATTTATGGTATTCTTCCAACAACTCTTCAAAAAAACTTTTTAAAAACTCAAAAGTGTACTCTCTTTTTCGACGGGTAATTTGTTCTTCTATCGTTTGAAAATAAGTCAGTTGGACCGAAATCTGTTCGAGTTTTTCTTGTAAACTATACAAGTAAGCATAGACCATCCCTTGATAAAAATATAATTCGATTTGATCGGAACTGACATCCTCAAATTGAATTTCGGATGTTTTAATTTCATCGACAACCCACTGATTTTCATGTAAAAAGAGACCATCTGCACGACCTTCAACAATGATAGTATCGCCATTTACAGTAGCTTCTGTTTTTAAAAAGACTTCTTTTTGATAATCTTCTCCTGCTGCCTTTTGCAACTTCCGATGAATACGCGCACCCTCTTGTGCAGTATGATTACTCACTTTACGATTATCGATACTTCCTTTGCGTAAAATGAATTCCACTAATTTACGAACAGAAATCTTTCCTCGCTTCATCTTGTCACCTTCTTTGAACTTCTATTATATCGATTTCCCTTCAAATGTATAGCGAACAAAACAAACTTTAAAAAGACCTTTTATTTTTTGTTTATCAGTTCTTTCAATACTAGTAAAAATTGGCGAAAAGGAGCTGTATTCATACCCATTTTCTTGTAATTTTCTAAAATAGACTGAATTTCTAAACACAGATACCCGACATACAACACATATAGCATCGCAATACCGGTATAAGCAGGTAATATAAACGCCACTGGTAAAAAAAATACTAAAAGAATCATACTTGCGATTTTGCGTAAAATACCATTAATTCCTATCTTCGAAGTGATCTCTTGTTTGATTTTTGCAGCAAGAACGCCACTGAAAAAATCAATCATCATAGCGATAGCTAAAACAGCTAATAGATATAATACGCGTTGTTCTGTTAATTGGTTTATCCATTCATCAATCATATTTTCTCCTCCTTTCATTTCTACTAACGAAAAAAGCAGAAAAAATGTCCAAGGAAAAAATCCTTGGACATTTTTACATATCGTATTGCACAGTATAAATCACATTATTTTCATCGCGAACACACGTCTTATCATCTTGTTCAAAGTAAAAACTTTTTTCAAATTCGCCATGACGTAATCGTAATCGTTGCTCGTTTACGGATAATTCAACTTGCTTAAATGTTTCTTCATAGACCTCATATGGGTCATTCTCCCACTCACTATGTAAAAAAGTATTTTCAAAATCGTGATAAACAGTTTCTGGTTCTACTTCATCTGTGGATGGCACATATTGCTTCACCACAGTCAACGTTCCTTGACTGAAATCATACACCCCTTGACTTTGGGGAAAACCATTACTATCTACTTGCATAAGTAATACATTCGTTGGCGTTTTTTCGTCTAAAGCAGGTAAGCTTTCAACAACTAACGAATCGCTTGAATTAATGACTTCTGGAGATGATTGGCAGGCGGCACATAATAAACCAAGACAACCTACATAGATTAATAAAAGAAGTTTTTTCATATGTCATCCCCCTCATTTAACTAATAACTACGTATAGTATAACAAGAGCTGTTTCAAAAAAATTCAAAACGAGTTATTTTTCATTCAATTTTTAAATTGGCTCCTTTCTTTTAATCAGATTCTAGAAGGATTCTCAGATTAGTAGCAAAATCCGTCTGTCATACAAGAATATTTTTTTGTTAGAAGTTACTATTTACGTTATACTTAAACTGATAATACTTATACAAGGAGGTTTTTTATGAAAATCACACGTATTATAACAGGACGTATTGAAGAAAATTGTTATTTGGTTTGGCAAGATAAGGATCTTTTAATCATTGATCCAGGTGCAGATGCCACAGTTATTGCAGAGCAAATCAAAAAAACAGAGGCCCAACCATTAGCCATCTTATTGACACACACGCACCACGATCATATTGGAGCGGTTGATCAATTACGTGACTTATATCAAATTCCTGTGTATGTCCACCCGCTAGAACAAGAATGGTTGGAAAATCCTATCTTAAATCTATCTGGTGCACAAAACATTACTGCTCGTCCTGCAGAATATGAATGGGAATTAAAAGAGTATACAATTGGAACGATTACGTTTAATGTTCTGGCAACACCCGGACATTCCATTGGTAGTGTTAGCTTTGTCTTCGATGATTTTGTGGTGTCAGGCGATGCCTTATTCCGTGGAAGCATTGGTCGTACAGACTTATATACAGGAAATTTAGAGCAACTACTAACGAGCATTACAACACAATTATTTACCTTACCTGATGAATTACCAGTTTATCCAGGACATGGAGATCCTACAACAATTGAACGAGAAAAACAAACCAACCCATTTTTTCAAAAATAGATAGGAGCGAAAATTATGACAAAAACAGAGCTTTATATCGTTAGACATGGAAAGACAATGTTCAACACACTCCAACGTGTACAAGGATGGTGTGACACACCTTTAACAAAATCAGGTGTCGAGCGCATTCAATATTTAGGGCTAGGGCTACAAGATATTGATTTTTCAGAAGCCGTTTCAAGTGATAGTGGACGTGCAATTGAAACGATGCGTATTCTTTTAAGTGAACATCCAGATGGACCTGTCATGCCTTATCGCGTGGATAAACGTATTCGTGAATGGTGCTTTGGCTCATTGGAAGGTGCGTATGATGCAGAGATGTGGGGCGTGATTCCACGTGTTTTGAATTTCCAAAATTATGATGAGATGATTGATCGTGACACAACATTTAAAGAAATTTGCGAAGCTGTCTACAATGCCGATACCGCAAACTGGGCAGAAACCTATGAAGAATTAAGCACACGTGTTTTGACTGGATTTGAAGATATTGCGCATCGGGTAGAGAAAAATGGTGGTGGTAAAGCGTTAGTTGTTTCGCATGGTTTAACTATTGCCTTTTTATTAAATTTAGTACGTGAGGAAAACAATGTTCGCATGGACTTAGACAACGGCTCTGTGACACGTTTAAGTTATGAGAATGGTGTCTTTAATTGTGAAGAAGTAGGGTCTACTACCTATATTGAAAAAGGCATCGAAATTTCTAAAAATTTATTAAGTTAATAATTTTTCATTTTTCAAAACATTGATACATCAACTTTAAAAGTAGTAAACATTTTTTGTTTGCTGCTTTTTTTGAAAAAAAGTTGGTAATCTTTTTAAGAAACGGTATACTTATCAATGTTATTATGAAACGAAAGGATTGAAAAAATGTTTTTCGAAAATATTATTAAAGCAATTATTTTGGGTATTATCGAAGGGATTACCGAATGGTTGCCAATTAGTAGCACAGGGCATTTAATTTTAGCAGATGAGTTTATTAAACTAAATGCTTCTGAAGCCTTTATGACAATGTTTAACGTAGTCATCCAATTAGGAGCAATTTTAGCTGTCGTGGTACTCTACTTTAACAAATTAAACCCCTTCTCGCCGTCAAAAACGACAGAAGAAAATCGCGAGACATGGTCCTTATGGTTTAAAGTGATTGTTGCGATTATTCCATCAGTTATTCTTGGTTTGCCACTCGATGATTGGTTAGAAGAGAACTTCCATAGTTTCTTACCAGTTGCCATTATGTTAATTGTTTATGGGATTGCCTTTATCATCGTTGAAAAACGTAATAAGACAAAAACGCCAAAAGTCACTAATTTAACACAGATTACTTATCAATTTGCTTTACTGATTGGTATGTTCCAAGTGCTTGCGTTAATTCCTGGAACTTCTCGTTCAGGTGCAACTATTTTAGGTGGTATCCTAATTGGAGCTTCTCGCTTCGTTTCTGCTGAGTTCTCCTTCTTCCTAGGAATTCCAACCATGTTTGGTGCAAGCTTGTTAAAAATCGTTAAATTCATTACTAGCGGCAATTCGTTTGATATGAATGGGATTGTGACCCTGCTTGTTGGTACAGTAGTATCATTTATTGTTTCAATTATTGCGATTAAATTCTTAATGAACTATATTAAGAAAAATGACTTTACGGCCTTTGGTTGGTATCGTATCGTTCTTGGGATTATCTTAATTGGCTATTGGGCCTTTATGATGTAAAAAAAAGAGATGTCTGCGACGATGCAGCATCTCTTTTTTTTACGTATTTTTAATAATCAAGCCATCAATAATATCTACGGCTTCTTCACTTGCGTTTAAAATAGATTCAAAACGGTCATAAATTTCTTTCCATTTGATAATTTCTAACACATTGTTTTCTTCGCTAAATAATTGTTTTTTCAATTTACTGAATAAACGGTCACCTTCAGATTCAATTTCATTGACTTCAACAATCATATTTTTTAATGTTTTAGAATTTTTAAATTTAGGAAATTCTACCATTGCTGTATGGACACCACGAGCAGCTTTATTTACTAAACTCGCAAAATGTTCAGTTTCTGGACGCATTTCTGTAATCACTAGGTTTTCAAATAAATAGGTCATACCATTAATCCCATCTAAAATATCATCTAAACATTCTGAAATAATCAAAATATCTTCACGATCAATGGGTGTAATAAACGCATCGTATAGCTCATTAGTTAATTCATCAACCATACGATCATTGTCTTTTTCTAAGCGGTGAATTTCTTCTGCTTTTGCTTCAAAAGAACCGACTGTGTAATTGTCTATGATATCTTCTAAAATTTCTGCTGCTTTGTGCGAATTTCCGGCTAAAAGCTCCATTGTATTAAAATAGTTGTATTGTTTTTTTCTTGCCATGTTTTTCTCTCCTTAAAAAATTGCAACAAACAGTTTCGCCATCACATATGCAATGAGTCCACATCCTGGGAAGGTCATTACCCACGCAAAAACCATTTCTCTGACGATACGCCAATCGACACTTGATAGTCGTCTAGACGCACCGACACCCATAATTGCAGTTGTTTTTGTATGTGTCGTTGAAACAGGGATTCCAAAAACAGAAGCTAAGAACAAGCAAATTGCTGCACTTAAGTCGGCAGAAAATCCTTGGTATGTTTCTAATTTAACCATGTCCATTCCGACTGATTTAATGATACGCATACCACCGACTGATGTTCCGATACCCATAGTAATTGAACACAAGGCCATTACCCAAATTGGGATAACAAATCCATTCCCTGTTTTTTCTGCTAAATTATTATAAAATAATCCTAGCATGAATACCCCCATAAACTTTTGTCCATCTTGTGCGCCATGCAAAAAAGCGTTTGCCGCTGCTGCACTTGCTTGGCCCCACGTGAAAAATTTATTCGCTTTTCTTCTTGGTACATCGCGGAAAATCAACACAAGTAATTTTGTGATTAAATAACCGCCTCCAAATCCTAGGACAGTTGAAACAACTAAGCCAATAAGAACTTTTGTCCATTCTTGTCCATTGACAGCATTTAAACCGCCTAATGCCATCGCTGAACCAGTTAAACCTGCGATTAGCGCATGTGATTCACTAGTTGGAATGCCAAAATACCATGCTGCTACTGCCCAAACCACAATAGAAAATAGCGACGCTGCGAGCGCTACTTGGGCTGCTTGAATTCCTTGAGAGTCAAATGAAACAATATTACTAATTGTTTCTGCTACTTGTGCATTAAAGAATGTCATTACTAATGCACCTAAAAAGTTCATTACTACCGCAATACCAATCGCCACATTCGGTCTTAAGACACGTGTCGAAACTGCAGTCGCAATGGCATTCGGGGCATCTGTCCATCCGTTTACAAAGATTACACCCATTACAAGTGTAACGGTAATAACTAATGCAATGCTCAAAATTTACACCACCATTTCGTTTTTCGTTGTCATCATAGCATAAAACTAACATTAGATGGAAGCAATTTTTTAAAGAAAGGTTTCTTTTGTATAAAAAAAGTAAATTTTGAAAGCAAAAGCTATTTTTTTCGTAAATTCTTTGTAAAATTCACTATTTTTTGTGTTAAGTAAAATTTCTTTACAACTTATTATTGCATTGCTCCCTTTGTTTATGTATAATGACTAGTGTTGATTTATACGTTTTTCGTATAATAACTTTTTATTCGGAGGTGAAACAAATGCCAAACATTGAATCTGCAATCAAACGTGTGCGTACAAGCGAAGTTGCTAACGCTAAAAATTCATCTCAATTGAGCACAATGCGTACAGCAATCAAAAAATTTGATCAAGCTGTTGAAGCCGGTGCTGATAACGTAGATGCGTTATTTAAAGATGCTGTCAAAGCAATCGATATGGCTGAGTCAAAAGGATTAATCCATAAAAACAAAGCTGGCCGTGACAAATCTCGTCTAAGCAAAAAAATCGCTAAATAATTAAAAAAAAGAGGGTAAGCGTAAAGCTTCTCCTCTTTTTTTATTTTCCGTTTCCGTGTAAACGATGAGCTGTTTTCAAAACAAATAATTGGAATAAAAACTCTTTTTCCATGCGTCCACTTTTTATTAAGTAATCATTTTCAATAAGCTCATCATAAAGATGTGCTAAATCTTTTTGATTCAGTTTTTTTGCTTGTTGCATCGCAAGTTTTACCCGATACGGATGCACTTTTAAGGTCTCTGCAATATTTCCTTGTTGATAACCAATTTTCATTAGAATTGCCGTTTGCAGTAACAAACGAATCTGACTAATTAAAATTGCATTGATTTTAATCGTCTCTTCTCCTTGAATATATAAGTCATCATACAAACGTAAAGCTGCTTCTGTTTTTCCTTGTAATACATAATTTGTTAAGTCAAAAACATTATCTTCTAAGGACTTAGGGACAAGTTGTTCCACAGCTTGTTTTGAAATTCTTTTTTGTTCTCCTGCATATAAGCGCAGTTTCTCTAACTCTTGCATGGCTTTGGATAAACGCATATCTGTTAAACGGATAAACAATTCAAACGCATCTCGTGCCATCACTAGCCCATCATTATCCAACGTCTGTTGCAAATAACGACGAACGTCTTCTTCTTTCATTGGTTGAACATCGATGACTGCGGCGGCTTTTTTTAGCTGTTTGGTAATCTTTTTACGCTCATCTAATTTTTCATAAGCAGCAAAAAAGACAACAATTGATGTGTCGTTTGGGTCTTTAAGATATTCTAATAAACCTTCAATATTATGCTCTGGTGCATTGCTTTTTTTCTCTGCGGTTAAAAAAAACGGATTGTCCACAAACACTAACCGATAATCACCAAAAAAAGGCGTCGATTGCGCTTCATCCAATACCATGTCTAAGGAATCTTGTTCTAAATCAAATTGCGCAAAATTCAAGTCATCCTGATCGACATTCAAACTTGCCAAAAACGCTTCACGAATTTGTTGTTGTAAAAAATCTTCTGTTCCTAAAACGACATACAGTGATTGGAATTTTTGTGAACGAATTTCTTGTAAGGCTTGTTGGGTATTCATCTATTTTCCTCTCCAATCTCTCACTGGCTATCCTACCATGAAGCACGCGCAAATGCTAGTAATCTTTCGCTAGCCAAAGACGGGGTTGTTGTTCTTTTATCCCCCATAAATAACGAACCATCCCTGATTGATCGGTTCTAAAAACACGCACATGATTTGCTGTTAATGTTTCTAATACTTCTGGATGCGGATGGTTAAAGCGATTATTTTTTCCACATGAAATAATTCCTTCCTTTAGCTGAATTTGCGCAATAAATTGATAGTCCGTTGATGTTTTGCTTCCGTGATGTCCAAGTTTCATCACGTCGACTTTTAAGTTCGGATAGTCTTTTAAAAGTTTTCTTTCGCCTTCCTTTCCCAAATCACCAGTCATTAAAAAACGCATACCACGAATCTTGGTCGTTAATACAAGCGAATCCTCATTTTCACCTTTGCCAAATTTAGGAGCTAAGACTTGTAGTGATACCCTCTTTCCAATAATTTCATTCATTTCTACTTCTCGAATTTTTGTACGTTTGGGTAAATGTTTAGCAAGACGTTGAATGCTTGGGTGTTGTAAACTCCCTTTGCCTACATATACCCATTTTACAGGAATTTTTTCAATGACTTTGGCAGCATCGCCCAAATGATCCGCATCCCCATGCGTTAAAAATAACCCATCAATTTGCCGAACACCCTCTCCTTTCAAAAAGGGCAATAACGTGTATTCAGCTCCCGAACGATACGTCCGTTGTTGCCATGCTTCTTGCTCAAAAGACAATCTCCCTCCTGTATCAATTACATAAACTTCCTTTTTGAAAGGACTTTGAATAACAGTACTATCCCCTTGACCAACATCAACAAATGAAACCGACGTCTCAAATGATAACAATTGGCTACCTATCAAAATGAATGTAGGTAGAAAAAGCAACCATTTACGATGATAGTGATAAAGTAACAAACTGCTGATGACAGCCACCACAACGCTAAACATCGCTGGTTGACCAGTTACCCAAACCAGTGATTTAGTCAGACGCAATAATCCTTCAAAACCTTGAATAAAGTATAGCAAGAGGTTTGTTAGACCAGATACTGGGACACCTAATAGAGTGAGTCCGCACAAGAACAAACTAAAAGGTAAGAAAATAGTAAAAAATGACCCGCATACAGTCGTTAAAATGCCACCTAATAAGGGTAATTCAAAAAATGTATACATAAAAATTGGCGCTGCCAACACTGAAACCACTTGAGAACGCCATAGTTGCGCAAAGAAATGATTATCTCCATCGTTTTGAATTAAAATAAACCACGACATTCCTAAAGATAAAATACCTGAAAGCTGTAATAATGTTTTGGGATCCAATAACAAAAGTACAAACAAAACGATACTAAAGCGATCCATTCGTGACAAATGGATTTGTCTTTCTTTAAAAAATAAATTCAATAAATAAAGGAAAGATGCACGTAAAACACTTACTTCTTGTCCAAATAAAAAAATCCCGAAGAAAATTCCGATACAACTAATTAGACTAAATTCGTTAAATGTTAATCGTGTGCGCCGTAAGAGTTGCAAAAACCAACCATAAAATAAATACACGTGACTCCCTGAAATCGTAAAGAAATGCAAAATACCACTACTACTATAAATGTCTTGAATCTCATGAAAATCACGACTTTTATAACCTACGAGTAGTGCTAAAAAATAAGTGGAAATTTTTTCAGGAAAATTTTCTTCCAACCAATCAATACAACTCGCTCGAATCTTGCGTAATACTGCAAAACCAGATGCGTCTTTTTCAAAAATAATCTCATCAATCACGAAAACACCTAATTGATTGGTCGAAAAATAAAACCGCTGTGCATGAAATCCATGTTGGTTTCGTAACTGTTCAATTTCTCGAAAAGATCCTTTAACTTTGATAATTTTTGACCAGTTCTTCCGAATTTTCCATTGATTTTTTTCTTGTTCAGTCGCCAATTTGTATTGCCCTTTGATATTTCCTTGCGATAATGAACCTTCAAAATTAACTAAATCCCCGTTCAATTGAATCGTGTCAGGAAAAATGTGGACTTTAGTGACCAATTCTTTTTCAATAGGCACAGGTGGTAATTTCGTTTGTTGTGCGCGTAAGAAAACAAAAAAGCTGCAAAAAACAGCGAGTAACACTAATGTTACTTGTTTTTTACAGCAAATTATTCCTAAGAAATAGCAACCAATCAATATGAAAATTGGTTGCTGTAATAACCATGCATGCAAAAAACTACTTGCACACAACAGCGGAAATAATAATTGATTTTTCCAAGAGTAATCTTTTCTATTGCTCATTTAATTGCCCAAAAGAAAGTTTCTCAAAATATTTTGGTTCTAATTGCACTTGTTCTACTTCTACACCCACATGTTTAATTAATTCCATCGCATATTCATTATTACGATAATCATTTAAGTAATAAATTTTTTTTACACCAGCTTGTAAGATAGCTTTCGTACATGGTAAACATGGAAAATGTGTGACGTAAATTTCCGAATTTTCCGTGGAAATCCCCAGTTTCGCACATTGTAACAAAGCATTCATCTCCGCATGAATCGTTCGAATACAGTGACCATCAACGATATAGCATCCATCATCAATACAATGATGATCACCGCTAACAGACCCATTGTAACCTCCTGCAATAATTCGTCGATCTTTTACTAAAGTCGCTCCTACTTCCAAACGTGTACACGTACTACGCAACGATAATAGAACCGACTGCGCCATGAAATATTGGTTCCAGGGGATACGTTCGTGTTCCGCCTTTATAAAATCGCTTGAAGCGTTGATATTATAGGTTTTTCTAACATTCTCTTCCATTCAAATTCTCCCTTATTCTTTTGTTTAAACATACAAATGAATACTCACTTGTTGTATTTTCTATTTATGAAAAATATATGCGTATGAAATAATAGATACATTGACCAAATGTTATCATACTCATGCTATTTTGTGTACAATTCCAGTCAAAATTACCAAGCAAAAAATCCCCTTATCTTTGCTTCAACATTCAAGTTTGCTGTAAAATATGGAATTTTCAAAGAACTAATCGTTTGTTCTAATAAAACATACGCATTTTCCATACATTGTAGTTATTTTTTGAAAAAATAATCCCATAGCTATAAAAAAAAACTTCTCAAACTAATGCATGAGAAGTTTTTTGACGATTAAATTGTTTTGGTATCTATGACAAAACGGTATCTTACATCTGAATGAAGCACTCTTTCATAAGCTTCCTCTATTTTATCCGCAGAAATTAGTTCAATTTCTGGAGTAATATTGTGTTCGCCACAAAAATCTAACATTTCTTGTGTTTCTTTGATACCGCCAATTGCTGACCCAGCAAACGAACGACGACCTCCGATTAAACTGCTAATGTGCAGTGGGGCTGCTTCTGCTGGTGCTCCCACATTGACCAGCGTTCCATCAAGCTTTAATAAACTTAAGTAACTGTCATAATCCAGAATTGCACTGACTGTGTTAATAATTAGATCAAACGAATTACTTAAAGTTTCAAAGGTTTTTGGATCGGAGGTAGCATAATAACCGTCTGCGCCAAATAATAATCCGTCCTCTTTTTTACTCAATGTTTGAGACAGCACGGTCACTTTTGCTCCCATCGCATGACCAATTTTAACAGCCATATGCCCTAAACCTCCTAAACCAACGACAGCGATATTTTTTCCAGCTGCCTGCCAATGATTTAATGGAGAAAATGTAGTGATACCTGCACATAGTAGAGGGGCTGCTTTTTCTAATGGGATATTATCTGGAATACGAACAACAAAGTCTTCCGATACTACGATATGGGTCGAATAGCCACCTTGTGTATACTCTCCATACTTATCAATATCTGCATAAGTTCCCGTATGACCATGAGGACCTTCACAGTATTGTTCCTCTCCTTGTTGGCAATGTTCGCATTGACCACAAGAATCAACCATACATCCTACGCCCACTCTATCGCCAATAGTATATTTGGTCACTTCTTCGCCTGTTTCTTTCACAATTCCAGCAATTTCATGGCCAGGTACTAGCGGATATTGCACTTCTCCCCATTCTCCTCGCACCGTGTGAATATCCGAATGGCAAATTCCCGCATATTTAATCTCGATTAAAATATCCTTCTTATCTAACGCTCTACGCGTAATATCTGTTTTTTTGAAATTGGCAGTTGGACTAAATGCTGCTCGAGCTTTAACATTATACATGATAATTCCTCCTTAATAGTAAATCTATTACTATAATACCTCTTAAAGTTAACATTAAGGCAAGTATAAATGAATAATTTTGATGAATTTCTTAAATCGGAATAATTAGCCTCCCACTTAAAATATACGATATACATTGAAAGTATAAAAGACTCGTATTTTTTAACCAATACATCAATAACTAAATGCTATTTACAACTAGCCACAGCTTCTTCAATAACCATCATGACCAACTTTGAATGTTCCATACGTCGATGCGCTTCTTCTACGTCTTGATTTTCGATTATTCTAACAAAATGCAAGAATTCTTCTACCATTCGATGATCGTGTGTATTTTTGTTCATTGATTGAGCGGGTGTTGCTGCTTGGGTAATCGTGTAATTTTCCACTGTATTGCTGGGCCCCTCGACTGTAATCGCTCCTTTTGTGCCTTGGATGATGGATCTATTTTTTGCCCATGAATCTTTTGCACCAATACATACTGCTTTTGTTTGGGGATACTCTAAAATGAGGACACCCGACGTATCGACTTGTTGTTCTTCGTTCGCAAAGTACGTTACTTTAGTGGGTTTACCCAATAGTCCGACCACAAAATGAATGTTATAAATATTAATATCCATCAACGCACCACCACCCATTTCTGGATTGAAGGCGGGCAAAATAATGCCTTGTTTAAACGCATCATATCTTGAAGAATATTGTGAGTAATTACATTCAACCAGCTTAATGTCTCCAAGTGAAGCTAAGTTATTTTTGATTTCTTGATAATTTGATAAATACTGATTGGTGATTGCTTCAATTAAGATTAAATTTTTAGCCTTTGCAAGTTGTTCTAATTCAAGTAATTGAGCTAAAGTTAATGTAAAAGGTTTTTCACAAATAACATGTTTCCCAGATTCTAACGCTTTTTTAGCAAATGAATAATGTAGATGATTGGGTAAAGCGATATAAACTGTATCGATGTCATCGTTCATTAAATTTCCCTCAACGTCTGTATAAACCTTTTGAATCCCATATTGTGTTTGTAATTCTTTGGTTTTAGACAGCGAGCGTTCCGTTCCCAAAATTGAAACTAATTCTAATTGTGGTATATCTCGTGCAATCGTTAAAAACTCTTGAACAATCATGCCAGCGCCAAATATTCCTAAGTTCATTTGTATCCTCTACTTTCTTTATTTAATAGCTAACTACACGGATAGTATAGCTAGGAGATGTTTTGTTTAAAAGTGATTCTCAATAAATTGGTCAAAACTTTCATAAAAAGACGACGTTTAGTGTTTCTGATTGAACTTTTTGTTTAACGATAACAGTATTTCCATGAGAAAATTAAAGAAATAAGCTATGATAGCTATAGATGAGGAGGTTAGTTCTATGCTACTAATTGAGCAACTAACGACGCAAGAAAATTTTACGAGTAATGAACAAAAAATTGCGCACTATATTTTAGAGAATTTAACCCAAATTCCTAATATGAACATTGAACAAATTGCCAAACAAACCTATACATCTCATTCGGCAGTCGTTCGATTAGCAAAAAAATTAAATTTTGAAGGTTTTAGAGATTTTAAAATTGCCTTATCCGAAGCAGCCTACAACAAACGTTACACTCAAGAGCAAGTAGATGCCAATTTTCCTTTTGAACCACAGGACTCTTCAGATCAAATTGCCAAAAAAATGGCTGATTTAACTATTGAAACGATTAAATTAACACAATTGCAAATCAACGGAAAATTATTAGAGGATGCTGCTGCTATTTTGACGAAAGCCAATCGTATTTTTTTATTCGCTAAAGGTGATTCACAAATTCGTTCACGCAGTTTTCAAAATAAGATGATTAAAATTAATAAGTTTTTAATTGTGGCAGATGAATACGCAGATG
Source organism: Enterococcus saccharolyticus subsp. saccharolyticus (assembly GCF_029023825.1). Taxonomy (NCBI): domain Bacteria; kingdom Bacillati; phylum Bacillota; class Bacilli; order Lactobacillales; family Enterococcaceae; genus Enterococcus; species Enterococcus saccharolyticus. The sequence continues at coordinate 1,186,870 of NZ_CP118957.1, read as the reverse complement.
AAGCTTGGACCGCTGCCAATCTTACTCCGACAGATTGTGCTTTATTTGTTACATATGGAGCCAAATCACCGCAACATGCTAAAATTCTGACTTACTTCCAAGAAAAAAGAATTCCTTCTGTCCTATTAAGTGGGAATCCAAATGCAGCTCTCAATCAATTAGCAACACTTCCGATAGTTATTAGTCAGAATGAGTATGACTTTCTAAAAATTGGGACATTTTCTTCTCAAATTGCTTTTCAATATGTCTTAGATACTCTTTTTTCCATTTTGTATGCTCAAGAATTCCAACAGAATCTAGTCAATCTGAAAATAAAACATGCGCTTTTAGAACAAGGAATTTTATCAGAAAACCCTACTCCTTAAAAGAACGAGGTGTTGAATGAGCACCTCGTTCTTTGTATGCTTTATTTTGCAAGTAACGATTCATATTTTTTATATTAAACCATCGCATCTTCGAAATATTCATCTTTGTGGACGACTTTTTCAAGATATTTCGTTGCTTCTTTGTAATACATCTCTGCTTCTGTCTTATTTCCTAAAAGGTACGAGCAATCTACGAGAAGCACATACGTTTGAAAGGCGATTTCCGATTTTTCATTTAGTACATCGTGTCTAGCTATGGCAATTTCCAACATTTTTTTAGCTTCAATTGGACTTTCATGGGAATAAGCTAAGGTGTTGCTTTCCCAGTATAGTTTCTCAAATCGCGACTTAATTTGATGCTCTTTTTTCTGTTCAAATGGTTGGACAAAAATAAAATAATTGCCATTGGGATCAGTCATCGTAAATCTTCTATCGAAATTTAAATTTTTAGGTATCCCCATTCGAGGTAATCCTGTTCGAGAAAGCTTTTTACCAACAGATTCTATATAGTTTGTTTCTAACATTTTATGCCATTCATCAATATTTTCTATCTCATAAATATAAATATTGGTAGGTGTTGGAATTGTCAGCTTCTTATACGTATACAGGTGAAATTCAAAATAATCGTTTGTCATAATGGCATAACCACCTCGACGTTGATTCTCCGCATACGTATTAACAAACCCTAACTTTTCATAAAATGCCACTGTTTCCTTTAAATCGACAGCAGGTAACGCGGGGACAAATTGTTTCACATTCATTTTCTTCATCATAATACCTCCATTCTACTTCTATTGTATCTATTTCATGCAAATGATAAGGTTGATGAATCATTTAAGCTTATAAATAGCTTATTAGGAAACTTAAAGGTGTCATCAACTTGAAGTTTTTTTATAATCTTAGTAAGGAGGATGTTGCATGAAAGAAATTGACATCGCGAGAAAATTAAATATTAGTACTAATGCCCTCAGACATTATGAATCATGGAAAATTATTCCAGAAGTTGCGCGTCAAGAGATTGGTTATAGAATGTATACAGAAGTTCATGAAGCCTATTTTAAATGTATTAGAGAAATGATCCCCGGATTTGGCATAGCGTTTATTAAAACACTACTGCCAATGGTCATGATTGGCGATACGACTACAGCTATTTGGGAAATTAACAAAAAGCAAGTAGCGCTCTGTCAGGAAAAAGCAAGGATCGAATATACCATCGAAATACTAGAACCTGGTGTATTAGCAGCCATTCCCAAATATAAAAATAAAAAATACTTTTCAATTGGTGAAGTCGCAAAAGAAGCAAATGTCTCTACATCGGCAATCCGCCATTGGGAGAAAGAAGGACTACTAACACCACAAAGAGATATTCATAGTGGTTTTCGCCAGTTTAATATTCAAGATATTCGCAAAGTTTATATTATTCGTGCCGTCCAACGAACAGTCTTTTCTTTAGATACTGTTCGACAGGTTCTAAAAGAAGTCGAAAATAAACAGATGTCGCAAACACGAGAGATTGCAAATAGTGCTTTGGAACAAATTAATCTGATGCTTTTAAATCAATTTAAGGGAATTGCCGCTTTCCATCATTTATTGACTACTTTAGATGAAGCGGGCGTCACCAAAAAATAAAAAGCGCATCAATAAATAAGAAGTAGCGATCAGATTTACTAATTTGATTGCTACTTCTTATTTGTAATGTGTAACTAAAATTTTTTCTTATCCTCACTCATTTTTCGTTTCACTTGTTTTTGATCATACGCTTTATCGATAAATACGCGACTTGGTTTCTTAGGTGAATACACTACACGAAGACTCGTTCCTACTTTCCAATGTAAGAGGGTAGCAAATTTCGATTTCGCCATTCCTGTGGTGTAAATTTTTTCATGCCTATTTCCTTGTTTATCTTGATAATCTATTTTATATTGCCGTTGACGATACCCACCATATCCACTTTCTGAACCATTATAGCTTATATTTGTTAGGCGTTCTTTTCTGATAATTGCCATAGTTTGGAGATAATTTTTCTTATTTAAAATAAAAAATAGCCCTCTCCTAGTACTGTTGTCAAAAGCAAACCAGATAAAGAGAACCAAAAGAAGCGATGCGACAGTTAGAAATATCCCTAACAATGCTGAACCATTGATTCCTGCAAAAAGGCCGTTTTTATACAATATCACCATAATAAGTAGCGATACCGCCAAAAATAGTAGCATGCCCAAAAGCTTCTTCATGTCGACTCCTCCCTTTCTCCATTAATCTACGCCTTCTACTTGATAATCCATCAAAAATTTTTCCAATTGTTTTTCTGTCCTTAATATCTCTGCTTGACGAAAGGTACGCTCATTTTTTTGAACGCTGTCAATTTCTTCGTGCGCTTTCTTTAAGTCGTATGCTATAAAATGAGAATTTGCTACACCTTTTTCTAACAGTTCTTCTGTTTGTTGCACTAATTTTTTCAAGTTAGAAATATCTAACGGTGCATCTCTCGTATCAGCAGTAGTCGAAGTAAACAATTCTTTTCCTGAAGAATCAAACGCTTTGAATGATACCTGATAATCTTTAAAATAAGACGAATTGGTTGTTTCAAGAGGGAAAGTATATTCTGTCCTATTCATTCCTACTGTCTCAATCAGACGATTGTTTTGATACAGTTGATAAGTTGCCGATTCCAACGGTCGCCAAGTTAGCGTATAGCCTTGTTGCGTGTAACTACTAACAGTTAATACACGATAGGGCAGTGATTCGATGAGTGCATAACTTTTTGCCCCTGCTTCTTGTAGTTTTTCGTTTGTTCGATTGCTATGATAATACAACGCGAAAATTTCAGCAAAATATTCTTTGGTTTGTGCATAATATTCGGATACTTGAAGACCCGATAATTCTTCTGTTCCTTTTCGTTCAGGCAATACGTTATCTTTTTCATTGTCCTTAATTTCTTCAAATTCATCACGTAATGACTCACTCAAATAACCATAACTATCCCCTAAACGATAATCAATTGCATGTCCGAATTCATGTAATGCAATATACCCATTATCGGAATGAGCAGCATTTATTTTGATATAGATAGTATTATCCGCAGGTACAAAAAATCCCGCATATTTTTCTAAATCGTTTTTATAGACATGAAAATTTGGTAATTCTTCAAACTCGTAATCGGTCAATAAAATAGTCAATTCGTTGTGATAAACGAGATGGATTAATTCTGCATCTACTGAACTTAGGGCTTGCACCACCTCTTCGACCACAGCTTCTTTGATCGTTTCTTTTTCTTCTAAAACAATCATTTCACGAATGCGCGCTTCATTTTCTGACGTCGTAGGTTCCTGCTTCACAAAGCGAAAAAAGAACGCACCAATGAGAGATAATCCTAAAATAATCAATAACCAATTTCTTTTTCGCATGTTTTTTCTCCTTTCAGTTGAATAAAAACATCATTAGAAGTTCGTCTGCATACGCATAGAATTTCCAATGATGTTCCTACAAACTTCTTAAATTAAAACCCACGAATCAAGTATCTGCCCCATTCACGCATCGCAATTTTCTCACCACCATCAGCAGCTCGCTTTAACCAGTATTCGCCTTTTTTTACGTCTTTAGTCAGAAAATCTCCTTTGATATGATACAGTCCTAATAAACGCATCGCGACTAGCTCATGCAACGATTCGGCTGCTAGATACAAATAGCGTGCGCCTTCTTCTGCATTTTTCTGTAAACCATCGCCATGCAACAGACGATAACCAAGTACGCGCGTGGCAATACCATCACGACGCTCTACTGCTAAATGCAACCATTTTTCGCCTTCAACAGCGTTTCGTTCAATCCCTTCACCATCTAGTAAGCGAACAGCTAAATCTACGATTGCCCATAAATCTCCTAATTCAGCAGAACGGCGCAACCAAAGTTCTCCTTCAATAGGATCAGGCGTTAACCCAACACCAGCTAGATAACAGTAGGCTAGTTCATTCATGGCACCTGTGTCTCCTAAATCAGCAGCCGCTTTTAACCACTTGACACCTTCTTGATTTTTTTCTTTGCGTTGCTTCTCAGCCAAATCCACGACATTATCCGTTACTGGAGTCGCTTGCTCTTCCAGCACTTCCGTTGTTTCGGTAGTTTCATCCGTTTCCTGTATGTCAATTTGTTCAATTACTTCGTTCGTTTTTTCTAGTTTTTTCTCAACACCCAATGACTTAGAAATTCGACTGAATACCGAGAAATTTTTATTTTTATCCTCATCTTTACTCAAGTGTACACATCTCCTATCTGCGTGCTTTTTATTTTATAGTAATCAAAAAATCAGATTTTTGCAAAAATTCGCTTTTTATTCTTCACAAATAACGTTTACATCTGCATATTGGTGTGGTATTATTCATAGTGGATTTGAATGCAATTTATCTCTTTAGGTAGATAAATCATTCTTATTTTTTTAACTATTAAAGGAGGAATTATATTACTTTGGAGACAATATTATTACAATATGCTTGGGTACTTATCGTTTTGATTGTGTTAGAGGGGTTATTAGCAGCAGATAATGCTGTCGTAATGGCCGTGATGGTGAAACACCTACCCAAAGATCAGCAACAAAAAGCATTGTTATATGGTTTAGTTGGCGCATTTGTTTTCCGTTTTGCCGCAATTTTCCTAATTACAATGTTAGTTAACTTCTGGCAAATTCAAGCCATTGGTGCACTTTACTTGCTGTTCATGTCTGGTAAACACATTTACGATTCTTTGAGACATTCAGAAAATTCTGATGAAACAACTAAGCCCAAGAAAGCCTCTGGTTTTTGGATGACAGTAGTCAAAGTAGAACTTGCAGACATCGCGTTTGCTGTCGATTCTATTCTAGCTGCAATAGCCATTGCCGTAACACTTCCTGCAATTGGAAGTCACTCTATCGGTGGTATTAATGCAGGTCCATTTGTCGTGATGTTTTTAGGCGGACTTATCGGTGTCATTATGATGCGTTTTGCAGCACGCTGGTTCGTTTCACTTTTAGAAAAAATTCCATCATTAGAAACAGCAGCGTTTCTGATTGTTGGTTGGGTTGGGGTAAAATTAGCTGTGTTAACATTAGGACATGAAAAATTAGGAATTATTCCTCATTCATTCCCTCATTCAACATTATGGGAAGTCATTTTCTGGACTGTTCTTATCTCAATTGCAGCTATCGGATACATTGTAGGGGTGCGAACACAAACCGCAGAAAAAAATCTACCTGTAACTGAACTTACTGAAAAAATTAAGCGTTAAATATAAATATAAGAATGCGCTCCCTCAACAGGGAACGCATTCTTTATTTAGCGATGAACAGTTACGGTTTTAGTCGTTTCAATTGTTACTCGGCCATTTTTGATGACAAACAAACGTGTTGGTAAATCGATAATTGCATCATTGACAACTTTTGTGTCTAACAAGACCATATCTGCTTGATTTCCAACCTCAATTCCGTAATTTTTCAATCCAATTGCACGAGCAGGATTCGTTGTAATCATTGGTAAAACAGTTGGTAAATCATCCGCACCACCTAAATGCGCAACTGGAATGGCTAACATAGCTGTTTGCATGATATCGCCTGTTCCATAAGGCGTAAATGCATTACGAATATTATTGGTAGCAATACACATGTTGACACCACCATCACGTAATTTACGAATAGGTGTTACTGCTCGGCGAACATTGTATTCATCTGAACGTGCGCCTAAATGTAAATCAGTTGCTGGTAACGCCATCACACTAATGTCTGCTTCTGCCATCAATTCGATAATTGGACGTAGTTTTTCTTCTGGTAAGGCATGTAATGCAGTTAAATGCCCCACAGATACACGCCCTTGATACCCTTCAGCAATTGTTTTTTTACACAAATATTCAATCGAAATATCATCTGCTTCATCAGCAAAATCTTGGTGTAAATCAACGTCTTTCCCATATTTTTTCGCAATATCAAAAATCAAATCGATGTGTTCATTAGCTGGTGCATCATTGTAAGGAATTCCTCCCACTACGTCTGCGCCCATATCCATTGCTTGATACATCATTTCTTCTGTACCAGGTGCTTTAAAAATTCCTTCTTGTGGAAAGGCCACGACTTGAATATCCACTAATTCTTTGTACTCTTCTTTTAATTGTAAAATCGTTTCAAAACCAGTGAAACCTTGCGCTGGATCAAACTCTGAGTGAGTACGAATAGTGGTTACCCCACTTTTGATAATCATTTCTAAGGCTTGTTTTGCACGACTGTAAACATCGTCTTTTGTAAATGTCGGTTTTAATTCTGCGGTTACTTTAATTGCTTCTTGCAATGTACCAGATTTATTCGGTTTACGGCTTGCAATCAATGCCTTATCCAAGTGAATGTGACTTTCAATTAGACCTGGAATCAAGACACGTCCTTCTGCTTGAATTTCTCTTTCGGCATCACCAGCAATTGAATCGGCAATTTCGACAATTTTACCTGCTTGCACAGCAATATCTTTTAGATCTTCTCCATCTTTTAGACGTGCTTGTCTAATAATTAAATCCATAATAAATCCCCGCTTTCTTTTAGTTGATAATTCATTCTTCGTTTGATTAAGCAAAAATAAATGAAATAATCAATAGAATGACTGACGCAATACTAATCCATTTGACGTTTCCTTTAACAATATCCAAGATTGGTGTTTGGAATCCTGAAGACAGAGCTTGCATGGTAATATTTACAAAGCTCATTTGACTACCTAAACCAACACCCATCGTTACAAATCCCAAAGCTACAATTGGGAAACCTAATGAAACGGCAACCGGCAAGACTAATGTTAACACTGATCCTACATACGCTCCTGCTGGAATACCAATCAAAATACCAGTTAATACTGCCACAGGAATAACAATTGCGGTCGGAGCATTATTAGCAACACCGGCAATTACTGCGAATGTACCCGTTTTAGCGATGACATTGATGAACGCTAAGAAAATACCCACTTGGAATAAACGCGTTAAGATATATGTTGAACCATCAACCATTGCCGTAACAGATTCGTTCATGTTGAATTTTGTACATAGATAAATCAATACCAGTGTTACAACCATGTAAGTTAATGGTGTAAAGATTGCTGTTCCAGCTAAATCATTAACAATCGGGCCAAAGATTACCGCAAATAATAAGAAGATTGCTGGAATCGTAATTTTAAATAATTGCCCATTTGACATTGAGCTATACTCATCATTTGCTTCTTCTTTAAAACCAAGACCACGACGTTTTGTTCCCCAGTAAGCCAATACTAACGCCAAGGCTACAAAGAATAACCAATAAGGACGCATAGCTGTCACATATTCAGCAGCATCAATCCCTGCTAATTGCGACGTAATACTTGTTTCTAATGAAGCCGGTGATGTGGTAAAAGAGACCGCTGCAGCTAATGACATCGCAGCAATTAATTCTGGTACTACGCCCACTGCCGCAAATGCTAATGGTGCAATAACCATCGCACTACCGCCGCCAATTCCTGACATATACGTTGCAGCTGCTAATAAAATAACGATAAATACAGCAACAAACTCTACTTTTCCTTTTGTTCCTCTTTTGGCTAAAGTTAAAGCAGCGGAGTACCCACCTGATTTAAATACCGCCATCGCAATAGCCGAATTAATAATTGGGACGGTAATGCCTAACATCGTCGGAATCGCTTCAAGTAATTCCTTATTTACATCAGCTAAACCAATGCCGCCAATTAAAATTGCTAAAATCCCACCAACTAAACCAGCAATGATCATATCTACTTTTAAAAATAATAGAACCAATACGACAATTAATGGAACTAACGTCAGAATTGCAATGAAACCTGTCGGCGCTTGAACTTCTAAGTCTTGGGCAAAGACAGCTGTTGGTAATAAAAAATTGATGCCAATTACTAATAAACTAAATTGGACTATTTTTTTGATATTCATTTGTTCTCCTCCTTAAAATCCTTCATTTATAAGTTGATGATCATGAGCGTAACCGAATTGACACGCGCAACAACACCAAATGTTCCTTTTTACTATCCCCCTTTTATAAAAATAACTTTCTACTCCATTTAACTAATGGATAATTTCTCTTTTATAGATTATGATAAGGAATAGAAAATTATTTTTGATCGTTTTCGTTTGGTCAACGACTAATCAAACTTATACTAATATTTTAAACGAATTGAATGCGGATTCAAATTAGGAGTATTTCCAATAAATGTCGTATTTGATTGGATAAAATAGATAGTTGGAGGATTTTAACAATGTTAACAGTAGAAGATTTATTACATTTAGATGAATTAAAAGGTATTACGATTCTAGCTGGTGAAAAAAATATCAAGAATCAAATTTTACAAGTGAATATCATGGAAAATCCTGACGCGTTTGATTGGCTAACCCCTGGTGAGATGTTGCTGACAACTGGTTTTATTTTCAAAGATGATGAGGCCATGCAAAAACGACTAATTCGTGATTTAGCCAAAATGAATTGTTCGGCTTTGGGCTTTAAATTGCAACGTTACTTTGATGAAATTCCTGAATCAATGGTCAAACTTGCCAACAAAGTCAATCTCCCTATCCTATCGATTCCTTATGATTACAATTTTACGGAAATTATTTCGATTATTAATCAACATCATAAATTTAATCAAAGCATGGTTAGTTCATTAGAAGTTTCGATGCACAACAAGATGTATCGCATTTTGGAAGCAGGTAATGGAAGCAAACACGTCATTCAAAAATTGGCTGAATCCATCCAAAATCCCATTGTTTTATTCGATCAGAATTTTAGTCCTACTTATTATGCAGATTTGCCAGAGAATCCTATCCGAGTCTCAAGTATCTTGAATAAACAAAAAAATGTTCAACATATTCAACAATTTTTAAACGAAAAAATTAATTCATCCTTACGTTTTTATCAAGATCCTATGAATTTAGACTTTAGTTTTGGTCAAAAAACGATTCCCATTCGGATTTTTCCAATTAAAAAAAATAATATCATTATTTCTTATTTAATTATTTGGAATACGATGCATGAACTAGGTCCGTTAGATATTATTGAGCTGAAAGTTGCGGCACAATATCTGTTATTACAATTGCAATTAGAAGATTCATTAAACATTGAAAGTTACCAAAAACGCAATGAAATGTTTTTTGAAATCATTCGCAACAAATACCAAAACGAAGATGTTTTGATTCAATTCATTAAATATTATCAATTAAAAACAGATGCGATCTATTCTATCGTGATTTTGGAAACGTCTAACAATCAGTCCCAATCAAATCGTCAGATAATGAATTTAAGTACCCGACTCAATCAAATGCTAAGTGGCTACCGTCAAAAAATGATTTGTATCGAATACAGCAATTCATTTATTTTATTAATCCAAGACCCACCTGCGGATGAAAGAGAATATCTAAAAACCATGAATACGATTGGCAAGTCTTTACTAAATCAATTAGCGAAAGAATCAAATGATTTAGATATTACGATGGTGATTGGACCCACCGTTCCCAATATTAAGCAAATTTATATCTCCTTCCAACAAGCCTTACAAACATTAGATATCTATAATAGCGACGCATCTTTCGAACATTCCACACCAATTATTTCGTATGATGATGTTTTTTTGAAGCATATCATTAGAGATCATTTATCAATTGATGGTTTGCATAAGATTACTGAACGCTTTATTACGCCTTTAAAACAATTTGACGCTGTCAATAAAAGTGAATACTTAAAAACCTTACAAGCATACTATCAAGCCAATCGAAATATTACCAAAGCCGCTGAAAATTTATTTATTCATCGCAATACCCTCTTGCATCGCTTAAATAAAATCGAAGAAATCCTAAATATCAGTTTTGATACACCGGGAGATAACCTGCAATTAGAATTTGTAATTTATATTTTTCCATTGTTGTAACAAAAAAACGTATGAATTTTCTGTTCTTAAAACAGATTTCATACGTTTTTTACTACTATTTTTCATTAATACACACGTGCAATATGCAAGGTGAGATACAACAATTCATCGTTATTCACAGCAACGTCTAGCTCCACTTCGACATATTTTTTTACTTTTTTGGCTGCGCTAAACTCTCGTGATAAACGTTCTTTGACAGAATTTAGTAAAAAATCATCTTTTGTAGGTAGTTCTTCTTTTTTCAACATACGGCTAATGAAAAATTGTAAGTGTGTGACAAAGCGTAAATATAACAATGACTCCGTATCGACTTCTTTTTCAGGAAACAAATAACTTAACAACATCAGTATATCTTTTAACATCCGAATCGCTTGAATAGTTTCTTCCATATTTGCACGTCCATCTTGTGCATTGACAATATGAAAGGCAATATTTCCTGCTTCTTCTTCTGGTAATTCTATCTGTAGCTCTGTATTTAAATGTTCGACGGCATATTTTCCTAATGCAAATTCTTTGGGGTAGTATCGTTGAATTTCAACAAGTAATTTATTTTGAAAAACAATGCCTTGCTGTGTTCGTTCGATTGCATAATTAATATGATCGAGTAATGTAAAAAACAAATTTTTGCTTAAACTTGTTTCAAACTGTGCATTGCTATGGTCAATAATTTCTTTGACGACCAGTAGTAGTTTTTCTGGAATATTCTCAAATAATTGAATATAATCTGATTTTAAAGTTTCAGAAATTGAGTCTAACTTAAACACTTTTTCTATTTTCTCTTCTGGAACAACATCCCCTCTTTTTAATGAAAAACCTAATCCTTTTCCCATTAAAATAACTTCGATTCCTTCATCATTCTGACTAAGAATCAAACTATTATTCAATGCTTTAATAACTTCCATTTTACACGCCTTCCTATCTATTCCAAGCCATTACGAGCAATCACTTGTTGATACCAATAAAAGCTGTCTTTTTTGATACGCTTTAATTCTTTTAGTTCGTGGTCTGTTCGATCAACATAGATAAAACCATAACGTTTGTTAAATCCTTGATGCGTGCTCACAACATCTATAGCAGACCATGGTAAATAGCCAAAGACATCCACACCATCTGTAATTGCTTCTTGAATCGCTTGGATATGTTGCGTCAAATATGTGATACGTTCTGGATCATGAATCGTACCGTCCTCTTCCAGTTTATCTGGCGCACCATAGCCATTTTCAGTGATTAAGATAGGTAAATTATAGCGATCATATAATTTACGTAAAGTTAATCGTAAACCTGTTGGATCAACTACCCAACCATAAGGTGTTTTACCAACATATGGGTTTTCAGCTGCGCGATAAACACCTTCTTCACCAAGCATAATTTGTTGGTCTCCTGCACGCGCTGAAACATCGGAACCATCATTCTTACTTGCAGCAATGGTTGCTGTTGAATAGTAATTTATCGCAATAAAATCCGGTGCTCCCTCTTGCAATGCCAAAGTATCTTCTGAAGTGATTGTAGGATACCACTGACGATCATGTAGATATTTTTCAAATAAATAGTTATGTTTTCCACGAACGGCTGCATCTAAAAATGACCATCCGCGTAAGGTCTCCCAATTATGAGCAGCAATGGCGTCATCTGGTGAAGCTGTTGCTTGATACATTGCTGTTAAATTAATCGCTGGTCCAATTTTCCCTTTTAAATTTAATTCATGATACAATTTAAAGGTTTTCGCTTGCGCAACCAGTACAGCATGATTCATCTGAAACAATTCTTTTTTGCTTGGCAATTCACCATTTTCGGGAATGCCAATCGCCCCTGGATGTAAAATCATGGTATTTTGCTCATTGATTGTTAACCAATAGTTAACTTGATCGCCGTAAGCTTCAAATAAAACGTTAGCATAAGTTAAAAAGGCATCACATGTTTCTGGATTTTTCCACCCCCCTTTTTTTTCTAAAAAGTAAGGTAAATCAAAATGATACATCGTAACAATCGGTTCAATACCTTGCTTGAAACATTCATCAATCACCTGTTGATAAAAAGCCAGCCCTTTTTCGTTTATTTCTTGGGTTTCTACATTTATAATTCGCGTCCAAGCAATTGAAAAACGAAAAGCTTTCAGTCCTAATTCAGCAAATAATTGAATGTCTTCTTTATAATGATGATAAAAATCGGATGCCACATCAAAATTAGCAACATCTTCTGGATGAAGATATTTGTCAATAATAGACAATAGTTTCCCATCAGTATCAAATGCCCCTTCTGCTTGATAGGCACTAATTGACGCTCCCCATAAAAAATTAGCTGGAAAATTATCTAACTGTTTATATTGCATGGTTGTCTCCTCCTTGTTGAATTACCAGCAACGGTTCTTGTGATACCATGGAACCAATTTTTTCTCGAATTGTAAATTTATCACTATTCGTAACGATTAGAATAACAGTATCATCATAACCATTTTGTTTAATTTCTTCAAAGTCTACTGACATTAATTCCTGACCAACAGACACATAATCGCCTTCTTGAACAACTACATCAAACGGTTTTCCTTTGAGATTCACAGTATCAATTCCTACATGAATTAATACTTCTATACCGTCTGAAGAAACTAAACCAATCGCATGTTTGGATTCTAATACTGTCAAAACAGTGCCTTCTATTGGAGAGACGATTCTGTTTTCTTCAGGTTGAATCCCCACACCTTGCCCTAAAAGTCCTTTAGAAAAGACATTGTCATTAACTTCTGATAAGGGAATCACATGCCCTTTAATAGGATTTTTCAGTGTGGTTTCTCCTTCTATTTGTTGCTCTGACACTTCTTCACTTGGATCTTCAAATCCCATGAAATAAGCAATCACAAATGTTGCTCCAAAAGAAATCAGACATGTCACAATCGCATGAACAATATTCATTGGATTTTCACCAATAAAAGCAGGTAAGGCTGCTAAACCAGGTGAGACAAAGGCATAACGTACAAGTCCAGATAATCCAGCATACAATCCCCCAATTGCTCCACCAATCATCGAAGCAATCAATGGTTTTTTCAGTTTTAAGGTTACACCATACAAAGAAGGTTCAGTAATACCCATCAATGCCGTAATTCCTGCTGATGTTGCTAATTGTTTCAATTCTTTGTTTTTCGTTTTGAACGCAACAGCAAATGTTGCTCCTGATTGGGCAATATTCGATGCTAACATTCCGGGTCCATTGACCATTTCGGAACCATTTTTACTCAATTGCATCGTCGCAATCGGTGTCATCGCCCAAGCCGTTCCAGTGACAACTAAGAATGGTTGCAAACCACCCATTAAGAAAGGAATCAACCAAGCAGCTTTATCATTAATCCAAGAAGCACCGGTTGCTACTAAATCATTTAATAATGTTCCAAAAGGCCCAATCACCACAAGTGCTAATGGTCCCATAATTAAAAAGACTAACATTGGTTTCGTAAAAAATTTAATAAATGACGGAGAAATCCATTCAGCAAAACGTTCGACATACGACATAATCCAAACTGTAAAAATGATTGGTAAGACAGAACCGGCATAATCAGCAGCCAATACGGGAATTCCTAAAAATCGGACCGGATCTCCTGTTGAAAATAATTGTGCAATATTTGGATGTAACAAAATCCCTGCGACCGTCACCGCTAAAACAGGACTTACTTCAAATTTGATAGATGCTCCATATGCTAACAGTACCGGCATAAAATAAAATGCCGCATCTGCTACTGTATTTAAAATAATATAAGTTTGACTAGTATCAGATAACACGCCGGTTAAAGTTAATACAGCTAAAATAGCTTTAACCATCCCTGCACCTGTAATTGCTGGAATCATCGGTGTAAAAGTAGTCGAAATTACACTAATAAGTTGTGAAATCCAACTTTCTTTTTCGCCCACATTTCGCTGAACTTTTGTAGTCCCGACACTTTTCTGAATTTCTTTGAAAGCTGTTTGCACTTCATTTCCAATGATAACTTGATATTGCCCTCCACTATCAACGACACTAATAACCCCAGGTGTTTTTTCTAATTGCTGCGTATTTGCTTTACTTTTATCTTTTAATTCAAACCGCAAACGAGTGGCACAATGTGTTAGACTAACCACATTTTCCTTCCCACCAACTAATTCTAAAACCTTTCTTCCCACTGCTTTGTAATCCATTTTCTCTACTCCTTTCAAATAAAAAGGACCAAAACAAACGAGACTCATCGAAATGAATCCATCGCTTGTCTTGGTCTTGCCTGCATCATCAGTAACACGCCAATAACATTATTTGTCAATTCATAGTACCACACAATGAAAAGGATTTCAATGACAAATCAGCAAGCTTCTTATCGTTTTTTACTTCATGATTATTATATGTTTTTCGGAACAATCATGAAAGAAAAAATGTATACTTTCAAGGCAAAGGTCATTGCGAAGAATGTTCAACGAATTGTGCTGTCAAACATGATGTGAAAAAGAAAGACTAAATAAAAACCAGAGATTGCCTGTTTAAGAGCAATCTCTGGTTTTTATTCTTTATTTGTCATGACTACAATTAGACTTTCATCGCACGTTCATTAAAATCCGCCACTTCCAACCAACTCGTTGGATTACAATACTGTTGTGTGACATATTCAAGAGTGATTGGCACAGGTTTAACATCTTTTACTTCTCGCTCACTTGCGCCACATTTTTTATCATAATTCGTTGTTCTTCTGGAAATCTTACAGGTTGTGGCATGTGTTGCAAATAGTCTGTCAGAATATGCACATCTAATTCTTCACCCGCAAATAATACCTCCGCCTGTTTGAATGCCTTATAGCCATCTTTGCCAATACCTACAAAAGAATTGGTTGCTAGAATATAGTTTTTATTTTCATCGATAGCTAACAATCGGTCACCTTTGATCAGTTTTGACTCAACTAACTGTTGTCCTTTTGGTTTTTCATAGTCATAAGTAACTTGCAACTGTGATACTTGGGGGTACAAGCCCTTTTGTAAAGCATCCATCAACATTTTTCCAGTAATTGATAAGACTTTTAACGTTTTTGAAAAAGGCAAAATTTTAACAATATCGCCAAACGTGACTTCACCAGCGGGTAATGAATTACGAATACCACCACTGTTGACTACTGCAAAGTCTGGCGAGAATCCTTGTTTTTGCGCATGATAAAAATAAGCATCTGCAATAATATTTCCTAGAACTGTTTCTGATTTTCGTAAAGCCAAGCGATTACCATCGATTTTTTTCGCATTATCGACAATCTTTTGAGTGGCCAATTGGTGTCGTTCATATTTGATTGTTTCGATTACTTCCTGCACGGCAGAATCTACTTGTGGATAAGCAGCTATATCATGCAGACAAGCCGTAACCTGCTGTAATTCACCTGACACTGTATCAAATGTCAAGTCTACTTGCCCTAAGTATTCCCCATAACTGCCTGCTTGAACAATCACTGTTTCAAATTGAGTTTCTTGGTGACGAATTTTTAAAGGTTCTTGTAGTACACGGTGAGTATGCGCACCAACAATTAAAGAAATACCGGATACTTGTTCTGCGAGTACTGCATCTTCATTATCACCTAGATGACTCAATAGAATAATTTTGTTAATCCCGTGTGCATGAAACATGTTGACCATTGTTTCAGCTGTTTGTTTCGGGTCTGCAAAAATAATGTCTTCACTTGGCGATGCACTTTCGACAGTACTTGGGGTGGTCATACCGAATAACCCAATACGCTCGCCATTTTCTAAGTCCAACATTTGGTAAGGCACTATTTTGGTTCCTACATAGTCTTTTAAATCCGCATCTTGTGTACAAATAACGTTGCTACTAATCATTGGAAAATGAATAATCTTTAAAAAATCAGCCAATGCTTTTGAGCCTAAATCAAACCCATGATTGCCAAATGTCATCGCATCATAGCCCAACATATTCATTAATTCTGCTTCTTTTTTTCCTTGATACATGGTGAAATACATGGTTCCTGAGAAAACATCGCCACTATCGACTAATAATGTATGGATGTTCTTGCTAGTATTTTTTTGTTTGATTTCTTGAACTAATGCTGCTCTTTTTCCAAATTCCTCAAGGTAAGAATGCGTATCATTCGTATGTAAAATACATAAGTTTGTTTTGTTCATCAGCTATCTTCTCCCACTCATATTTCTTTAGTGTGCTTAAAATCTTACTCTTTCAAAATCATTTAATCAAGCAACTATGATAAAGAAATATTCCAATTTTTATGATGTTTTTTACTTTTATCCTATTTGCAATAATAGTAGTGTTAATATTTGGTTATAAAAGAAAATATCTGAACGAGATGATGCTTCATCGTTCAGATATTTCATCGTGACATAATTATGCTAGTTTGTATAAACGTGCTTCAAATGGACGTAACTTTGCAAAATCATAATCCAAATAATTGGAGACAATCAATTGATTGTCTGAGAGTTCGTCTAATGAAACAAAAGTTTGTGCTTCTTTACTTAAATTGACAACCACCGCATAGGTTTCTTGTTCATTTGCCCGTTCGTAATAAAAAATTGGCTCCGCTTCTGTTTCAATATAACGAAATTCTCCGTTAATAAAAACAGGATGTGTTTTTCGTAAATCAATCAAATATTTATAAAAATGAAAAAGAGAATGCGGGTTTTCTTGTTCTAACTTCACGTTAATCGCCCCTTTATTTTGGTTGACTTTTAACCAAGGCGTCACTTCAGAAAAACCAGCGTACTCAGACCCATCCCATTGCATTGGTGTCCGTGCATTATCACGTGTTACAGCTGAAATCATTTCCATCGCCTGCGTTTCAGAATAACCACTTGTTAGCAGTTCATTATACATATACAACGTATCTGTAGCATTAATTTCATTAATTTCGTGAAATGCAGTATTCGTCATGCCAATTTCTTGTCCTTGATAAATAAATGGCGTTCCTTGTAATAACATAAATGCCATTGCTAATGCTTTACCTGAAATAGTTCGGTATTCTGGACTGTCGTCACCATAAACAGATACGCTTCTGGGAATGTCATGATTTTCCATATATAATGCATTCCAGCCTTTACCATTCGCACATGCTTCTTGCCAACGAACTAACGCCTCTTTAAATTGTTTAAAAGGTAATTCGTCACTGGTTTTACGCCATAACCCGGTGTGTTCAAATTCAAAAATCATATTGAAATAGCCATCTTGTCCTACCCAAATTTCAGCTTCTTCAGCAGTTACACCAGAGGCTTCACCGACAGTCAATAAATCATGCTTTTGAAAGATAGTTTTTAATTCTGTTAAATAATCACCGATACCTGCAACATTTTGGAAAGCTTTAAACGGGCGTTGTGCATCATGATTCGGCGTATCCCATGAAGCTTTTTTAATATGTGAAATGGCGTCAATACGAAAACCATCAATTCCTTGATCTGCCCACCACTCAATCATATCAAAGACTTTTTTCTTCATCGCCGAAGAATCCCAATTTAAGTCCGGTTGCTCTTTTGCAAAGGTATGGAAATAATAGGCTTGTCTGACGTCATCATACGTCCAGACAGATCCACCAAAAATCGATTGCCAATCATTCGGTTCTTTACCGTCAACAGGTTCATGCCAAATGTAGAAATCTTCGTAACCAACTGTTTTGTTTCTTGATTTTTCAAACCATTCATGTTGGTTCGATGTATGATTAATGACCAAATCCATAATAATTTTAATATTCGCTTGTTTTGCCTCTTTGACCAAAGCTTGAAAATTTTCCATTGTACCAAAATCGCTAGAAATCGCACAATAATCAGAAATATCATACCCGTTATCAAAATTGGGTGAGGCATAAATAGGCGTAATCCAAATAAAGTCTATCCCCAAATCTTTTAAATAACCTAATTTTTCACGAATTCCATTAATATCACCGATACCATCATTCGTTGAGTCTTTAAAACTTCTCGGATAAATTTGGTAACCGACTGCTTCTTTCCACCATGTACTCATTATGACCCTCCAAAAAATTATTTTATTAATAGCTTTATTATAACGCTTTTTTAGTTCAGTAATCTATAAATTATTTAGAAACCTAGTAAACAGAAAGAGGGCATACAAGGGTACTTTATTCTTGTATGCCCTCTTTTTTATTTCCACAATATATCCATAAATAATTGATTTTGTTTTTTCCAAGTTGTTTCGTTATGTCCGCCATTTTTTTGAACATGGATATAACTGGTACCACCTTGTTGGACCAATTGATCGTTGAAGTAGCCCACGTCAGCTAATACTTGCTCGCGTCCTGCAATTTCACGCTCACCAAAACTAAAATACACACGGGTATCGGGAGAAATATTATGATGAAACCATTCTGCTTTTAACTGATCCAGACACAAAGAAATCGACGGTGACAAACAAGCTGCTTTTGAAAAATAGGAATTGTAAGCAATCACACTGTAAAAAGCCATCAAACCACCCATTGAGCTTCCTCCAATGGCTGTTGCTTCACGAAAAGGATACGTCCGGTACGATTCATCAATGTGCGCCTTTAAATCATGTACAACCCAATCCATCAATTTATCGCCATAACCGTTCATTGTACCAAAAAAACTGGTTTCAATAGGATATGGACAATATTCATCTAACCGTTCATTGCCATTATGACTGCATTCAATACCGACAATAATTAGTCGTTTGTCATATTGTTCGAGAAAATCTTTTAATCCCCATGAGGTACCATACGTCGCATCGTGATCATTAAATAAATTATGACCATCATACATATACATGACAGGATAGCGTTCCTCACTATCTGCATAATCATCTGGCAGATACACATGAATTTGTTTGAATGTTTGTTTCAATGGAAAATAGTGCTCAAATTTTTCTATCATCGTATGTTCCTCCTTTTTTTCAAATTCTAACACGATGCAAAAATCCTGTCACTTATGCGACAGGATTTTCCACATTAATACTCTTTTTTTATAACCATTTCAAGATTCTTCAAGTCACAATACGTTGCCGTTCCTTGAATAGCTAAAGTCCATTCACCTTCAAGGAAAAATCGTCCAGTAAAAACAGTTAATCCCTCATCTGCAAATATTTCAATGCTAGAATGATCGATAAAAATGCGTAAGGTATGAGCTACTGTTACTTGACGAACAGCGGGCAACGGGCGAATACGCTTCAACTAAAATCTCATTTTCTTGACAATAGCTAATTAAATCACTGGGTGTATGACCAATATGCGTTAAAATTTGATTTACCATTGGTTTCACGGTGCCATTTTTAAGTAAGTTTTCAATATCTACTTGGGCAAAATTTGAGACACCAATGGCACGTAATTTACCAACTCGGTAGGCTTCTTCTAAAGCTTGCCATGCTGCTAAATCCCCTTCGAAGAAATGTTCACCATTTCGAAAGTCATTCCAAGACTGTGGGCTGTGAATAATCATTAAATCAATATAATCAAGTTCCATCTTTGCCCATGATTCATCAATTGCTTGTACAGCTGCTTCATAAGTTTTAATTTCAGCAGCTAATTTATTTGCTGAACCGCAAATTCACTATTTGTTTGGATTAGTATTAAATAACTTGTCTTTTTACGAAGAATGAAAGAAATTTAAAACTAATTGCTTGATATTTTTGCCAAATACCATCCCCATAAATACCATTGCACCCACTAATGCAATACACACGACAAAAATTACCGAATGGATTTTGCTACTCATCGCTAATATGTGCGATAATCCGATGAAGCATAGAATACAGACGACTTCCATCGCGAATGTCGCTTGCAATACTTTTAAGTAATATCTCCGAACATAGCTCAATGGATGAATATCGAATGTTTTTGTAATAAAGCGATAGACGCCTATGACTGAAATAATTAGACTAGCAATAGAAGCTAAAGACATGCCCATTCCTTCAAAAAAATAAACAAGCGGAACTTGGCATATCAATTTGAAAAACAGCACTTGCGTCGTAAAATAAATTGCTTTTCGATGGGCATTCAGGGCTTGCAAAATCGATAATAAAACGGTAAAGATACCTGTCAAAAAGGTTGCGGCAATCGCCAAAGCTAAGTACATACTACCCTCTAGATTGTAACCAAAAAAGATGGTATTCAATGGGATTGACAATAAAATCATACCGATAGAGGATGGTAATAATACTGTCAATGACAAACGTAGTGTATCTGAAATACCCGTAAGCAAATCCTCTTTTCTTCTTAAGGTACTCAACAACGGCAATGATGTCACCGTAATTGAACCAATGATTGAAAGCAATAACGGCGTTAATTTATTAGGATTAGCAGAAGCAAAGGTATACAGAGTTTCTAATTGCGCCTGACTCATAATTGGTTTTAAAAAGTGAATAATCGGTTTCAATGATACTTGGTCAATTAATTGCATCAAAGAAACCACAGAACCCACATACACAAAAGGCAACGATTCTTTTATAATACCTAAGGTGACTTCTTTTGATTTCCGCAGATAGTGCAGTGGTAAAATAAAGAAATCTCGTAAACGAAACAATCCTACACGTTTTCCTAAAACGACTAAATAAATAATTGCTACAATACCACCTACACAAGAAGCAAAGGTACTAATAACTACCGCAGATAGAATATCACCTCCTGCCACAACACGTATATAATAAGTTCCTCCAATAATAACTAGTACTCGTACCAATTGTTCGATTACTTGAGAAATTCCAAAAGGCATGATTAAGTTTGAACCTTGGAAATAACCACGAATTGCACTTAATATTGGAATAATTAACAACGAGGGACATAAACTACGAATCGCATAAATGGCGGCTTCTTGATTGGCAACAGGACTAATTTTACTTAAAGCTGGCGCAAAAATAAACATTAAAATGGTCGAAATGATGCCTATTACTTCCATAACAGCTAATGCGCTCCGAAAAAGTTCTCTGGGTCTTGATTGATCTTTTTGATGACTTAATTCCGCGATTTTTTTTGCAATCCCACTAGGAAAACCTGCTGTTCCTAAAGATAAAAATAACGCATAAGGAAGATACGCTACATTATATAAGGCTTGCGCTTGGTGTTGGTCTTGATAATTTCCCATAAACATTAACCATGGAATCAAATAGACAATTCCTAATATTTTACAAATCATATTTGCGGCCGATAGCCAAAATGTTCCTGATACTAATTTATTTTTCAAAGTTATTCTCTTCTTTCTCTCAATTGCATTAACTTTATCTAACTTTGATGCATCGCGCAAATTTATTTGTAAAATAACTAGAAAAATTTAACATTTTCTTAGACTGTAATTGACTCTTTTAATTTTTCAACCGTTTTCTCACCAAAGCCATTCACTTCTTGTAGTTCTGCTATCGATTTGAAATTGCCGTTTTCTTCTCGATAATCAATAATAGCTTGCGCTTTTGACGGCCCAATTCCGGTGAGTGTTTGTAATTCTGTGAGCGTTGCCGTATTAATATTGACTATATTCATTGGAGAGGAACCCTCGCTAGCTGTTGTTACAGTAGGTATCGGCAAATCCTTAGCTTCTTCTTTATTCGGCACATAAATCATTTGCTGATCCGTTAATTTTTCTGCTAAATTTAATTGACGTTCTTCTGCTTTATCCGTAAATCCACCAGCTAACAGCACAATTTCTTCTACCCGAGCGCCCGGTTCTAGTTCATAAACGCCCGGCTTTTTTACTTCACCTTTAATATCGACAACTATTTTTGCTGAACTCGAACTAGACGTTGTTTCCATCGTAAAAGTTTCTGACTGTTCCATTGGTAATTCCTCCCAATCAGAAACGGTGGCTTTTTTGGGGACAAAGATATAAATAATACTGATTGCAACAATAATAACTACACAAACTGGAAGATACTTTTTATATTTTTCAATTTTATACATCAAACCACTCCTTTCACTACTCAAATACGAAAAAAGTGCTACTTTCTTTTTTGAAAGTAGCACTTTTTTTAAATAAATTGAGTCATTTCTTCGACTGAACGAACCGTATAATCAGCAGCAACATCTTCTAATAATTCTTCTAAATCATAAAAAATAGATTGAACACCCGCATTTTTACCTGCGTCAACATCCATTGTACGATCGCCAATCATGACAGTTTTATTAGGATTCATTTGATATTTATCAACCAAATAATTCAAAGCAGCGGGATTGGGTTTTCTAGGAAAATTATTTTCAGGTCCCACAATTTCTTCAACTAAATGAAGCATTCCTTCTCGTTCTAATAATTCTTGCGTGGATGCTACTAAGCGATGGGTTAAGATATAATTTTTCTTTCCTTTTGCAACGATTGCTTCTAAGATTTCTTTCGTCCCGGGATAAGAGACTGGAATCCGTGGATCATTGGCTTCGTGTTTTTTATAAACCTTCGTAAACTCATCAAAGTCTAATTGATACTTTTCTGCAACTGAAGCAGATGATTTTTCTTTTAAAATTTGATAAATTTCC
Source organism: Enterococcus saccharolyticus subsp. saccharolyticus (assembly GCF_029023825.1). NCBI lineage: Bacteria > Bacillati > Bacillota > Bacilli > Lactobacillales > Enterococcaceae > Enterococcus > Enterococcus saccharolyticus. Next base: position 1,164,161 of record NZ_CP118957.1, on the reverse strand, counting down.
CGACGATCCGCTTGAATACCATAATCGTTTAATGTTGCCATAAAACCATCTAATATCACAGGATACGAATCATACAATGTGCCATCAAAATCCCAAATATACTCTTCAAACATAAAATAAAAAACTCCTCTAATTCTTAAATGAATGGATTGGTGCTGGAATGCGTCCTCCACGTTGAATAAAGTCCGTTGACTTCGCTGGATTTGTCTTCATTACTGGAGCCGTTCCTAGCAACCCACCAAATTCGATCATATCACCTACTTGTGCCCCGCTCGCAGGAATGATACGGACTGCTGTGGTTTTGTGGTTAATAACACCAATCGCTGCTTCATCAGCAATCATCGCAGCAATTGTTTCAGCCGGTGTCTCACCAGGAATCGCAATCATGTCTAAACCAACAGAACAAATAGCCGTCATCGCTTCTAATTTTTCAAGATTCAACAAGCCATTTTCTACAGCTTTAATCATACCAGCATCCTCAGATACCGGGATAAAAGCACCCGATAAACCGCCGACATGATTACATGCCATGACGCCACCTTTTTTCACAGCATCATTTAGTAACGCTAAAGCAGCAGTTGTACCATGAGTACCTACCGACTCTAAGCCCATTTCTTCTAAAATCAATGCCACACTATCACCAACAGCTGGGGTTGGTGCTAATGAAAGATCAACAATCCCAAAAGGTACATTTAAACGTTCAGACGCTACACGTCCAACCAATTGACCCATACGTGTAATTTTGAAGGCTGTTTTCTTTACTGTTTCAGCAACAATATCAAAAGATTCACCTTTAACTTTTTCTAAAGCACGTTTCACTACACCAGGTCCACTAACGCCGACATTAATGACACAATCAGCTTCACCAACACCATGGAAAGCTCCTGCCATAAATGGATTGTCTTCTACTGCATTTGCAAAAACAACTAATTTTGCACAGCCCATATCAGATGCTTCTGCCGTGTATTTAATTATTTCACCCATTAACTTCACTGCATCCATATTAATACCAGTTTTGGTTGAACCGATATTAACAGAAGAACATACAAAAGAAGTTTCAGCTAATGCTTGTGGAATCGATTCAATCAATGCGCGATCCGAACCTTGATACCCTTTTTCTACTAACGCACTATAACCACCAATAAAGTTTACTCCTACTGTTTGTGCTGCGCGGTCTAATGTTTTGGCAAATTTTACGCAATCTTGTGCTGTTGCACGTGACGCAGAAGCTACAATACCAATGGGTGTGACAGAAATACGTTTGTTAATAATTGGAATACCATATTCCATTTCAATCGCTTCGCCCACTTTTACTAAATCTTTGGCGCGAGTAGTGATTTTTTGATAAATTTTTTCGCAGGCTGCGTCTACATCAGCATCCATACAATCCAATAAAGAAATCCCCATCGTAATTGTACGAATATCTAAATTTTCTTCTTCGACCATGCGAATTGTTTCTAATATTTGATTTGTTTCCATGATTTGCCTCCTGATTATAATTTGTGCATCGCTTCAAAAATTTCTTCATTTTGAATACTGATCGTTACGCCTAGCGCTTCGCCAACTTTTGATAATTCTTGACGTGTATGCTCAAAATCAGTTTGCTTATCCATTTCTAACATCATCATCATTGTAAAGTATTCTTGCATAATCGTTTGTGTCACATCTACAATATTTATTTCTAATTCAGATAGTTTTTGACTAACTCCTGCAATAATTCCGACTTTATCTTTACCAATAACCGTTAAAATAGCTCTCATCAACGATTCCTCCTTGAATTTTTTTCTATTATAGCATACCTTTCGTCCCCTCACGATAGCTACCTTCAAAATAAATGTAAATATTTTCTGAATATTTACAAAAAAAGCCAAGAAATTCGAGAAGAATTTCTTGGCTTTGATTCGTTATATACTAATTAGTCTAAAATAGTTACTTGAACAGTACGACGACCCCAAGCAATACATTGTTCGTAAGTTGAGAAATGAACGTCAACGATATTTCCTTTAATCGCACCACCTGTATCACTAGCAATGGCTTCTCCATAACCTTCAACATATAGTCTTGTACCTAATGGAATCACGCTTGGATCAACGGCAACAGCCATTGGGTTTGTTAATAGGTTTTGACCAGTCGCTGTAATTGTTCCGCCGCCTAATGTATCAGCAGGATCTGAACTATAAGCAGTTGATTCCATTGTTAATGTACGACCAGAATGACTTTGTGTTGTTTGTTCAGGTTGTGCTTGGACTTCTGTTTGTACTTCTGGTGTTTCAACAGGAGCAGAAACACTTGCAGCAGAACCATCTGTGTTAATCTTTAATTGTTGACCATCAAAAATAATATTTGGATTAGCAATATTGTTGTCTTGCGCAATTTTATGAACATAGCTAGCATCACCAAAGTATTGGATTGAGATGCTTGATAATGTATCATGTGAACTTACTGTATGTTCTACTTGGTCAGCGTTTGCTACCAAAGAAAAACCTGTGATACTGAAAAATGCGATACTACCTAGTAAAATTTGTTTGAATTGTTTCATTATATATAGACTCCCTTAAAATCAAAATTTTGTATTGCCGAAGCAACTGGATAAATATTACCAAGAGTTCGACCTCTTTAGGTAACAAAGAAATGACGAAATGTTTCAATTTGATGTAATTTTCATTTTTTTGTCATTTATTACCATTCTTTCCAAAAAAAGGTTGATTTAACAAGGAATCGTTTTTATTGCTTTATTACTTTTTGTAATAAAAAAAATTAAAAAATATCAAAAATCGGTATATTCAAAAAAAAAAATCGCTTTTTTATATGAATTGTTACAAAATATCAACTTTTATGACAAGTTAACGGCAGGAAAATCAGCTAAAATTTTCAGTTTTCTACTATATAATATGTTAAAAAAGTGTGCCTCCTGATTAGGAAACACACTTTCTTCTATTAAAAGAGTAATTTTTCAATTCGATCAAAAGCTTCTTTTAACTGTGTGATATCTTGTGTCACTGCTAAACGAACATGTGTGTCGCCAGTTGTGTGACCAAAAGCTTTGCCTGGAATCATCAACACATTGGTTTCTTTTAATACTTTTTCCACAAACGCAACCGACGTTAAGCCTGTCTTCTCAATATTAATAAACGCATACATCGTGCCTTTAATTTCACCTAATGAAAGAAACCAAATCGCGTCCACTCGCTTTTTGACATATTCTAAACGTTCTTGAAAAACAGCTGCTACTTTCGGAACTAGTTCGTCAGCATGCTGTAGAGCATAGATTCCTGCTTGTTGTGAAATAGACGGTGCAGAAAAGGTCACATTTTCATTAATCTGACGAACAACATCGTTCACATATGCGGGCGCAATCATATAGCCAATCCGCCAACCAGTCATGGCAAAGGCCTTAGAAAGCCCGCTAAATGTAATGGTATGCTCTGGTGCAAAAGTAGCCATGGGTGTAAAGTCTTCATAAAAACTCAATTCCTCATAGATTTCATCAGAAAGAATAAACAACTCATTAGCGATTGCTAACTCTGCAATACCTTTAAATATCGCTTTCGAAAAGACCGCACCAGTTGGATTATTCGGCGAATTAATCAAGATAGCTTTGGTTTTATCTGTAATGGCTTGTTCTAAAATCGTTAAATCAATTTGAAAACCGTCTTTTTCATACGTTGGAATAAAAACAGGGACACCCCCTGCTGCTTCAACTTGTTCTTTATACGGTGAAAAATACGGTTCATGAATAATCACTTCGTCGCCCGGGTCTAAAATCGCCAATAAAGCGAGATATGTTCCATGCATCGCACCGACTGTTCCACGCACCTGATTTAATTCAAAAGATAACCCATAACGTTTTTGATAATGATCAACAACAGCTTGTAAAAATTCACGACTACCATCAGAAGCGGTATATTTCGTATGACCAGCTGTTGCATCGACAAACGCCGCATCAATAATCGCTTGATCGGTAATTAAATCGGGATCACCAATCGATAAATCAATGAGATCTGTTTTGCTTTTAGCTAACATTGCAATATCCATTAATAAATTTTCTGTTGGGTGTTGGTATTTTTTTGCAACTTTTGATGCATCCATTTTTTGCATCTCCTTTGGTTATAACACTTTATTTAAGAAACTTTGAGTCCGTGGATTTTGCGGATTTCCAAAAATTTCTTCTGGTGTTCCTTGTTCTTGAATAATTCCTTCATCCATAAAAATGACGCGGTCTGCCACTTCTCTGGCAAAGCCCATTTCATGAGTAACTACGACCATTGTCATGCCATTTTCTGCTAGGTTTTGCATAACTGCTAAAACTTCTCCAACCATTTCTGGATCAAGTGCCGACGTTGGTTCATCAAACAACATCACATCTGGATTCATCGCTAAAGCACGTGCAATTGCCACACGTTGCTGTTGGCCTCCAGAAAGATTTGCTGGATAACTACTACTTTTTTCTTTTAAACCAACTTGATCTAATAATTTGAATGCTTTTTCTTCGGCTTTTTTCGGCTCTTCTTTTCTTACTTTAATTGGGCTAATCGTTAAGTTTTCTAAAACAGTCTTATGTGGGAATAAATTAAAACTTTGGAACACCATTCCCATTTTTTGTCGTAACTGATCGATATTTGTTCCTTTATCTAAAATATTGGTTCCTTCAAATTCGATACGCCCCTCTGTTGGTTGTTCAAGTAAATTCAAACAACGTAGAAAGGTACTTTTTCCGCTTCCTGAAGGGCCAATAATCACGACAACTTCACCGGCATGAATCGTTAAATCAATACCTTTTAATACATCGTTTTTGCCATATGCTTTGTGTAAATTTTGAATATTAATCACTTGTGCTCATTCTCCTTTCAGCAACACCTAATAAACGAGAAAGTGTAAAGGTTAAAACAAAATAAATCAAGGAAACAATCACGTAAGGTAAGAATGGTTTGAAACTTGCTCCTTGCACGTTACCCGCTTGGAAAATTAATTCAGACACACCGATAACCGACACAACAGAAGATTCTTTAATAACCGTAACAAACTCATTACCTAACGCTGGTAAAATATTTTTAATCGCTTGTGGGAAAATAATAAAACGCATCGCTTGCGCTTGGTTCATGCCTAAAGAACGGGCTGCTTCTAATTGCCCTTTATTCACAGCAGTAATGCCGGCACGAATAATTTCCGCAACGTAAGCGCCACTGTTCAAGGCTAAAGCAATACACCCTGCAGCCAAACGTGACATATCAATTCCTAAAATACCCGTACCAAAATAAACAATAAAGATTTGCACCAATAACGGCGTACCACGGACATATTCAATATAAATCGTTGCTAAAATTCGAACAAATTTTGATTTTGCTAACTTCATTAATGCTAAAAAAGCACCTAAGATGGTTCCAAACAATACGCCAATAAAAGCTAAGAAAATCGTATACCCTGCGCCATTGACATAAAATTTATAATATTTCGCAAAAAAACCTTGTTCATCATGAAACATTAATTCATTGGCTTCTTTTTTATACGCTTCTAACAAACCTTGATCTTTAATCTCTTTAATAGAAGTATTAATACTTTCTAACAAGACTGGGGCATTTTTCGGGACAGCTACTGCCGTATCTTTATTGCCATCTTTAAATTCCACATCAGCAAATACTAAATCCGAATTACGATCGACATACGCTTCGGCTACGGGGCCTTCTAAAATAGCAGCATCTACTTTTTTATTTTTCAAATTCATGATGACATCTGGTATTTTTTGTAAAGAAGTTGGAATCGAACCGACTAATTCATTTTGTGCTAATGCTTCTTGTGTTGTTTGTTTTTGTACACCTACTGGAACGCCATCAAAATCTAGCGTGTTTTGATATTTATCTGCATCATCTTTACGGACAATCACACGTTGTTTCATCGTCATATAGGTATCCGAAAAATCAACTTCTTCTAAACGCTCTTCAGTGACTGCCATACCAGAAATAATCAAATCAATTTTTCCTGTTTTTAACGCACCTAATAACGCATCAAAACCTAATTCTTCAATATGAAGCTTGACACCCATATCATCCGCAATTTTCTGAGCAATAGAAATATCAAAACCAACAATGGTATCTTTTCCATCAATTTCTGCATGAAATTCGTAAGGGGCATAGTCTGCCGATAACCCGACCACCAATTCTCCTTTCTGTTGAATTTTTTCATAATATGGATCAGTTGTTTCTGCTAGTACTGTTGTTAATGGAATAAATTGAATCAATAGCAAGAAAACTGGCAATACAAACAACCAAAATTTTTTCATTTTGTTCACAATGACTTCTCTCCTTTGACTTGATTAAAGGATGTATTTTTATACATCTTTTGCAACCTTTTTATAATACCACAGAACATTTTAAAGGAAAAGTCCTTTATCAGTCCTTCGTCGCATTTTCTAATATCTAAATAAAGAACACAAATTATTAGTTTTTGCCTTTAATATCATGAGAAAAGAATGTAAAATAGTGAGTGGTATAACAAATTATATTGATAGGAGGACATTAACATTGACGGATGAAAAGAAACCGCTCTTAGAACCGATTCCTTTTCATTTTTTTGAGGAAAAATTCGAGTCCTATGACCAATTATTAAGAATGATCACGCAACAACCTTTTGTTCCAGAATATGCAGCATTTATTTCAATGATTCATCTTGCTCCTATCCCAATACTCTTTATGGATGATACTCAAAAAATCCTGTATATCAATGAAGCTGGTATGCATCTCACACATAAAAATAGAGAAGAAGTGATTGGACAAACGTTGGATAATATTCATCCAACCAACCTCCATAAAACCGATATCCAGCGAATTTGGAAAGAAGGAACTGCGATAAATGGTTGGAATGGCACCATTGATTATCAACATTATTCTGGTGAAAAACGAACACAATGGATACAGTTTATTCACTTTCCTGCACCTCAAGGTAAACGTCCTTATTATGGTCTTTTCTTTTTAGACAAAATCGTTGTTCGAAAAACCGATGAAGTGACCGCTCATCTAACCTATACTGATCCTGTAACTGGTTTAGCAAATTTTAATCAATTTGCATATGATAGCGATCAAATTGAAAAACACGAAACCATTCAGCCTTGTGCTGTTGCTTTATTTCGTTGCAGTAACATTGCTGAAATTGCCGTTCTTTATTCTAAAAATGTTCGCAAAATAGTTACCTTTGAAATGGTACACAGAATCCAAGAACTTTTACCAGAAAAATATAAATTTTATCGTTTATCTCGGGAAATCTTTTGTATTTTTGCCGCTCCTTTAACAGATATAGAGGAATTTAAGCACTTATTAGAAAATATTCGAGAACAATTATTACAACCCGTTCCGGTTGCTGACCAAACCATTTTAATGGACTTTGAAATTGGCGTTGCTCATTTTCCAGAAGAAACGACAGATTTTTGCTCACTACTTGAAGATGCTGAAATCTGTTTAAACGAGCATCAGCAAAAGAAAATTATCTATTATTCAAAAGAAATGACACAAAAATTCGTAAAAAGTTTAAAAACAGTGGCCAAATTAACATCAGCTATTAAAAATGATGCGTTAGAAATGTATTATCAACCATTATTCAATCATGAAAAACAAATTGTTGGCGCGGAAGCTTTACTTCGCTGGAATGATCCAGAATTAGGCTTTGTCCCGCCAAATGAATTGATTAAATACGCAGAAAAACATGGTCATACTTCTGAATTAGCCTATTGGATTTTTGAACGAGTATTCAAAGACAAAATATATGAAACGATTCCAAATGTATCGATCAACATTGATGTGACGCAAGTCGAACAACCTAATTTTTTCAAAACTATTCAACACCTAGTTAAGAAATATCAGGTTGTTCCTCAACGAATTATCTTGGAAATTACTGAACATCAAGCGTTCCAAGAGTCTCCCATTGCCGTAAAAGTGATGGAAGATTTAGAGGGTATGGGGTTTAAAATCGCTCTCGATGACTTTGGTGTCGGTCATTCTGCATTAGCACTATTAGGAAAATTGCCAGCACATATTGTCAAAGTAGATGCGACTTTCATTACAGAGCAGAGTACACAAACGACCAACGGAATCATCGCCGAACACATTGTGGCTTTAGCGAAGCATCTAAATTTAAAAACATGTTGTGAAGGTATTGAATCAGAAAATGATGCTACACTTGCTCGAGAGATTCATTCCGACTATATGCAAGGCTATTTATTTAGCCGCCCCTTAGCTATTCATGACTTCCGACAATTTATTGAAAATTTTACGATTAGTGATGAATAAACATACAACTGATGAGAGAAAGAAGTGGAGAAAAAGATGCAACAATTGATTGTTAGAGGAGCACCACAAGAATACGAATGCCGCGTTGGCGCATGGCAAGGTCTTGAAGACCATCTACTAAAAAGAAAATTAAGCAATGTCTTGATTCTTCACGGAAAAAAATCTTGGGAAGCCGCAAAACCTTATTTTCCTTCCCTGACAACGATTACTTGTCGCTTTGAATATTATGGTGGCGATTGCACCGATGACAAAACAGCTTTTTTTGCGCAACTCATTCAACGAGAACAAATTGATGGCATTGTGGCAGTCGGTGGCGGAAAAGTTGCTGACTTAGGAAAAGCAACGGCAAATCAAGCGCATGTACCGATTTGTATCTTACCAACTTTAGCAGCAACATGTGCTGCATACACACCACTAAGCGTCATCTACTTTGAAGATGGGTCAATGGATCGTTATGATGTCTTCAATCAAGCAAATGCGTTGGTTTTGATTGAACCAGAAGTGATTTTACATTCACCAGTTGAATTAATGGTTGCTGGAATTGGGGATACTTTAGCCAAATGGTATGAAGCAGAACCAATTATTGCACAGCTTGCTATCAAACCAATTGAAGTCCAAGTTGCTGAATTTGCTGCGAAAAAGTGCCGTGACGTCTTATTAGCTGATAGTTCGGATGCATTACTGGCAATGGAAAATAAAACTTTAATACCGGCCTTTTTAAATGTATTAGAAACAAATATTTTATTAGCCGGCATGGTTGGAGGTTTTGGTGATGACTTTGGACGCACATCTGGTGCTCATTCGCTGCACGATGCGTTGACTATTTTACCAGGAAGTCATGTCCACCTACACGGAAACAAAGTCGCTTATTGTATTTTAGTTCAGTTAGTCATTGAAAATAAATTAACCGAAATTGAGCAGTTATTCCCTTTTTATCAACGATTAAATTTACCCATTTCATTAAAAGCGATGGATTTACACTTAACTGATGAAGAATACCAACGTGTAGCTGAGCGTGCATCCTTACCTGGGGAAACAATTCATTTATTAAAAGAAACAATTACACCGGATGTAATTGTTACCGCAATGAAAAAACTGGAAGAATTAACTATTAAAGAAGCTACACTATTGTAGCCCTTCATTAAGAAACGCTCCGAACAAAAAAAGACACAACTTCTTGAACGTCAGTGCCTCTTTTTTTGTTCGGATCATTTTTCTGTTAGTAGGTATCATTTAAAGGAACAAGTATCTAAATGGTCGTTCACCATACCAATGGATTGCATAAAAGCATAAACACTAGTCGTTCCTAAAAATTTAAATCCTTCTTGTTTTAATTGTTTGCTGATAATGGTCGATAATTCCGTTGCTGAAGGAACTTCTTGGCTATTTTGCCAATGATTGACGATGGGTTGATTGTCTACAAACTGCCAAATAAACGTATCAAAGCTACCATACTTCGCTTGAACCGCGAGATAAGCTTGTGCATTATTAACGAGTGCTTCAATTTTTTTACGATGACGAATCACACCAGGATTATTTAGTAAAGCAACAATTTTTTCTTCTTGATAAAGTGCAATTTGATCGTAATCAAATTGATCGAATGCTGCTTGCATACTGGCTCTCTTTTTCAAAATCGTTGACCAACTTAATCCTGCCTGCATACTTTCCAAACTCAACATTTCAAAGAGTTTTTCTTCGTCATTTAATGGTTTTCCCCATTCTGTATCATGGTATTTCTTATCTAATTCATTTTTTACCCAATCACATCGTTTCATCGCTATTCCTTCTTTCAGAACAAAAATAAAAAGAGCATTAGCGCTCTTTTCATTTTTCAATTTTTTGGATTGCTGGTACAACCGTTTGTAAGAAGTTATCTTCTCCAATCGTATTGAATTTAAAGATTACGCCCTGACTTCCTCCTGTAGTAATAACCGTCACATGTGTCTGTTCAACATTGCTAGCCACAGTTAAATGCAAACTCACTCGATTATCTCCTAGCCAGCTATAACGTTCATAGGCACGAATAGCAATTTTTGTGTCTCCAATTTGGCACTCGGAACTTTCTTCTAAAGAGCACGTACTACTTCCCTGTTCAATGGTTTCGCTAAGATAAGCTAATACTTCTTCAAACGTACCAGTTACATCTGCTTCATATATTGCCATGTTCATTCACCTCATTTTTGATGACTTATGCAACGCCCCAAACTTCTCTGGCAATTTCATTGACCAATTGAATCTTCTGCCATTGCTCGTCTTCTGTAGAAGCAAAACCACATTGCGTGCTTAGACACAACCGCTCCAAAGGAATGTAGGTTGTTGCTTCCTGAATTCGTTTGATAATTGTTTCTTTATTTTCTAACTCGCCTGTTTTCGTCGTGATTAATCCTAAGACAACTTGCTGGTGTTGAATCGCTGCTAATGGTTCAAAACCGCCATTACGATCACTATCAAACTCTAAAAAAAAGGCATCTACTGGAACTTGAAATAAAGAATTCATAATTGGTCAGTTAGCTCATTCAAGTCACTTGCATAACGACCAATACATTTTGGGTCACAGAATAAATTCCAACTAGTATCATCTAATTGAAGATAACGACAACCTTCATCGTAAAAAGTTTGAATCCCTTCTTGATAGGCAACCACTAAATCCTCAAGTAACGCATCAATCGTTTCGTAGGTTGGATGTTGATTGTATTTTTCATTTAATAAAGCACCTAATAAAAAAGCAATGCCTAAAGCTGGGATCGTTTGTTTAGCAACGACTCCCGTTGGCGTAATTGATTGCAAATAACGAAAATCGGCTAGAAATGGATGCTCAGGATTCCAAGCAACTTTATGGGCGATCCAAGCATTATCTGGTCGCGTTTTCTTCCCGTGAAATTGAATACCATCGCTTGCGACAAATGATTCGACACCCAGTAGGCCTTCAATAAAATCTAAATGCCACCACGAACGACGAAATTCACCATCCGTAATAATTTTTTGTCCGATAGCTACTTGTTTTCTACTAATTGGCGAATCTCTTGATCTTCAATGAATCGTAACTCACTTGCATCAATCGTCCCTTCTGCAAATTCTTTTCGGGCTTATTTGAGTGTTTCTGTACGTAAAAAGCTTCCTACAACATCATAACGATAGGGACATTCAATTGAATTCATCAGCTCACTCTTCTCTCATTTTTTAATCATTTTTTCATATGACACTTTATTTTTAGTATAAAAGAGCGCATTATTGATGTCAATCACCCATCTAATCAATCCCTACTGTTTGACTACGGCGTTCCATTAATACAGAATCACGCCACACACCAAAACGATCTTTGCCAATTTTTTCTCGGTAGCCCACTTGACGAAAACTACATTTTTCATGTAATTGAATACTTCCTGTATTATTGGCAAAAATATCTGCTTCCAACATCCAGAAGCCAGCTTCTTCTGAGACAATCACTAATTGTTGCAATAAATGTGTTGCGACACCTTTCCCTTGATAGTCTTCGTCAATATAAATACTGACTTCTGCTACCCCATGATATTCTGGAATTTTTTCATACGCTTGTTTTAAAGATGTCCAGCCAATCACCCGTTCCTTATCTAAAGCAACTAATCGACCAGTTAATAAACGTTCGCGATTAAACTCTTCATAAGTCAATGTTTCAACATCAAATGTGGCTAAATTGGTTTCCATTCCTTGTCGATAAATGTCATAGACCCTTGACCAATCGGTTGCTTTCATTTTTCTTATTTTCATCTTCATCAAAAAACTCCTTTCATCATTATTCTCTTATAGATAGCAAACGATTGCAACTAATCACTTCAATAAGAACATACGTTTGCCAACGGATGAAAATATGCTATACTTTAACTAAAAGGATGTGTGAATGATGGAAACAAATCTTGAGCGTGTCTATAAAATGACTTTTGCTAGTGTGTATCCACTCTATATCACAAAAGTAGAGAAAAAAGGACGCACACAAAAAGAATTAGATACAATTATCGAATGGTTAACAGGGTTTGATACTACAACCCTTCAAAAATTGATAGCTGAACAAGTGACCTTTGAAGAATTTTTCAAACGTGCCACGCTAAATGAACATGCCCCTTTAATTAAAGGTGTCATTTGTGGTGTTCGTATCGAAGACATTGAAGATCCTTTAATGAAAAAAATTCGTTATTTGGATAAAATTGTGGACGAGTTAGCGAAAGGTAAAAAACTAGAAAAAATTATGCGCTAATTCAACAACCAAACAATCCGAACGATTGAGAGTGACCTAAGACTCACTTATTCGTTCGGATTGTTTCATTTTGCCATTCTTTTGCCAAAATACCATAAACCAGCGTATCTGACCATTCACCCTTATTCCAAAAATCTTCTTTAAAATCGCCTTCTTTACGCATCCCCAGACGTAAACAAATTTTTTCGGAGGCTTGATTGCGCTTGTCTAATATCGCTTGAATGCGATGAACTGTATATTCTTGAAATAGTTCCGTGATAACAGTGCGTAGAGCTTCTGTGGCTAAGCCTTTGCCATTGTATGCCGGGTGAAAAACATAACCAATTTCCAACGTTTCTCTCATTTCTGTATAAAAAACGGAAATGCCCCCTATCACTGTCTCTTGCAAACAAACAGCTATCTGCAAGCTAGTTTCTTGTGTAAGCTGTTGTGCTTGTATTTTTTTAGTAAAGGCTGCTTGTGCATTTTCTGTCGTCCAGGGCTCATGCAATAAATAACGACAAACATCGGCTCGTTGATAAATTGCAAACGTATCTGCGAAATCGTCTTGTTCAAATGGACGCATCGTTAATCGCGCTGTTTTTACTTTCATCGGCTCCCTACTTTGGTATTATTATACCTTTCTTACCACCTCAATGGTATAATAAACAAAAAAAGAGGTGATGAATATGTCTTTTGCACAAAAGAGTCAAGCGCGATTGAAAAATATGTCGCTAGCCATTACACGTTTTTGGTTTTCAATTCTGTTTTTCTTAGCAACAACTGGAACTGTCATGTTTGCGATTGAGACAGAGACTGATTTAGGAAAAGAAATTTTGACTTTATTGATTGCTGGTTTGTTAGGGATTGCCGTCCGCTTAATTAGTGAACGTCTATTTAATCGTCCGTTTCAAGTACCACTGTTACTTTACGCAAATGTTCTGTTATTCTCTGTTGGTTATTATCTCTATTTATATTACACAGATTTCTATCTGTATTTAACAGGTGTTCGAAGTGCTATTCTGGTATTTGTTATCTGTTTAAGTATTATTTGGATTCCGTCAATTAAACGGGATGAATTTGCGTTTTCTCGTAGTTTCATGGTCTTTTTCAAAGCGATATTCGTCGCCTTTCTCTTTTCTCTCGTTTTAATGTTAGGGCTATTTGCAATTGTGGGCGCCTACAGTTTCTTAATTCAAGCCATTGATTACAATATTTATGCCCATATCGGTGCCTTTACGTGGTTTGGTTTCTTTACATTATATTTTCTTTCACTCATTCCACATTTTCCAAAAGACTATTCATTGGCAGATGAGAATTATCTTCGTTCCGCATCAGTACCAAAATTTTTAGAGATTTTACTTTCTTACATTGTCATTCCAATTATCATCGCCTATACTTTGATTTTATTATTGTATATTGTTCAAAACATTACGGGTGATTTTTGGAATAATAGTCTCTTAGAACCTTTATTAGTCAGTTATGTGGTTGCCGGTTGGTTTACTTTATTCTTAATTGATACGTTAGAAAATAAAACAGTACGCGTCTTTAAGAAGTTGTTCCCTCCTTTGTTATTTATCGTAACAGGTCTGCAAGGAGCTTCTTCATTTATCAAATACCAACAGTTAGGGATTACTGATGGTCGATATTTTATTCTATTGTTTGTTATCTTTTCAACATTATCAAGTTTGCTTTATTTATTCTGGCATAGAAAGATGGCCTGGATACCTGGATTATTGATTATCTTGTCAATTATTTCTATCTTGCCTTATATCGATGCTGTTTCAATTGGAACTTATAGCCAAACCCAGCAATTAGAAGCAACCTTGACTCGAAACAATATGCTAGAAAACAATAAAATCCAACCGAATACCAAGCTCTCAAAAGCGGATAAAAGACGAATTGTCGAAAGTTACAATTACCTACAAAAAGTAGACGAGTTAGAAAAATTACCTTATTTTGATACAAACTATCTCAGCAGTCGTGATTTTGCGCAAGTCTTTGGTTTTGAACGTTATTCCTTAGATGAAGTTACGCCAAATGAAGGACGTCAACAGCCGAAAAACGTCTACATTGATATGGATCAAGAAGATAGTTTGCAACTAGATGTTTCCAATGCCAATCTGTTCATTCCATTCTCCGTGTACGATGGTAAAATTCTCCAAGCAAACGATACCAACGAATTAACCGTTACTTATCAAAATCAAGAATATCAATTAGTTTGGGAAGAAGACGCTGAGAAACAATTGAGAGTCGTACTAAAAGATCAAGAAACAACACTTGCTTCTTATGATTTGCGCTTTTTACGTGAAATTGAAAAGTTAAATATTTCCAATGAAAGTGTCACGTTACCACCAGAAGACTTAACATTTAGTGAAGAGTTTGATAACGTCACACTAACCTTATATGTTACACGTCTTTTTGTAGAAGAAAAACGAAATATTGATGGCGATTTCTATCTACTACTTTCATTTAATAACTAATTCTTACTTCGCAAGAAATGTTTCTTGCGAAGTTTTTCTGCTAACACTGGAGGTAAAGTCAATGTTATCGACTATTTTTAAGCGACATCACTTGTCCGTCATTACTTACGAAGAAATTACTTCTGGTTTTTCAATGACACAAAAGTATCTTTTAACAACTCATGAAAAACAATATATACTAAAAATTTATCCACTCGCTACATTTGAACGTATCCAACAACAACGAAGCTTTCTCAGCCAGCACCAAAAAAATCATGTACACTGTCAACTGCCTATCTTTTATGACACACTTGAACAGTGGTGTTACACTATTTCTGAATATCTAGCAGGTAAATCATTAGACCGTTTGCTTCCATGTCTTAGTCAAGAAAAACAATATGAATTAGGAATGCAAGCGGGACAAGAGTTGCAAAAAATTCATTTACTCGCTTGCCCAAATCTTCATTTTAATTGGTACCAAGCACGGCTTAGAAAGTATCAGCAGAAAAAAGAACAATGCGCCAAACTAGGATTGAATTTTCATCAGAAAACAGCAATTGAGACGTTTATTGACAAGCATTTTCATTTATTAAAAGAAAGCGCAGTATGTTTCCAACACGATGATTTTCATCCTCAAAATTTACTCTATGATAATCAAAAAAT
This sequence comes from Enterococcus saccharolyticus subsp. saccharolyticus, assembly GCF_029023825.1. Taxonomy (NCBI): domain Bacteria; kingdom Bacillati; phylum Bacillota; class Bacilli; order Lactobacillales; family Enterococcaceae; genus Enterococcus; species Enterococcus saccharolyticus. The sequence goes on along the minus strand of NZ_CP118957.1, from coordinate 1,148,550 downwards.
AATTGTGCTTGATTTCGATTCCTTTGATTGGGGCGATCCATGGGAAGAGTTTTTTAAATTGCCCAAATATACTGTTTCCGTTAGTCAAGCATTTGCTAATGGCCAATTAATGGGATATTTTGAGGGAAACATTCCCCAAAATTTTTGGAAAAAATATCATTTATTTGTTGCTTTAAATTGTTACGCTAGCCAAATTGGTGGGTATCAATCAGGAAATCTAGCTTCTGTACAATTACGAACAAAAAAAATTATTCAAACCCACTATTTTTCAAATCAACCACCGCAATGGTTTCAACAAAAACCCACCTCTTAGCAATTGCTAGTAGGTGGGTTTTTCATTTATTTGATCCATTTCTTCGTTACAAAATACGCCCAGACAATTTGGCCAATTAAAGAAAAGATAAAAGAGACACCGACAATAATTAACGCGATTTCTTTTAACTCCTCGGTTAACGTCAACTCAATACCTTCTAGTTTTTGTATTTCAAAAACGAAAAAGCTTAAAATTAAACTAACCAACACAATACAAATAATAATAAAAAGCGCTCCCATTTCACTCCTCCCTTCACTTCTTTTATTCTAACAAGTTTTCTAAAAAGAAGAAATAAGAAATTAAAAAAATCGCTATTCAATTGAATTCGCATTTTTTGCTTTTTCTCACTTTACAAACCGAACAAACATTCGTATAATATAAATACAAACATTTGTTCGTATTTATTAAAGAGGTGAAAAAAATGAAAGCAATCCGTCGCTTTGGTTTGATGTTAGCTGTTCTTTTGATTGGTATTATTATTGGTAATTTTGGTATGTTAACGGCGATTTTAATTGTATGTCCTCTCTTTACTTTTTGGTTGATTCTGTGGGATGATAAAAAATTCCGCCAAGCAGAACAGAAACATTATCAAGAACAGGAAGATTATTATTCTTCTGAGTATTATCACTATAAATAAAAACAGCGTAAGAATTGCTCTTACGCTGTTTTTTTAGTATTCCATTAATGTTAAGATGTCATATCCTTCAATTTTATTGCGTCCATGTAAATCCATCAACTCGATTAAGAACGCACAACCGACAACAATACCACCTAATTTTTCAATTAATTCAATTGTGGCTTTGATTGTACCACCAGTGGCTAAAAGATCATCACAGATTAACACACGCTGTCCCGGTTTGATTGCATCCGCATGAAGTGTTAGCGTATCGCTACCATACTCTAAGTCATAGGATACTTCAATTGTTTCACGAGGTAGCTTTCCTGGTTTACGGACAGGTGCAAAACCAACCCCTAATTCAAATGCAACGGGGCAGCCTACAATGAACCCACGAGCTTCTGGTCCGACAACCATATCAATTTGTTGTTCTTTTGCGTAATCAACGATTGCTTTGGTTGCAGCGCGATACGCTTCTCCGTCAGCCATTAACGGCGAAATATCACGGAAAATAATTCCTTTTGAGGGATAATCGGGAATGCTGGCAATGTAATCTTTTAAATTCATATTTTTTTCCTCCTATACTGATAGCCAATCTTTTAATGTTGCTAGATCGCTCAATAATAAAAATTCTTCTATTTTAATTTTTTTGGCACGTTCTTGATAAACACGACTTTCTGTCAATGGATGATTTACAGGATTATCAACTTTACGCATCACACCATCCGTTATTGTAACAAAACCCAACTCAGAAAACACTTGAATCATAAAAATAAGTAATTTTTGAGGAATTTTTAAGTAATCTGCCACAATTGACAATTTGTAGCGTACATCTACTTTGTCTTGTGAAGCAATAAATTTGAATAGTTTAGCATATTGCTCGCGTGAACCAATTCCATCTAAATAAGCGTCATCTTCTGCTTGGCAAAGAATATAGACCCGCGATGCTTGTAAGCTCTGTACAATTTCTTTCATGATGGCTAATTCCAGCGGACAATCTAAAAAAACAACTTGTTCAATCGCTGTATGGGCATCTCCATCAAAAGGAGCATTGTCAGAAACAATCGTTACTTTTTGATTTAATTTAGCTTCCCACTGCTGCGCTGCTTTATCAGAAAAACTAACAAATAGTGTTGGTTCAGTAAAATGGAGGGCTTGTTGGTATTTTTTTGCTCGATAATCAAAGACTTGCAAGGTGTTGATTTGATAATCTTCTAGCATTAATTGGGGAATTCGTTTGCCATTCCATTCGTTAATGGATAGTTGGCCCACCACATTTAATTCATCACTATGAAATTCTTGCGCTTGCGCACCAAAACCAAAGCCAACACCATCTAATTGGCTAACTGTATCGGTCAAAGTAAATTTTAAGTGCTGGTTATTCGCACCTATTGTCCGACTATTACTAACAGCAACTTTTTCAAATAAGAAATTCGGTAACGGATTATCCATACCAAAAGGCGCTAACAGTTTTAAAGACTCGATAAATGCCACAGAAACATCTTCAACTGCTAGTTTTGAATCAATCGTCAAATGCATACCACCAGTCAATTGATGATCATCCATGTAATGGTTCATTTGTTCTTGTAAAATGGAAAGATTTTCAATCTCTAAACTTAAACCCACTGCTGCATGATGACCACCAAAACTAGTCATCAACTGACGCATCCCATTGAGCATTTCATATAAATTAACAGACTCGACACTTCGCCCAGAGCCTTTAGCTAACCCATTTTCCTTTTTGGTTAAGACAATCGTTGGCTTACCAGTTGCACGTAGAATCTTACCAGCTACAATCCCTAAGACCCCTTCATGCCAATTGTCACCAGCAATCAAATGTATGCGATCTTCTGGATGAATCATCGCCATCGCTTCTTCAGTAATGACTTCCACTAAATCTTTACGCCGTGTATTAATGCGATCTAAGCGTCCAGCTAATTCTTCGGCTTCTTCATCATCAAATGTCGTCATTAGCGTAACAGCAGGATTAGGGTCTTCTAAACGACCAATCGCATTTAATCGTGGACCAATAGAAAAACCAATACTCGTTTCATCTAATTTATCCGCAGAAACTCCACTAACTTCTAACAATTTCTCTAAACCAATTCGCTCCGTTTGTTTGATTGATTGTAAACCAAATGAAACCAATGTACGATTTTCATCAGTCAAAGACACCATATCGGCAATGGTTCCAATCGTTACCAAATCTAAAAATTCAGTTGGGATTTCTTCTAGCAACGCACAAGCTACTTTAAATGCCACACCCACACCTGCTAACTCGCCAAAGGGATAAGCTCCTTCTGGGTGACGAGGATGAATAATTGCATATGCATCAGGTAATACATCTGGTAATTCATGATGATCGGTTACGATAACATCTACACCCTGAGTATTCGCATAAGCAATCGCCTCATGACCAGAAACACCATTATCGACAGTAACAATTAATTGAATACCTTCTGCAATTTTCTCTTCATAAACCGCTTGATTGGGGCCATAGCCATCTTTAAAACGATTCGGCAAATAAAAGGCTACATCCGCACCTAAGTTTTCCAACGTTTCTTTCATAATTGTAGTACTAGTAATGCCATCCGCATCGTAATCACCGTATACTAAAATTCGTTCTTCATTAATAATTGCTTGTTGAATACGTTCCACAGCTTTTTCCATTTCGAAAAAAAGAAACGGATCGTGCAATTGTTCTAATGAAGGATTTAAAAATACCTCTAAGGATTCAGCCGTCTGCAAACCACGATTCCAAAAAAGTTGTCCCAATGAACGTGGAATTTTCTTTTCATCTAATACTTGGATAAATGTTTCAGGCAATCCTTCTTCTAAAGGCAATTGCCATTGAAAACTTGCTTGTTTCACCTAATCACTCCTAACCAAGTTATTTTACCACATCACTATCTAAAAACAAACGGAAGTGTTTAAAATGCTTGCCATAACAAGCTTCTTAAGACACAGTCATCGAATGATATGACTTCATAATCACTGTATGTTACACTGAGAGAAATATTTTTTACCAAGAAGGGGGATTTTTAATGGATTTTAAAATGTTGGCAATGATTTTTGGTATTAACTTCGCCTATGTCACATTAAGCACAATTCGTTTATTATTAACTATGAAGGGCTATCGTTTCATTGCACCCGTCGTGAGTATGTTTGAGATTATTATTTATGTATTAGGTTTATCACTCGTTTTAGATAGTTTAGATAATCCTATTAATTTAATTGTCTATGCTCTCGGTTTTGCTATAGGAATTGGGGTCGGGATTAAAATTGAAGATAAAATGGCTTTAGGTTATACAATGGTCACAGCTATTTTACCAAGTACCTCTAAAGAAGAAGACACATTACCAAGCATTTTACGAGGCGAAGGATACGGGGTAACCGTCAGCTATGGCGAGGGATTAGAAGGCCCCCGTATGGTGTTAGAAATTCTCTCTCCACGCAATAAAGAAAAACAACTCTATCAAAAAATTAAAGAAGTTGAAAGTCGTGCGTTTATTATTAGTTACGAACCAAAGCAAATCTCTGGTGGTTTTTGGACGAAAAAAGTCCATCGTCGCATGAAAAAATAACTCAAAAAAAGAACAATCCTCTGATTTTTTCAGACAAAGGATTGTTCTTTTTTATTGATTTTCTTGGGTATAATCTGTTTTTTCTGGAAGAGTGTCCGTTTCTGTTGGATAGACGGTGTGCGTGGCTTCCAGTTCAGCTAATTTGTTGTTGTATTCCCGTTCCAATTCTTCTTTTTTCTGCTCTGTTCGAACATCGATGTTTTTATTCAAATCATCAATTTCATGTCGTAATTGTTTGATTTCACGACGTTGTTGCCACATGGTACCTGTTGTGACTAGAGAGATAATGATTGCTCCAAAAAATGCAGAACCGATAATCACAATGATTAAAGGAGCTGATAATGTTGAGAAACCAAAATTGATGGGTACAGCCATATTATTTAATACCGCAAAAATAACAATGAATAAAGTTAAAATTAAGCCAATGATAATTCGCCATTGATTTTTCATACGTTGTCCTCCTTATTTTTTATTAAACAATCCCCCTGCTAAATAATCACCAAGATGTGGAAAGAGTTGGTAAAAACGGGCAGCGACTTCCATAGCTACTGGACGATTGATTTCGCGTTTTGGACGTAGCATTTGCTTGACGATTGTTTTTGCTAATTGTTGGGCGTCTAAAATCATCCCACCTACATTTTCCAAATAGTCACCTGTAGGATCTGCTTTATCAAAAAATTCTGTTTTAATCGGTCCAGGATTGACAGTTGTGACAAAAATATGAAATGGTTTTAATTCTAAACGTAATGCATTAGAAAAACCTAACACGGCAAATTTTGTTGCTGAATAAACTGCTGATTTCGGCGTCGCCATTTTTCCTGCCATTGACGCAATATTGATAATATGTCCTGCCTGTTTATCTAACATCTCAATTGCAATTTTTTGTGTTAATAACATCATCCCTAAGACATTGACTTCAAACATATTACGAGCCACAGCCATATCAAACGACGTAAATTCTTCAAATTGACCAAAACCAGCGTTATTAACTAACACATCAACGGTGCCAACCTCTTCTTTCAATTTATTCATTAAGCTTTCAATATTATCTGGATTCGCAATATCTAGTTGAAAGGCATAGGCTTCTTTTTGACTCAATTCCATACACCGCTCTTTGACTTGGCCAATTAAATGGATACGACGCGCGCAAACAACCACAATCGCTCCTTGCTTGGCAGCCTCATAACAAATCTGTTCGCCTAATCCAGTCGACGCTCCGGTTACTAAAACAACTTTATCTTCTAAATTCATGATTACTCCTCCTTTTCTTTAAAAGGAATTGGCAAAATATAAAAATCTTTCGCTACTCGTACATGGGGAAAAATTTCTTCTGCCTCCGCTTTTAAATCCAATATATCATTTGCTAAATAACGTGCACTAATATGAGTCAACATTAATTTGCCAACCTTCGCTTCTTTGGCCACTGTAGCTGCTTGTTGCGTAGTTGAATGATAATACGCTTTCGCCATTTTCATTTCGTCTTTTTTAAAGGTACTTTCATGAATCAACACATCGGCATCACGTGCTAAATCAATTGAGTTTTGCGTAAATCGGGTGTCGCCTAAAATAGTGACAATTCGACCTTTTTTTGGTTCACCGACAAATGCTTTCCCATCAAGCGTCGTGCCATCTGGTAAAGTCACTGTTTCCCCACGTTTTAATTGACCATAAATCGGTCCAGGTTTAATTCCTAACGCATTTAATTTTTCAACTTGCAATTCCCCTTGATGATCTGCTTCGACCACTCGAAACCCATAACTCTCAATTCCATGATCTAATTTTTTGCAGGACACTTCAAATTGACTATCTTTAAACAATGTCCCTTCTTTTATCTCTATAAATTTTAACGGATAACCTAAACGCGTTTTCGAAATTTTCAAGGCTGTTCGGACAAATTGTTCGATTCCTTCAGGACCATAAATTTCTAATGGTCCTAATGGTTCTTCTCCACCTTGAAATGAACGGCTACTAATCAAACCTGGTAAACCAAAAATATGATCGCCATGCAAATGGGTAATAAAAATTTTTTCAATTTTACGAGGGCGAATGGTTGTGTGTAAAATTTGCATTTGCGTACCTTCCCCACAATCAAATAACCACACCGCATTGCGCTCTTCTAATAATTTTAAGGCAATACTCGTTACATTTCGGTGTTTTGCTGGCACACCGGCACCTGTTCCTAAAAATTCTAGTTCCATAGTTATCCTTACTTTCTTTTGGTTTTCTCGTTCAATTGTAATGAACTAGTCATTGGGATGTTTTTCTTCCCAAATTTTTTGCGCATTTTCTTTCGTTTCGGCTTCTACTTCATGCGCTTTTTTAATTTCCGCTTCTACTTCGTCTAAATCAAAGCGTGAAATTTCGCCGCCTAATTCGTACATAGCAATATTATTCAATGGGCGATTATCTTCTTCATCGGCAATTAAAATGAGTCCAGTATCTCCTTCACCAATTTTATTCCCTACAAATTCAAAAATAGTATGCGCCTCACGAAGCTCCTGAGCATCCTTAGAAGCACCAAATAAACTTCCCCCAAACCAACCTAACATCATACCTAATGGCCCACCTAACACGCCAACAAGCATGCCAATCAAGCCACCTTTAGAGGTTTTGTTTGCACCAGTAAAATCTAAGAAATCTTCTACTTTAAACTGATGGTCGCCTTCACTTGAGTGGGTAATAACTGCCATTTGTTCGCCTTTGATTTCTTGGGAAAGATGTAATTTTTTAATTTCGGAAAAAGCTTGATACGCTTGTGAACTGATGTCAAAATTTAATACAATCACGCGTTTTGTCATGATGATTTCCTCGCTTTCTATTTTTATTAATTGTATCAATAATTTGAAAATTTGAAAACGAATTATATCTTCATTCACAAAAAAAGAAACTAGCTAAAAAGGCTAGTTTCCCTTTGTCTATTCTACAAATTCAAATTCAAATTCGCCAATACGCACAATATCGCCGTCTTTAGCACCACGTGCACGCAATGCCTCATCGACACCCATTCCACGCAACTGACGGGCAAAACGCATCACTGTTTCATCATGATCGAAATTGGTCATTTGGAATAGTTTCTCTAGTTTTTCACCAGACAATACCCAAGTCGCATCTGGATCGCGATCAATTGAAAAGGCTGGTTCATCTGAAACAAACCCATATTGTACCACATCTTCTTCAACTTCTTCTTCGTATAGTGGAAATTCTGGTGTTACATCTAATAAGTCAGCAGTTGCACTTAACAATGGTTCTAATCCTTGACGTGTGACTCCAGAAATAGCAAAAACTGGAATTGGATCAGCAAACTCATCTTTTTGCTCTTTAGCCAATTCTGCTTTAAATTTTTTCAAATTCTCTTCGGCATCCGGCATATCCATTTTATTTGCGACAATAATTTGCGGACGTTCCAATAAACGTAAATTATGAGAAGCTAATTCGTTATTGATTGCGACATAATCTTCATAAGGATCGCGTCCTTCCATTCCACTCATATCAATCACATGTAAAATAACACGAGTTCGCTCAATATGACGTAAGAATTGGGTTCCTAAACCGACACCTTGTGACGCACCTTCAATTAACCCTGGTAAATCAGCAGCTACAAAACTGCGACCATCCGGCATGTTGACCATCCCTAAATTAGGAACTAATGTAGTAAAATGATACGCACCAATTTTTGGACGGGCTGCTGAAATAACGGAAAGTAATGTTGATTTACCAACTGATGGAAAACCAACTAAACCGACATCTGCTAACACTTTCAATTCTAATTCAATTTTACGTTCTTGTCCGGGCTCACCGTTTTCAGCCATTTCTGGTGCTGGATTACGTGGCGTTGCAAAACGTGTATTTCCACGTCCACCGCGTCCACCACGAGCAACGACTAATGTTTGACCGTGTTCCAACAAATCGCCTAACAAAGCGCCGGTTTCTGCATCGCGAACAGTTGTCCCTTCAGGAACTTTGACATATAAATCTTCCGAACCACGACCGTGCATCCCTTTACTCATCCCATTTTCACCTGGATGTGCTTTAAAGTGACGATTGAATCGGAAATCCATTAACGTACGTAAGCCTTCATCAACGACTAATACGACGTTACCACCACGACCACCATCGCCCCCAGCAGGTCCACCATCTGGAACGTATTTCTCTCTTCTAAATGCAACCATTCCGTCTCCGCCTTTACCAGCTTTCACGTCAATGGTTACTTGATCTAAAAACATGGACATGTAATTTTGTCCTCCATTCTATTTACTATTACTACTGTGCATCAAAGCCTTTATTATTGTACCTAGCAAACAGCCGTTTGTCTATCTTTTCGCTACGTTTCTTTTGTTTCATTCATATTTTTGTAAAAATGTTTGTACTTTTTCTTGATATAATTTTTTATTTTTCGAATAAGCTTTCGCATGACCCGCACCTGGAACAACCCATTTTTCTTTCGGAGCATCTGTCGCTTCGTAAACCGTATCTAGCATTGAAAAGGGCACAAATTTATCGGCATCACCATGAATAAACAACATCGGACGTGTATTTTTTGCTAATTGTTTCGTCGCATCTCCTTCGCCAAAGAAATAACCAGCACGGACTTTGGTCATTAAGCTTGTCACAGGAATCAATGGGAAAGCTGGTAAATTAAACAAATCCTTCAATTGATACTGCAATTCTGCGTTAATGGATGAATACCCACAATCTTCAATAATAGAAACAACATTTTTAGGTAAGTCTTCTCCGCTCACCATCATAACAGTTGCCGCTCCCATACTTAAACCATACAGTGTAATAGTTTCATCTGCGCCATTTTCAGCTAGCACCCGATCAATCCACTGCAAATAGTCTTTTCTTTCATGCCACCCAAAACCAATATAATCACCTTCGCTTTGACCGTGACCACGGGCATCAGGAACGAGTACATTGTAACCAAAATCATGATACATTTCGGCATATTCTCCCATTGTTTCAGCATTCCCCATATAACCATGTGCAATAATAGCTGTTTTGTGATTATTTTTTTCTGCTGGAATATAAATAGCAGATAAATTCAACCCATCTTGAGATTCAAGCGACCATCTTGTGCGAAGATTCTCATCAGAATACCAACGATCCACTTCTTTGGTCTCAACTTTACTTGTTCCTGGTGTATCGTTATCTAAAAAGTCTTTTTCTGAAGGTACGACTGCATAATTGTAAAAATAATTTGCTGCCCATCCTAATCCAATCACCGCTAAAACAGCAATGATACCTACTATGCGTACAAAAATTTTCATACCTGTCCTCCTCTACTCTACAAAAGTACAGTATAAAGAAAAAGGAGCATTTCAACAACCATTTACCTGTTATCTATATAATGTTATTTTTTAATAAAAAAAGCCTCGCAATTTTGCGAGACTTCATCATTATTTCACTTCAGTTAATTTAAAGCTTGACCATGGTTTTAAGAAATCTAATAAGAATAATTCATCTTCTGAAATTTGACCGACTACATTGACGCGTCCATCATTTTTCATTTCTTTCAATGCAATTTGTGTTTCACCTTTGTATTGACCATAGTTTTCATTATCGATTAAAACATCTCCACGAACAATATCACGTGTTGTATGCGCTGGAAATTCTTTGTCTTTATAATACACACGTGTCATGGTTGAACGTAGCATATATTCTGAACGATCACCACGATAACTGTGTAGATTATCAAATAAACAGATGCGTTCGTTTTCTGTTATTTCTTCTTCAACAACCACTTTTAATGTTGGATAAGGTGAATTAAACGCCTCAGCCATTGCTTTTAGTTCTTCTTCTGAAGCATAAGCATTACCAATTAAAATATCGTCAATTAGTCCTGTCAGCATTAAATGTTTTACTTGTGTGGCAATTTCTAATTCACGATGGTCTTCCAATGAACATAAACCATCTTGTGTTGGCCAAGGACCAAATGTTGCTGCACTTGAGTTAACAAAGGCCATCGTGTTTAAGTTATATTGACGGAATTGCTCTGAACAAGTCACAAAGTGGTCATAACCAAGACCTGAATAGCGATGTGGGTAAAAATTATGTGACCCTAATAAGTTTGCTGTATTTGGTGAATACGACATAATATTGTCAACATATTTTGTTCCACCGCTCATATTAATCTCAATTTTAATATTATAAGGATTGCGCGTCATGCGTGCTTCTTCTGCTCCTGTAAAACCGATATCTAAACGCACACCGTATGCGCCCATTTCATGGAAGAAGGATAAATCATCGTAAGAAATTTCTAGTTGTTCAAATAAGCTAGGATTGATATCAACCATCACTTCCATCCCTAAACTGTTCGCGTAATCGACAACTTTCTTGAATTCTGCTAATACTTTTTCTTTATCATCTGTAATTTGTAATAAACTCGTAAATACACGTTTAAAGCCATATTTATGTGCTAAATCTAAATATGCTTTATCTTTTCCAAATGTTGAACGTTCTGGATAAATCGAAATACCTAATTTTCCCATTGTTGAAAATCCTCCTAAAAATAAAAAACCATTTTTTGTATCCTCTTAC
>NZ_CP118957.1:577500-832500 GCF_029023825.1 Enterococcus saccharolyticus subsp. saccharolyticus | reverse complement strand
TTCACCGCTACACATGGAATTCCACTCTCCTCTTCTGCACTCAAGTCTCCCAGTTTCCAATGACCCTCCCCGGTTGAGCCGGGGGCTTTCACATCAGACTTAAGAAACCGCCTGCGCTCGCTTTACGCCCAATAAATCCGGACAACGCTTGCCACCTACGTATTACCGCGGCTGCTGGCACGTAGTTAGCCGTGGCTTTCTGGTTAGATACCGTCAAGGGATGAACATTCTCTTCTCATCCTTGTTCTTCTCTAACAACAGAGTTTTACGATCCGAAAACCTTCTTCACTCACGCGGCGTTGCTCGGTCAGACTTTCGTCCATTGCCGAAGATTCCCTACTGCTGCCTCCCGTAGGAGTCTGGGCCGTGTCTCAGTCCCAGTGTGGCCGATCACCCTCTCAGGTCGGCTATGCATCGTTGCCTTGGTGAGCCGTTACCTCACCAACTAGCTAATGCACCGCGGGTCCATCCATCAGTGACGCAAAAGCGCCTTTCAGCTTTCTCTCATGCGAGAAAAAGCATTATGCGGTATTAGCACCTGTTTCCAAGTGTTATCCCCCTCTGATGGGCAGGTTACCCACGTGTTACTCACCCGTTCGCCACTCCTCTTTTCCAATGAACCGAAGTTCGGCGGAAAAGAAGCGTTCGACTTGCATGTATTAGGCACGCCGCCAGCGTTCGTCCTGAGCCAGGATCAAACTCTCATAAAAAAATTTGAAACAATCTTGCGATTGTTAAGCTCATAAAAAATTAACTTTGCTAGCTATTTGCTTGCTTGTTGTATAACTTCTACCTCGTAGAAGTGTCCTACACAATTGGTTCGTTTGCTTGCTTTGTTCAGTTTTCAAAGGTCTACATTTGTTACTCTAGCAACTCTTATATCTTATCAGTTCGACAATCAATTGTCAACACTTTTTTAAAATATTTTTTCGAGAATTTTTCCTAAAACATTCTCAGTTGCATCAAGCGACTTTCTTATAATAACAATTAGTTTGTTATTTGTCAACAAGTTTTTTTCGATTTATTTATTGATAACTCAATGTTTTTCATCGTTTTGCTCTTGACGACTTTGTTATAATATCATGTGTTTTTTGTTTCGTCAACAACTTTTTTAAAATTATTTTTCAAAAATTATTTTAAGCTCGTCATTGAGGACATGTACTAATATAGCAAGTCTGAACCCAAAAAGCAACTAGAAACTGGCAATATTTTCCAAAAAAATATAGAAGCGAATTTTATAAAAAAACTTCGCTTCTATCGTTCGTAAAAACATTCTTTTTCATTCTAAATATGGCATGTCAGCCAATTAAATTTCGGATGTTTTAATTGTTACTTATTGAAATTCTGACATTTTTTTCGCAATAGGGATATAAATTCTAAAAATAGTGCCTTGTCCTAAACTACTTTCAGGAACTATTTTCCCTTTATAACTTTCTAAAAGTTGTTTTGCAATCGAAAGTCCTAATCCATTTCCACCTTTTGTTCGCGCACGCGCTTTGTCTACTCGATAAAAACGATTAAAGATTTTTGGCATATCTTCTTCCGATATTCCTTCTCCAAAATCTTGAATAACAATTTCAAAATCTTTCGCATTACTTGAAATAGAAACATGGACTTCATTTCGATCTGTCGAATACTTCACCGCATTATCCATAATAATAATTAGAATCTGTTCAAAATGATTCCTATAAATCTTCAACGTTTTTTCTGTTGGCAAGTCATCATCTAATGTAAAAACAAAATTTGGATATAACATCTTAAAATTATTAAAGACTTGATAAACAACTTCTTTAGCTTGCGTCGTCTCATTGCCATAATAAACATCCACTTGTTCAGCACGTGAAAGATCCAACATCTCTTGAACTAATGTCTTCATACGACTAATTTCTTGCAGGCTGGCAGCTAATGATTCTTCCAAAATCTCTGGATCATTTTTTCCCCAACGATTCAACATGTTTAAATGTCCTTCAATCACTGCTACTGGTGTGCGCAATTCATGAGACACATCTTCCACAAACTGTTCTTGTTGTTCCGTATATGAACGCATTCGATCTAGCATGCCATTAAAGATTTCTGCCATATCCGCTAATTCGTCATTTGTCTCAATTTTAGGCGTGTGAATATCTGTTTGTGGGTCTTCTTGAATTTTTTCCATAGTATCACGTAATATTTTTAACGGCTTTAAGAAATACGAAGATAAGAAATAACCTAAGACACTACTTACTATAATAGAAACAATTTCGATTACAATTAAAAGAATTAATAAACGTTCTCGGATGGCATAAAAAGAAGTGAGTTCATAAAAAGTTTGAACATAGCCAATCTTCTCACGAGTTTCTTTGGAATAAATAGGATGAACAATAATAAATCCTGTTAAACCATCAATCTCAACCACTGAAGGTTTCTTCACCTCTGTTTGGGTTAATTGTAAGTTTTTTTCGCGTGTTTTAAAAATCAACTCTTCACTTAAGTTATACACATAGAGAGTCAATTCTGGTTGTCCTAATTCAGAAATAAACGGATCAATATTCATTAGAATTCCTTCTAATGTCGATGTCCGGTCATACAAACGATTTTCACCATTCGCACTATTCGTTAAATTACGGTACGTGTTGACCAAACTTAACTGACTATTGGCATTTGCTAAACGAGAAACAACTTCATAAGTCGCTTGTTCAGCATTTTTTCGTTCTTTTTCAACGAATAAGGTCACGGCAGACTTATAAGTCATCACCGCGAAGATTGTAAACACAACAAATATAAAGAAAGAACTGGCAAAAGCCCATTTGATAGTCAAAGAAGGCTTTTGTAGTTCTCGTATCTTCAATATTCTTAATTTCAAACGTTTCATGAACGCATCACATAACCAGTTCCACGAACAGTCTGAATATAGCTTTCGTCTCCAGGAACATCAATTTTGTTACGTAGATAGCGAATATAAACATCAACTACGTTTGTTTCAACTTCTGTTTCGTAACCCCAAACTTTATTTAATAGCACGTCTCTAGCTAATACAACATTGACATTTTCCATTAAAGTTAATAGTAATTCATATTCACGTTTTGTTAATTCAATAATTTCAGAGCCACGTCGAACGACACGATTTTCTTTTTCAATTGTTAAATCACGATAGGTAATCGTTGTTTGTTTCGCAACATTTTTATCACCTTCAATATCGATTCGACGTAATAATGCGCGTAAACGTGCTAATAATTCTTCGATAGCAAATGGCTTCACAATATAGTCGTCAGCACCATGATCTAATCCAGATACGCGGTCAATCACAGAATCTCTAGCTGTCATCATGATGATTGGTGTATTCTTTACTTGACGAATACGACGGCACACTTCTAGTCCGTTTAGTTCAGGTAACATTAAATCAAGCAAAATTGCATCCCATTCACTATTCAGTGCAGCATCCAAACCTGTTCTGCCGTTATAGTGAACTTCTGTTTTGTACCCCTCATGCTTCAATTCTAATTCTACAAATCGAGCGAGGTTCTTTTCATCTTCTATGATTAGAATATTACTCATTTAATTATATTCCCCTTTTGTCAGTCATTACATATTAAAATGTTACCTCGATTTTATCATGGATAGCCAAATTAAAAAAGAGATTGGTCTATTTCTTCTCATAATAGACAAACCTCTTTCTTTTTTAATAAAAATTGTTCTTATTTTTCATCATACCATGAATAATGGAAGATACCTTCACGATCTGTACGTTCGTACGTATGGGCACCAAAGTAATCACGTTGGGCTTGGATCAAGTTTGCTGGTAAACGATCTGAACGATACGAATCAAAGTATGAAATTGCTGATGAGAATGTTGGCACAGGAACACCTGATTGAACGGCTAAAGCCACGACATCACGAACTGCTTGTTGGTAGTTCGCTGTAATATCTTTGAAGTAATCATCCAACAACAAGTTTTCTAAATCAGCTTCTTTGTCATAAGCATCCGTAATTTTTTGTAAGAATTGCGCACGGATAATACATCCTTCACGCCAGATTTTAGCAATTTCACCAAATGGTAAGTCCCACTTGTATTCTTTTGACGCAGAACGCAATTGAGCAAATCCTTGCGCGTAACTCATAATTTTACTGAAGTACAGTGCTTGACGAATTTTTTCAACAAGCTCTTTTTTATCTCCCGCATAAGCCGATGCTTCTGGTTTTGGCAAGACGTTACTTGCTTGAACACGTTCTTCTTTATACGCCGAAATGTAACGAGCGAAAACTGATTCGGTGATTAATGGCAATGGTACACCTAAATCTAACGCACTTTGACTCGTCCATTTTCCAGTACCTTTGTTGCCTGCAGCATCTAAGATGACATCCACGATTGGTTTGCCAGTTCCTAAATCATCTTTACGCGTTAAGATATCGGCAGTAATTTCGATTAAGAAACTATCCAATTCGCCTGTATTCCACTCGGCAAAGATTTCGGCCATTTCTTCTACAGAAAGGCCTAAAATGTTTTGCATTAAATCATACGATTCTGCAATTAATTGCATATCACCATACTCGATACCATTATGCACCATTTTCACGTAATGACCCGCGCCATCTGGCCCGATATAAGTCACACAAGGAGAACCATCTTCTGCTTTTGCAGAAATTTGTTCTAAAATAGGTGCGACTAATTCGTAAGCTTCTTTTTGTCCACCAGGCATAATCGATGGACCTTTTAAGGCGCCTTCTTCCCCACCAGATACTCCTGTTCCGATAAAGTTAATACCAGAATCTGCTAATTCATTGCTACGACGGATTGTGTCTTGGAAGAACGTATTCCCACCATCGATTAACACGTCGCCTTTATCTAAATGTGGTAATAACGATTGAATCGTTGCATCTGTCCCGCGACCTGCTTGAACCATTAAAACAATTCGACGTGGTTTTTCGATAGCATCAACGAATTCTTCCACGCTGTAAGTTCCTTTTAAGTTTTTATCGGGATTTTCATTGACCACTTCTTCTGTTTTTGATCCTGTACGGTTGTATAAAGCAACAGAATAGCCGCGGCTTTCGATGTTTAGCGCTAAGTTTTTACCCATTACGGCCATTCCAACAACGCCAATTTGTTGTTTTGTCATCTGTACTCCTCCTATATCAATCATTGGAAATTTTTAACCTCTTTTATTATAACTCAAAATGCTGTTCATTCAAATGAAAACTATTCTAAGGTTGATAATTTTTTGGAATTTTGCGAAAATAAAATGAAAAAAATAAACCTTAGGCCCCATGGTTAGCCTAAGGTTTGAAATTCATTTTCTGAAAAAATGAATTAAGCTTCTTTTGTTGCTACATCTTTACCATCGTAATGTCCACAGTTTCCGCAAACGTGGTGGCTTTTTTTCAATTCACCACAGTTTGGACATTCGTTTAAACCGTTGATAGATAATTTGTAGTGTGTACGACGTTTAGCTTTTTTAGCTTTTGAAGTTCTTCTAGCTGGTACTGCCATTTTGCTACACCTCCTTAAAATTGCAAGCAACCAATTTGATTGCGATATATTCCAATCTTACTCTTCTTCCTCTTTGAATAAAGCGGATAGTTTTGCAAGACGAGGATCGATAGTTGTTTGTTCTTGTGATTCTTGTTGACGTTGGAAATCAGCTTCTGAAATGACTGCCCAGTCATCACCTGAAGGCAAATCATTAGAGGCTTTTTCAGCTTCCGTCAAGACTTGCATCGGAATCTCAAGTAAAATATTATCAGCGACAGAATCATCTAAATCCAACGTTTGAGTTTCTAATAATAAAATCTCTTCTTCTGGAAGGAGGTCATCTCTTTGCTGATATTGCTCTGGTGTCATGAATACCTCATTGACTGAAAATTGCAATGGTAATTCTACAGGCTCGAGAGAACGAGTAGACGGTAATGTAATGACTGTATCCACTGTATAATGTAAGATATAGTCTTTTTTACTTACAGTTACCAATCCTTGCACTTTAACTGGAGCTAAATCGATTATTTGATTATCCCGCCCCATCAATTCGTTTTTAAGATCTAATGTCTCTTCAAACGTTAGCGGCATGTCTTGATATTTTCTTAATTCTAATAAAGACCATTTCATTTTTTCATCACCTCTAAGCAACAAAAGCTATTATACAGAGGTTATTTCCCTTTGTCAATGAAATTTTCTTGACACCTTTTTCATTTTTCAAAAATAGACTTGAATTGTTATTTTTAAGCTATTTTTGAATGAAAAACATCTCATTTTCTTCTAGGAATTCTCTTCTTTGTTGCTATTTTTTACAAAAAAAAGCAGGGATTGTTTACTTCCCTGCTTTTCAATACAACGATTAGATTGCTGTTGTTTCTCCACGGTAGATAATACCACGACGAGGGTCTACAGTTACTAATTCACCGTCTTGGATAATTGTTGTTGCATCTTTGGCACCAACGATTACTGGAAGGTCTTTAGCAATACCGACAACAGCTGCGTGTGAAGTCAATCCGCCATCTTCAACAACTAATGCTGCTGCTTTTTCGATTGCTGGCATGTATTCTTTATCTGTTGTAGGTACAACTAATACCATACCGTCTTTCGCTTTAGCAATTGCTTCTTCTGCATTTGATGCAACAACTGCGTTTGCAACAATTGCGCGTCCACCAACACCTTGTGCTTCAATTAATTTAGAACCGATTAATTGAATTTTCATTACGTTTGTTGTTCCACGTTCACCAACTGGTACACCGGCTGTGATAAGGATTAAGTCGCCTTCTTCAGCGAAACCTAATTCAACAGCTTTTTTAGTTGCTAAGTCGAACATTTCATCTGTTGTAGATGGTTTTTCAGTAACAGTTGGGTATACGCCCCAGTTTAACATCAAACCACGTTTTGTACGATCATCAAAAGTTACAGCTAAGATATCTGCATCTGGACGGTATTTAGAAATCATTTTAGCAGTGTGTCCTGATTCAGTTGCAGCTACAATACATTTAACGCCTAAGTTTTTCGCAGCACGAGCCACAGATAAACCGATTGTTTCAGTTACGTCTGTTTTATCAAATTGGTTGATTTGATATGTGCCTAATTTAAGCATTGATTTTTCAGCTTCTTCATCAATACGAGCCATTGTTGCAACAGCTTCTACTGGGTAAGAACCATTTGCAGACTCACCTGATAACATTGTTGCATCTGTACCATCAAATACTGCGTTGGCCACGTCAGAAGCTTCCGCACGTGTTGGACGTGGATTTGATTGCATAGATTCTAACATTTGAGTCGCTGTAATAACTGCTTTACCAGCAGCGTTACATTTTTTAATGATGTCTTTTTGAACCATTGGTACGAATTCAGCAGGAATTTCTACACCCATGTCGCCACGAGCAACCATGATACCGTCAGAAACTTTTAAAATTTCTTCGATATTGTCGATACCTTCTTGAGATTCAATTTTCGAGAAAATTTGAACGTGTGTCATATTTTTCTCTTCTAAGATTTCACGGATTTCTAAAACGTCTTGTGCTTTACGAACAAAACTTGCAGCGATAAAGTTGATTTCATGATCTAAACCAAAACGAATATCTTCTGCATCTTTTTCAGTAATCCCTGGTAAGCTGATTGAAATACCTGGAGCGTTAACCCCTTTACGAGAACCTAACATACCATTGTTTTTAACTTCTACTACTAATTCACGGTTAGCTTCGTCTTTTTCGATAACTTCCATGTCGATTAAACCATCATCAAATAAGATGTGTCCACCTACACGTGCATCGTCGAATAATCCAGGATAAGTCACTGAGATTTTTTCTTTTGTTCCTTTTAGTTCTGGATCCATTGCAATACGAGTGATGTCGCCTACGTTAAACTTGATGTAGCCAGCGCGTCCGTAGTCTTCATCTGTTGTATCTTGAACAGTTGTACGAATTTCAGCACCTTTTGTATCTAAAAGAATTGCCACATCTTTCCCTGTTACTTCTACTGCTTCACGAACTAAGTTCATACGAGCTAATTGTTCTTCATGATCTCCGTGAGAGAAATTGAAACGGAATGCATTTGCGCCTGATTCGATTAATTGAGAGATAATTTCCACAGTATTACTAGCTGGTCCTAATGTGCTAACGATTTTTGTTTTTTTCATTGAATGTTATGCTCCTATTCGTTTTTTTATAACAGCTTAATGCCTTTTACTCAAAACAATACAATCTTTGTTTGCTTAGAATGATAATTCTTGGTTCAATGCGTATAATGAAAGGTCTGGTTTATGTTTGCCATTTTCTAATGTATCAATAATGTCAGAAGCAACAACTTTATTGTCTAACATACCTACACATAGTCCACCTTTACCTTGTTGCAATAATTCAACAGCGTAGCCACCAAATTTACTTGCAAGAACGCGGTCACGCGCACTTGGTGATCCACCACGTACTACGTGTCCTAAAATAGTTACACGTGCATGGAAATCGCCGTACTCGTTTAATTTGTCTGCAAATTCGTTTCCACCCATTACACCTTCAGCTAAAACAATTAAGCAATGTTTTTTGCCTCGGTCGCGGCCTTCTTGGATACGTTTTGCAACTGTTGACATATCAAAGTCATGTTCTGGAATAATGATTTCGTCTGCGCCACCTGCAACACCAGCCCATAAAGCGATGTCACCTGCGTTACGTCCCATTACTTCGATGATGAATGTACGTACGTGAGAAGTAGCAGTATCACGGATGCGGTCTAATGAGTCTAATACAGTATTAATTGCTGTATCAAAACCAATTGTGAAGTCAGTTCCTGGAATATCATTATCGATTGTTCCTGGGATACCCACAGCTGGATAACCACGTTTTGTTAAAGCTAGTGCGCCATGGTAAGAACCGTCCCCACCAATAACAACTAACCCTTCAATACCGTGTGCTTTTAATTGTTCAATTCCTTTTAGCTGTCCTTCTTCTGTTGCGAATTCAGGATAGCGTGCAGAATATAAGAACGTTCCTCCTCGTTGAATCTTATCGCCAACGTCAGCAATTGTTAACGGGCGGATATCACCTGCAACTAATCCGGCAAAACCATAGTTAATTCCATAGACTTCCATTCCATTGAAAATAGCTTTACGGGTTACCGCACGAATCGCAGCATTCATACCAGGTGCATCTCCGCCACTGGTTAAGATTCCGATGCGTTTCATATTCAATTTCACCTCATCAAATTTATATTTTAGTAAATTCCAATTAATTGCTTTAATAAGCATTAACTACGACTAGTATTTTACCATTAATTGTGACAAATGTCTTGAAATATGGAGAAAAAAACCAAAAAAATGAAAATATAAAATGAAAAATTACAGAAAATCAACGAAATACCACATTATCAGCCCCTAAAAGCTGTTTCAAAGCCATTTCTGACTTGTCTGTATAAACAATCCAACTTTTTTCATCCAACAATTGTTTCTTATGTGTTGCTTCAAAAAAGAGAATAACAGGGACATTTCCAGTATATTCTGTCAGTATTTGTGCCAGTTCAGGTAAGACATCTTGTTCTTCTTGTGCGCTAATTCGCAAATAACACGTTTTATCTGCAATCGTTTCTTCAATTTGATTAGCTTGCTCCACTCGTGAAGCTAAAATTTGTAATTCTCCATTAAATGAACTCGTCTCTACTTTTCCTTCTATATACAAGACTTGGTTGATAGCCACATTGCTTCGAATGCGACGATAAAGTGCCGGAAAAACTGTCACAGAAATCTCGCCACTTGCATCATTTCCTTCAAAAAACGCCATTTGTTCCCCTTTTTTCGTTCGAATTTCACGTATATTTTTAATATACAATAAAACATGTGCTGGCTGATTACTCACTACTTCCGCGACATCTTGAATGTTTTTTCGTTGACGAATTTTGGAAAATTGTTGCACCGGATGCCCCGATAAATAAACACCTAGTAGTTCTTCTTCAAGTGCTAACTTTTCTTCTAAAGTATAATCTGGCATGGTTTGATCTTTTAATGCCATCATACCAAGCAATTCCATACTACCACCGCTGTAGAGTACATTTTGAATTTTTCCTTCTAGTTGATGAATCGCTTGTTGACGATTTGGTTCAATTTCATCAAACGCCCCCACTGAAATCAAAGGAATAATCAACTCTTCTTTCAACCATTTACTATTTCGTTGATTTAAACGCACTAAAAATTGGTCTAAAGAAACAAACCGACCATTTGTCTTTCTTTCCTCTAAAATATCGGCTAAGAAATCACGACGAACCCCTTTAATCGTTCCTAAGCCAAAACGAATTTCCGTCAAAGAGAGCAACCAAAAACCATAACTACTTTGATTGATGGATGGAGGCAATAATTGAATGTTACGTTTTTGTGCT
Organism: Enterococcus saccharolyticus subsp. saccharolyticus; assembly: GCF_029023825.1. Lineage (NCBI taxonomy): Bacteria > Bacillati > Bacillota > Bacilli > Lactobacillales > Enterococcaceae > Enterococcus > Enterococcus saccharolyticus. The sequence continues at coordinate 822,185 of NZ_CP118957.1, read as the reverse complement.
TCATTCATATATTCTTTCACTTTGGTAGGGTTATGACGAACGGATTGCAACAACGCTTTAAAAAATGGTGCGGGATAGTGTACTTTTAAATAAGCCATTTGAAACCCAACAAATGAGTACGCAAACGCATGCGATCGGTTAAAACCGTAATCAGCAAAACGTTCGATGTAATCATACACTTCATTGGCTTTGGCTTCTGGATAGCCATTAGTCATCGCTCCAGTGACAAAATGACGTCTTTCTTCGTCTAAGACATCTTTTTTCTTTTTACTAATCGCACGCCGTAAAATATCGGCTTGTCCTAGCGTAAATCCCGCCATTTGCGAAGCGACTTGCATAATTTGTTCTTGATAGACCATAATGCCATACGTATTTTCTAAAATTGGCTGTAAATGTTCATCAGGATACGTGATTTTTTCTTTGCCTTGTTTCCGACGAATAAATGTATCGATATTTTGCATTGGTCCTGGTCGATACAGTGCATTAACCGCAGCAATGTCTTCAATATTTTCAGGATGCAAGCGACGCAAAACATTACGAATACCCGCAGATTCAAATTGGAAAACGCCCGCGGTCTCCCCGCGTTGAAATAAAGCTAATGTTGGTTCATCATCCAAAGAGATATCTTTTTGTGTAAAAGCTTGTTTCGTTAGTTGCCGAATGCCTTGTAAAGTATCATCAATGATGGACAGATTACGCAATAGCGATAGGTAGGTTTCTTCATCAGCATTACCTGTTATGATTACTCCCTTTCCCCCGCTTCACACCGTACGTGATAGTTTCCCATCATACGGCGTTCCATCGTTCCCTTCTTGAATACTAATTAGTTGATATTACTACCTATTTGTTTTTCCAAATTTTAACCTCTAACCACTCTCTGACAGTAGTTTCTTCAAGTTTATAATTGTTAGCTCTTATTCTAAGGTTGTTTAAGTTTGTTACTACTCTTTTAATGGTATTTTTTGAATCTTTAATTATGTGAATGTACTTTTTAATTGTTTCTTCACTTGTCGCATGTATTAACTTATGAATATCTTTATGAACAATTCTTAAATTCTCATATTTATCATCTCCACCATTTTCTCGTGGAATAACATGATGACAATGTAGATTATCTAATTCAAGTTCAATCTGAGTGACTTCGCATTTCATATTTGTCATGGACGCACGTGAAATTCGATTGTCGTTATATTCAACCGTTTCATTGGCATTAAATCTTTTTGCCATTTCAATTGCTAGTACATCTGTTTTTGATTTTAATGCTTTGTTCGAGTATTCTCGTCCTTGCATTGTATAATCACAAGTGGTTTGTTTAAAGTTCATTGTTGATTTGTGTTTCACATAATGAATTGGGTAAATATATTTCCCAAACATTAACCAAGTTTTACTTTTAGAATTACCGTAAAACTTTTTGTAAATCGAATCAGTTATATTACTGTTTGGGATTTCTTGTTTACCGTATTTATTAAAAGAGTTGTACATATATCTTAGTAGTTTCCAACCTATTTGCTTGAAATCTAAGCTAACATACGTTGCAATGTTGTAGTATTCGTGAATACCTAGTGTCATGCTGTTTAATTCTGCAACATATTTTATATTTTGAGTTTTCTTTATCTTGTTAATTTTGTCCTTATAGACTTGCAAGATTTTATTAAATCTTTTATCCGCGATTCTTGATTGTGCAACATAACCATGTTTACTTTTTGGTCTAGTTATAACCTTGACCTTAATACCTAAGAAATCTGAATAGTTTTTTCTAAGATTTACTATTTTAGATTTTTCTTTGCTGATTTTAAGTTTTAGTCTTTTAGCAAGCCATTCTTCAACTGCAATAAATATTTTCTTTGCAACGGTATAACTTCTGCAAACAATTTTGAAATCATCTGCATATCTTACCAAAAAGAATTCTTTTAGTTTTGATTTTTTCATTGCATTGTATTTATTTAATTGCGTGTATTCATGATGTGTTGGATGTGTTTCCCATTGAGAGCTAATCCACCAATCTAATTCGTTTAACACAATATTAGAAAGTAACGGTGATAATATTCCTCCTTGTGGTGTACCTTTATTCGGAATACCTTCGCCCTGTATAGGTGCTTTAAGCATTAATTTGATGATTTTAAGTAATTTAAAATCTTTAATACCTAAAGCTATCATCTGTTTAATCAGTTTGTTATGGCTGACATTATCGAAAAATCCTTTAATGTCTATATCTACTACATAGTGTAGACCTGCTTGATTAACTAAACTATTAAGTCTTGCTATGGCATGTTTTGTACTTCTATTTGGTCTAAAACCATAACTATGCGGATGAAACTTCGCTTCACATATCGGTTCAAGAACTTGTTTAAGACATTGTTGCACTAATCTGTCAATCATAGATGGAATGCCTAACGGTCTAGTATCACCATTTTCTTTAGGTATGAATACTCGTCTAACTGTATCTGGTTTAAAATTGTTAAGTTTATCTTTCACAATTCTAATGTATTCTTTTAAAGATTCTTTTTTAAAATCTTGAATAGTTATACCGTCAGTTCCAGCGGTTTTACTGCCTGTATTAGATTTAATAATTCTAAAAGCTAATTTAATGTTGTTTTCACTTGCAATAATATCCATAAGGTTTTTAAATTCAACTTGGTTTGATGAATCATTGTACAATCCATCGAAAATATCTTGCATTTGGTAGTATTGATTGTATCTGTATATATTCATTTCGCTGGGCAACCTCCTTTTATAAATCTAGAGGTAGTTGTTTCCCTGTCATACTCGAAAAGCGAAATAGTTTATCAATTAATTAATATCTCATGAAACGACTAGAGCCTATCCCTCCACCACTTATTATCATGGTTTCATTGGTACTGTGACTCCACTCTCACTAGCGTTAAATAACTTATAGATAAAATATCTTTTCGTTATACTTGCCCCTCATATAAGGTTTAAATAGCAATCACTAGCTTTCTACGTTCCGTAATTCCTAGTATTGATAAGACTTAGGTTTCTTCTTTGACCCTGCTTGCATTATACTCTCTTTGTTGAGTATCAGGAATTTCGCTTAGGACATGACTACTTTTCCCTATCAAGCATACCGCATCGGTACTACATAACCATCTCAGGTTATATAACTTCTTCTAGAGCCTTACATTCGAAGATTCGTCAGTGGTGTTGAACCACATTCTAACCATATCCTACCACCGCCCGCCTACTCTATACTTCGGTTCATTTCCCTTAGTATTCGACGACTTCACCCAGCTTCACACATCATATTTTATATGAAACATAATGCATGTGGGATATTAGCGTGGTGTTTCGAGCAAACATGACTGCTCTCATTCCAACCATCAGAATTACAGTTTTCTAACAAGTTATCCCCGATTACCATTTCTGATAATCTTTCAAACTAACGTATCGCACACCCTAAGAAATCCATTTTCAATAACCCAACCGTCTCTACATCGTTCATCGTAAATTGTGTTAACCAGATTTCTTCTGAACCTGCTTGTAACGGCACAAGGTCTACCAATTTATCATCGCTAATGACCACTCCTGCCGCATGGGTTGACACATGGCGTGGCAAACCTTCTAGAGTTTTAGCGACTTGATAAATGCGCGTATTGCGTTCATTTAATTCGACTAATTCTCGTAAAGCTTTCGATTCTTGATACGCCCTGTCTAATGTCATTTTTAACGCATTAGGAATCGCGCGTGACCAACGATTGGCTTCGCTTTGAGACAAACCAAACACACGTCCGACATCGCGTAAAACCATTTTCGCTGCCATCGTCCCAAAAGTCGCAATTTGCGCAACGTGCTCTTGACCATATTTATTTTTTACATATAACAACACTTCTTCTCGGCGATTATCAGGAATATCTAAATCGATATCTGGCATCGTATAGCGTTCTGGATTTAAAAAACGTTCAAACAATAACTGATATTGAATGGGGTCTACATCGGTAATAGATAAGACATACGCCACAAGTGAACCAGCAGCAGATCCTCGTCCAGCACCTGTGACAATTTGTTCTCGATGAGCAAAGGCCATCACATCCCAAATAATTAAAAAATAATCATCAAAGCCCATTTTATGGATGACGGATAGCTCATATTCCAAGCGCTCTTGGTAACGAGCATCTGCTTGTGGAATACGCTCAGATAACAAACGAAAACAAAGCTCACGCAAATAGTTGTCGGCTGATTGATTGTCTAAAGGATAATGAGGCAATAATGTTTGATGAATCGGTAATTCCAATTGGCAATTGTCGGCGATTTTTAGTGTATTTTGCCAAGCTTCTGGAAAATGTTCCGCATACCACGCTTGTTGCTGGTTAGCTGCGCTTAAACTGTGATCGGTCAGCTGTTCAATTTCTTGCCGTAAATCCTCTATTTGAGTGCCCTCTTTAATGCGATGCAAGACATTCACCGCAAAAGCTTCTTCTTTATGCAATGAATTAATTAAATGGTACGCTGCAGGCGCTACTCGTTGTGAAGCAAGCCATTCTTGGACAGGTAAAATAGGTTGTTGATAAGCAATGCCATAAAAGAAGTCATCGTTACCAAACTGTTCTTGAAATGCTTGCAAACGTTTGGTAGCTTGTTGCACATCACTTGAAAACAACACTGTTAACTCATTTTCATTCGGCAATACTGCAATCACATCATCCATGGGTTTGAATGACTCTAATGACACAGCTCCTGTAATCATTTTTTGACTAGAAAGTTTCATTAATTGTTGGTAGCCTGCATAATTTTTAGCGAATAGAAAAATGGCGTGTTCTTGTTCGGTGATTGGTGATTGATACCGCAAGAATAACCCCACAATCCCTTTCATCCCTTCTTTTTGGCAGGCTTGCATAAATTCTAAAGCACCATGTAAATTATCGCTATCGGTCATACCTAATTGTTGATACCCGAGTTGTTTCGCTAGAGTGACGTATTGAGGAATTTTAATCGTACTTTGTAGCAAAGAATACGCCGTCGTTGTCGTTAATTGCGCGGCACGTGTCATATGGATTCCTCCTAAATAATATTCTTTATTGAAAAACGTGAAAATCTTTACAAGTCTTAAAAATGTGGTAAACTAAAAGCAACATTTCAAGTTTGAAAGAAGGTGTAGCAATGCACTACATTGTAACGTTTGTTTGGGCAATCGTGTTAGGTCAAATCGTTGGTTTCCTTGGCGGGGCTTTATCTAAATCTCCTTACGATTTCAAAATGACCTTAATCGCTTCTATTATCGTAGCAATTTTTGTCATCATCATTGGAGAATTTGCCGTACCAAAAGAGAAAAAACAAGCATAAAAAAGACCAGTTACATTTTATTGTAACTGGTTTTTTTTTCTTTTCAACTAATTGTATCTTTTTTCAAATACTTTCTAAAATTAACTAGTGACAAACAAATGTTAAACCCTACAAAGCAACTGGTTACCCAAAACACTGCTGGATAACCCATGCTATGCGCCACTGTAGATCCAACTAAAGGTCCAAGTACTTGACCAAAATTCATAAACATTTGATTGTAACTATAAATTCGACTAACTCCTTCTGGCGGCGAAATTTTACTAATCAAGGTATTAACGGAAGGCATTAACGCCCCTGTTGAAAAACCTAGTAAAAATCGCAACACACCTAATTGAAAAGGTGTTTGAACAAAGCCCATGGGAATAAAGCAAAGTAAAGAAAACACTAGACCACCTAATAAAATTTTATGATTTCCAATTCGATCACCCAATCGGCCCAAAATGGGGGAGGAAATAATGGCAGAGACACCTGCAATCGAAACAATCATCCCACTGACAAACAACACATTTCCCGTATCACCACTTAACTGACGAATATACAACGTTAAAATTGGACTAATGCTTGTAATACCAATTTGTAGAATTAACGAAGTAATAAATAAACCAATCATGACTTGTGAATTTGTCATTTTTTCAAACAATTGCTTCATTGTCAGCATTTCTTGTTTTTCAATCGGTACAAAATCTTCTTTCACCATGAAAATAGTTAATAACGACGTGATAAATAGAACAACTCCGGTAATGATAAAAACATTTTTAATCCCAAAACCTTCAGCAAGAGCACCGCCCATCGAAGGACCAATTAAATTACCTGCAATCGCGCCTGTTGCCAAGGTTCCTAATGCCCAACCACTTTTTTCACGTGGTGCTTGAGAAGCTATCAATGCCGTGGCATTTGGCACATAACCAGATAACACACCTGTAAAGAAACGCATAATTAACAACCAATAAACGTTCGGCACAAACGCTAATGACCCCATTGTTAGTGTCATCCCAATCGATGCCCGAATCATCATCAAACGACGACCTTTTTGATCGGCTAAATTCCCCCAAATGGGTGCAACAATTGCTGCGGCAAATGCCGTTACTGAAATCGCCAACCCTGAGAAAAGCTCAATCTGATTTTTGGGTGCCCCTAACTCCTCAATATATATGGGAATAAAAGGCATAACTAAACTAAAACTCGCTCCTGTAAAGAAACAGCCTATCCAAGAAATTAGTAAATTTCTTTTCCAATCTACTTTCATACACAAACCTTCTTTCTACTCAAATATAGACTATTTTCATGAATTTTCAAACTCATTAAACCGAAATACCGAGAGAAGCGTTCGTTACAAAAAAATTTCATTATTTTTTAACCAATAGAAAAAGGTCGCTCGTTGTTTCCACGAAAAGCTCCCTTTATGATTAAACTTTTTTAATCTCTTACATTTATTATAGAAGTTTAAAGAAAACTCTTCAACCTTCTACTCTTTTAGACAAAAAAACACTCTTCAAAAAAATGAAGAGTGTTGGGTTTTAACCTAATAATGCTAAAATAATAAAATTCAAAATAAACAACGCATTGACAAACCATAAAATTGGTGAGACTTCGTTAGCTTTGCCTTTGACTACTTTAACAATTGCGAAGAAAATGAATCCGACTGCAATTCCATAAGAAATGCTGTAACATAGGCCCATAAAGATTGATGCGAAGAAAGCTGGGACAGCCTCTTCTAAATTAGTCCATTCAATATCTTTAAAGGATGCCATCATCATGACCCCGACTAAAATTAAAGCGGGTGCTGTTGCTTGTGCTGGCACAATCGCAATCAATGGTGAGAATAAACTACTTAAAGCAAATAATCCCGCTACAACAACAGAAGTTAAACCTGTACGCCCGCCAGCACCGATTCCAGCTGCGGATTCAACGAATGTCGTAGTATTTGAGGTACCAAAAATTGCTCCAATAGAAGTAGCTGCAGCATCGGCAAACAATGCACGATCCATTTTTGTGCTAAAACCTTTGCTATCTTCCAAAGCTGCTTCATCTTCTTTAGAGAAAATACCGGTACGGCGACCTGTTCCAATGAAGGTCCCAATCGTATCAAACGTATCTGATAAACTAAACGCAATAATCGTCATCACCACTTGCGGAATTTTAGAAGAGTCACTAAACAAAGATTGCATCCCTTCTGCTCCAAAAGCTGCCCCAAATGTGGTTTTTAATTCACCAATAGAACTACCTAATGAATTAGCTTTCCAATCAATGCTGCTTAAATCAACCACACCCATCAAAATTCCAATAATCGTTGTCCCAACAATTCCTAATAAGACCGCTCCACGAACATTCATCACAACCAAAACAGTCATCAAAACTAAACCAATTAATGACAGCAACACGGGTGCATTATTGAAGTTGGTTAATGCTGGAACAATCCCACCACTCATTGTGACATTTACAGCCTCACCGTTTTCAACAGCAGAACTGGTAATCACATCTGAACTCGCTGAAAAATTTAATAAATTTGCATTTTTAAGACCTACATAAGCAACAAAGATACCAATCCCGCCACCAATAGCATTTTGCATGCTTTCAGGAATCGCACGGATAATCATTTTACGAATTTTAGTAATCGTAATAAAAATGTTAATTAATCCACAAATAAAGACCATCGCTAATGCTTGTTGCCATGTATACCCTAGACCAAACACGACTGTAAACGTGAAAAAAGCATTTAAGCCCATTCCTGGTGCTTGTGCATAAGGCACATTTGCAAATAGTCCCATAATCAAAGTACCGATGATTGATGCAATAATCGTTGCTAAGAACACAGCCTGAAATGGCATACCTGATGCCGATAAAATAGACGGATTAACAAATAAAATATAGCTCATTGCAAAAAAGGTTGTAATCCCCGCGACGAATTCTGTTGATACAGTTGTTTTGTTTTCCTTTAATTTGAAAAACTTTTCCATGATACATCTTCACTCCTAAATATAATTAGACCTCAGAAAGAAAAAAGAAAATAAAGGCAATTTTAAGCTTTCCGCTGAACAATTACTGATTATAGTTAGCCTCAAATGTTTTTTCAACATTTTATTAACAAAATATTTGATAAATATACAAATCGTTCGTGTTTAGCCACTATTTTTTCTCATCACTAGAGAGATAAAACTGTTTTTAAGTGCCGATATTTGTCAAATCGTTAGAATATGTTACACTTTGGGTGAGCATTTCATTAAAGAAAGGAATCCTTTTATGTCTCAAAAATTAATCGCTATCGATTTAGATGGAACAACCTTAAACAGTCAGTCTCTCATTAGCTCCCGAACAGCCGAAGTTTTAGGAAAAGCAATCAAAGCTGGGCACTATGTAAGTATTGCCACTGGACGCCCATTTCGCATGAGCGAACAATTTTATCGTCAATTAAAGCTAGACACGCCGATGGTGAACTTCAATGGCGCACTTGTCCACAAACCTTATCAAAAATGGGAATTTGAACGAGAATTATCTATTGAAAAAGATATTGCTTTTGAAATTTTGGCACAAAAAGAAAAATTAAATTTAGATTTCGTTGCCGCTGAAAACCGTGAAACATTTTTTATCAATGATTTAAATGATTTTGAAGGTCACTTTTTTGCAACAGATAAAGTAACCGAAGCCAACTTATTTTCTAATTTAACAACTAATCCAACTTCGCTATTAATTAAAACGCAACATCAATTTTCAGCACAGGTTTCAGATGCTCTTTCAAAACAATTTGAAAATAAAATTGATGTCCGTACCTGGGGTGGCCCTAACGCCATTTTAGAGATTGTACCTAAAGGCGTGCAAAAAGCGATGTCTGTCTCAGTTATTGCTGATTCCTTACAGATTGATCAAAAAGATGTCATCGCATTTGGTGATGAACATAATGATTTGGAACTACTCGACTACGCAGGTTGGGGTGTGGCTATGAGCAATGGTATCGAACAATTAAAAGGTATTGCTAACGATATCACAAATAAAACGAATGATGAAGATGGTCTCGCAAATTATCTTGAAAAATATCTTGCACTATAACTTGACCGTCAGAGGCTATCCTCGACGGTTTTTTCTTGCTTTTTTTCAAGAAAAGGAAGAAAATAATAACGGCACGGAGAGTTGGCAGAGTGGTAATGCACTGGACTCGAAATCCAGCGAGCCGCGTTAAGCGGTGCACGGGTTCAAATCCCGTACTCTCCTTATACAATACAAAAAAGTTGTCCAACTCAATTCAATAGAAGTCGGACAGCTTTTTTTATTCGTTGTTTTCTTGTTTTTTTGCTTCAATCGCTAAAATAGAATCAATGGTTTGTTGGACAACGGTAATAATTTGCTGACGCGTTGGTTCGATAACACCCGAAGACATCAACGCCGCTACTCCTGTTACAGAAATCCAGATTCCTGTATGCAGTGCTTTTAAGTGTTCTTCTGATAAGTTGGCATATTCTTCGTGATCATGAATCGTGTGACGAAAATGTTCATAGGCTTGGTCATACATCAACTTCCCACCACCGTAGTTATCAATAAATAAAGCAATAAATAACTTCGGACTTTTTTGCGATAAATCAATATAATTAATCGCTAAATCCATCAATTTATCACCTGTATGCTCAACAGAAAAAACTTTCTTCTTTAAATCTTCATAAACTGTTTCAACAAGCGTGTTTTTTAAATCCTGCATATTTTTAAATTCAAGATAAATGGGTTGAGTAGAGACCCCCATTTTCTTTGCCACGTTTCGAGCAGTGAAATTCGTAAATCCATCTTTCGCAATTACTTCATAAGCTGCTTTTAAGATATGTTCACGTGTATATACTTTATGTCGCATAGTAACCCCCCTCATCAAAATTTAATCTGTTAATGTTATTTTAACCGACATTCGCTATTTTTTAAAGGGTTTTTATTAAAAAATTAAAAATCACTTTTTTCATTAAAAAAATGATTCTTTCAAGGTTTACTAACACTCTGTTTTCATTTTAACAAGAGTTTTTTTGTAAATTTTCGGAAAAGACATGAAAGAAAATATTCAAATTTAACCGTTATGTTATTAAATTTAAGCAAACTATTCTTGTAGGTTTCTAAGCAAACGGATAGAATAAAACCATCTTTACAAAACATTTCTATCAAATAAATTAGATAAAGGAGCTTAGAAATGACTGCATCAAAAGAGTTAGTAGTAGAAACCTGTTTGTTGGCTGGAAAAATTATGATGGAAAGTGGTTCGGAGGTCTATCGGGTAGAAGATACGATGAAACGTATCGCCACGAATGCAAATGAACCCAATAGTGTCAGCTATGTGACTGCAACAGGCATCTTTATGGGGCTGCGAAACAGCCACTATACCCAAGTTGAAAATGTTGGTAGTCGATCCATTAATTTAGAAAAAGTTGTTGCAGTCAATCAACTGTCTCGTGAATTTGCCGAACATAAAATTGATTTGCTGACGTTACACAATTCGCTAAAAAAAATTGATTATGAAACACCGATGTTTCCAATTTGGTTACAAATTGTTTGTGCGGGTGTCATGAGTTGTCTATTGATGTATGCTTTCGGTGGTTCCTCTTATGATTTTATAGCAACTTTTATTATTGGTATGATTGGTTTTTCTGCGAATTATTATGCCAATAAAACATTAAAATTACAATTTTTTGATAATTTTTTAGCGTCTTTTATTATTGGCGCCCTTGCGTTATTGTGTGTCAGACTTAACTGGGCAAGTAATGTCGACAACATTATTATTGGCGCTGTGATGCCTTTAGTTCCTGGTGTGGCTATTACAAACTCATTTCGAGATATCCTTGCGGGACATTTAATTAGCGGACTTGCTCGTGGAACAGAAGCTATTATCATTGCCGCCTCCATTGGTGTGGGCATTGCGACTGTTTTTATGCTGTTTGGAGGGGATATTTTATGATGCTTTTCGTTCATATTATAGCTAGCTTTTTTAGTACGGTAGCTTTTGGCGTTCTGACAAATATTCCTCGCCGCGCGCTGTTAGCAAGTGGGATTACAGGTTGTATTGGTTGGCTCATTTATGTAGGGATTCACTCACACGGTGGTGGGTTAGGTGTGGCAAATTTTTTAGCTACTTTTGTAATTGGGTGTTTCAGTATTTTCTTTTCACGTAAAAAACGAATTCCCATGATTATTTTTAATATTCCCAGTTTAGTTCCTCTAGTACCAGGTGGCCCTGCGTATAAAGCTGTGCGTGAATTAGTTTTGGGAAATAACACAGTTGCCTTTGAAAATATTATGATTGTCATGGTCACAGCTGGCAGCATCGCTAGCGCTTTCATGATGACAAGTCTTGTGGAACGAATTATAATAAAGTGGAAAAAAAGTACACTCCATAAAAAGTTTAACAAAAAGATAAATTAACTGAAATTCAGTCTTTGGATGTATGCTTTTTTGATTGTTTGCGATTATAATCAAGATAAATACGGCAAAGGAAGTGTCTATTCATGAGCGTAACAACAACCAAGAAAATTCTAAACTTGATTTCATTTAGTGGGATGGCAGTCTCGATTATTTTAACTGTTTATTTCTTCCAACTAGGTGTCTTTAAAGATATGAATGCTTTACAAAGTCTCGTCGGACAATCGACACTTACTGGACCTATTTTGTTTATCTTCATTCAAATTCTACAAGTAATTGTCCCTATTATTCCAGGTGGGATTTCCTTAGCAGCAGGTGTATTATTATTTGGCCCTGTCGAAGGATTTATTTATAACTATATCGGTATCTGTGTTGGTTCGATTATTATCTTCTTATTAAGTCGCCAATATGGTAAACCGCTGGTACTACGTTTAGTCAGTGAAAAAACTTATGATAAATATGCGGGTTGGTTAGACAACCAAAGTCGCTTTGATAAATTATTTGCTCTAGCAATTTTCCTACCCGTTGCGCCAGATGATGCCTTATGTCTTATGGCGGGATTGACCAACATTTCTGTAAAGAAATATATTTGGATTATTTTACTAGCAAAACCAGCCTCCATCCTACTTTATAGTATGGGTTTAGTCTATGGTAGCTCATTCTTAACACAGTTATTCTAAAACCAAAACAAGCTATCCAAAAATCTTGGATAGCTTTTTTTTTTGTAGTATGATGAAAGAATCATGAATAGAAAAAAGGTGATTACAGTGAATTATTTAAAACATAGTCTCATCAATACCAGAGATTTTTTACTGGGCACACGGTCTTATTTTAAAAACGTGTTACTGATGCATGGTTTTATGCTTTTTTTACTCATACCATTGCTCAGCAGTTCCACCAAATTTATTTTGCGGCGAGGGCAAATCAATTACATCTCATTTGATAATATCGGTGAAATTCTCGTACATCATCCATGGGTGTCACTTTCTTTACTCGTTGTTTTAATTGCAATTGTCCTAGCTGTTTTTTTTGAGTTTACCTTTTTATTATTAAGTGTTTATTTTATCAAAAAACAGCAACCGATTCGCTTAATGCAATTATTAAGCGTCACCTTTTTACAATTAAAAAAAGTGCGAATTGAAACTATTCTATTTTTCTTTTTTTACTTCTTTTTAATTTTGCCGATTGGTGGGTTTTCGTTTCATTCGGACTTACTCTCAAAAGTCAAAATTCCGGCATTTATCGTTGATTTCATTTTTGCCAATCGATTAGTCATTGTTTCTTCTTTTGTCTTATTTTATGTAGCAATGATTTATTTAGGTATTCGGGTAATTTTCGCTTTACCAGAAATGATTTTACGGGATCGTCCCTTTAAATTAGCCGTAAAAGAAAGTTGGCGTTTAACGAAAAAACGTTTTTTTGCCATTATTGCCCAATTTGTTATCATCACTGGTAGTACTTTGTTGTTGGCATCACTGGGATTTTTCTTAGTTATTTCAGCGCAAGTGCTTGTGGAGTCTTTCTTGCCTGATTATTCGTTAATTAGTGCCGTTTTTGCGATGACCTTATTGCAATTTATTCTATTAATCAATATCGTCTTATCAACGGTCGCCGTTTTTTATGTCACGATTGATTTTATGGATGATGAAGGATTTTTACCAGAAATTCCCAAATGGTTTATGATGGAAGAACATGCACCTACTCGATTTTCCGAATTTATGCAAACGACCTTTTTAGTTGTTGCCATCTTTTTTGGTGTCGGTGTGAGTCTATACAATCATAACTATCTAACAAACTTCAACTTAAAAACACCTACGACTGTTTCTCATCGCGGTGTGAGTGATAGTAACGGCGTCCAAAATTCGATTGCGGCTTTAGAAAAAACGAGCAAAGAATTCCATCCCAATTATATTGAGATGGATGTGCAGTTAACCACAGATAATGAATTTATCGTTTACCATGATTTTAATTTCAAAGCTCTCACCGGTTTTCGTCAAAAACCAGAGGAATCTACCTTGGAAGAAGCCTTGGCATTAACTGTAAAAGAAAACGGAAAAACAGCAAGAATTAGCACATTCGATGAGTATCTTGATGTTGCGGATCAATTGGAACAACCGTTAATGGTCGAAATTAAAACCCAGAAAAAAGATGTGTCTCATTTGGTACAAACCTTCTTAGATAAATACGAAGAGCGCTTAATTGAGAAAGGCCATATCATTCAAAGCTTGTCTTTCCAAATGATTGAAGAAATTAAGCAAACGGCACCTGAACTAAAAGCGGGGTATATTTTACCATTCAGTTTAGTTGGTCCACCGATTTCCCAAGCTGACTTTCTAACGATGGAATATACTACTCTCAATCGAAATTTTATCAATGCTGCGCATAGTGACAGCAAACAAGTCTATGTATGGACACCCAATGATGAAGACACCATGAATCGCATGATTTTTTATGGTGTTGATGGTATCATCACAGACCAAATGGGCTTGTTAAACAAAACCATTCGACAACCCGATGACACGATTACTTATTCGGATAAACTAGTGAACTTTGTCCTAGGTGTCGGTTAATCTCTTACACACCACAGTTGAAAAGATGACAATTTTGTTATCTCTTCGTTACTGTGGTGTTCGTGTATATTGCCTTATTCTTTACTATACTGAGAGTAAAGAAAAGGAGGTGCGTACGATGATTGCTATTCAAACGGCTATTTTTTTCATGTTAACGATTGGTCTTTTAGTTGGTTTAAATGAAAACAACTAATTTCTTAAGACACTTTAAGAAGTTTTAGGTTTATCTTTGAAATTTTCTCACGTTCGTGCTACATTAGAGTCGCGGCTGAATGATAAGTAAAAAGGAGGAATTTATATGACATTCACAAAAGCAAATTTAGAATATCGCATTGCCTTTGATACACAAACAAATATGTTTATGGCAATCGACAGTAAAGATGATACACGTATCGCTTACGGCGTAACTATTGAAGAAGCAATTAAAAACCTAAAAACTATGGCTTAAATATAGAAAGGATTTCAAATTCATGACTTCACCTAGTCCGTATTAGAACCGTCTTTAGTTCATTCAAACTAAAGACGGCTTTTTGTTGTATAATAAAGGATTGATAAGACTTTTTTTACATAAGAAGATTGCTATGAAAACTATTTATTTTGTCCGTCGCTCCATTCGTGATATTAGTAATAAAGATGATGAAACAGCCCCTTTGACGGCAGCTGGTCACCAACATGCGCAAGCACTTGTATCATTTTTCAAAGATAAATCAATTGAGCAAATTTTTTCTAGCCCTTATTTACGCACCATACAAACCATTCAACCAACTGCTGACTTTTTTAATTTAGCGATTTCCACACGCTGGGACTTACGAGAACGGACTGTTGGCAAATGGGTCGATGATTTTCCTACCTTTGCTAAAAAACAATGGCAAAATGTGGACTATGCTTTGCCAAATGGTGAATCATTTCGTCAAGTGAAGGAACGAATATTGCCCGTTTACCAAGAAATTCTCAATCATCCTGTTAAAAATAACCTCATTTGTGGTCATGGTACAGCGTTTGCTATTTTATTTCATCACTTAACACAAGGGAATTTTACATACCAAGATTTTGAAAAAATGCAAATGCCCGCTATTTTTCTGGCGCAATATCAACAAGATACACTCGTCTCTTTTACTCACCTAAAAAAAAAACGATGGCCTTCTGTTTTTCAACAAGGACCATCGTTTTTATTTTATAGACGTGCGTTCAATTCTTTCGCTAACTCTTCAAAACCTGGTTTACCTAATAAAGCAAACATGTTACGTTTGTAGTCTTCTACACCTGGTTGGTCAAATGGATTTACGCCATTTAAGTAACCTGAGATTCCTACTGCAATTTCAAAGAAGTACACTAAATGCCCTAATGTGTAAGCATCCATTGTTGGAATTTTTACTAATAGGTTTGGTACATTCCCATCTGTATGCGCTAATAGTGTTCCTTCGAAGGCTTTTGTATTAACAAAGTCAACATCTTTACCTTCTAAGTAACCTAAACCATCTAAGTCAGATTCTTGAACTGGAATATCAATGACTTTGCGTGCTTTTTCCACTTTCACAACTGTTTCAAAAACATTACGTGTACCGTCTTGGATTGTTTGTCCAACAGAGTGTAAGTCAGTTGAGAAGTTGGCGCTTGAAGGATAAATTCCTTTTTGATCTTTTCCTTCTGATTCGCCGTATAATTGTTTCCACCATTCAGAGAAGTATTGCATTCCTGGTTCGTAGTTCACCAAGATTTCAATAGCTTTGCCTTTACGGTATAAAATATTACGTAAAGCAGCATATTGGTAAGCTTCGTTTTCTTTCAAATCAGCATTTGAATAAGCTTCACGAGCGTCTGCTGCACCTTGCATCAACGCATCGATATCCGCACCACTAACAGCGATTGGTAATAAACCAACTGGTGTTAAGACAGTAAAACGTCCACCAACATCATCTGGAATCACAAAAGTTTCCCAACCTTCTGTATCAGCTTCAACTTTTACAGCGCCTTTTGCACGGTCAGTTGTCGCATAAATACGTTTGTTGGCTTCTTCTTTTCCATATTTTTTGATTAATAATTCTTTGAAGACACGGAAAGCAATCGCTGGCTCAGTTGTTGTACCTGATTTAGAGATTACGTTCACAGAGAAGTCACGGTCACCAATAACTTCAATTAAGTCAGCTAAATAAGTTGAAGAAATTGAGTTTCCAGCAAAGAAAACTTGTGGTGTTTTACGTTCTTCTTTTGGTAATACATTGTAGAATGAATGTTGTAAAAACTCGATTGCTGCACGAGCACCTAAATAAGAACCACCGATACCGATTACAATTAAAACGTCAGAATCAGATTGAATTTTTTCTGCCGCTTTTTTAATGCGTGCAAATTCTTCTTTATCGTAGTCTTTTGGCAAATCGATCCAGCCAGTAAAATCGTTTCCTGGACCTGTTCCTTCACGTAACGCTTTATCTGCTGCAGTTACTTGAGTTTGCATGTAGTCTAGCTCATGTTCGCGAACAAATGGTGTTAACTTAGAATGGTCAAATGAAATGTGTCCCATTTTTGAATCCTCCTAAAAAATAAAGTAGTAGTCATTACAACTACTACTTTACTTTTTTTAATGTTTTTTTTCAAGTAAATTCTGTCTAAACTAGCCCTTGTGCGTACATTGCTTTCGCAACTCTTGCAAAACCTGCAATGTTTGCGCCTAACATGAAGTTATTTTCTGCATCAAATTCTTTGGCAGTATCGCGACATGCTTCGTAGATATTTTTCATGATACCGTCTAAACGAGCATCTACTTCTTCTGCTTCCCATTGTAAACGTTGAGAGTTTTGGCTCATTTCTAGAGCTGAAACAGCTACACCACCAGCATTTGCTGCTTTACCTGGGCAGTAGTAAACATTGTTTTCAATGAAGAATTCTGCTGCTTCAAGTGTGCTAGGCATGTTCGCACCTTCAGCAACCACACGAACACCATTAGCAACTAAGCGTTTTGCTTGGTCGATATTGATTTCATTTTGTGTTGCACATGGGAATGCAAGTTCAGCTGTTACGTCGAAGTCCCAAACAGAACCTTCATGGTATTCAGCAGATGGACGTTGTTCAGCGTATGCTGTTAAACGTTCACGTTTCACTTCTTTGATATCTTTTAGTAAAGCTAAATCAATACCCTCTTTGTCGTAGATGAAACCATTTGAATCTGAACAAGTTACAGCGTTAGCGCCTAAAGCTTGTAATTTTTCAATCGCATAAATTGCAACGTTCCCACTACCAGAGATGACTGCTGTTTTACCTTCAAAGTTTTCATCTAAGTCAGCTAATAAGTGTTTTACTAAATAAACTGCACCGTAACCAGTTGCTTCTGTACGGATTTTGCTTCCCCAGAAATCTAATGGTTTACCAGTTAATACGCCAGCATCATATTGTTTCAACCGTTTGTAAGTACCATATAGGTAACTAATTTCACGTCCACCAACACCGATATCACCTGCAGGTACATCTAAGCTAGGTCCGATATATTTTGATAATTCTGTCATGAAGCTTTGGCAGAATCGCATAATTTCTGCATCTGATTTTCCTTTAGGATCAAAGTCACTTCCACCTTTACCGCCACCAATTGGTAGACCAGTTAAGCTGTTTTTGAAGATTTGTTCAAACGCTAAGAATTTCAAAATACTTAAGTTAACGCTTGGGTGGAAACGCAAACCACCTTTATATGGGCCTAATGCTGAGTTAAATTGAATGCGGTAACCGCGGTTTACTTGCCAGTTCCCTTTATCATCTTGCCAAGGCACACGGAATTGAATGAAACGCTCTGGTTCTGTAATAAGAGACAACAAGTTGCTATCTTCATACTCTGGATGTTTCTCTAAGAATGGAACAACTGTTGTTAAGAACTCATCTACTGCTTGTAAAAATTCTGGTTGATTGGCATCCTTTGCGTGAATTTCTTCTTGAATGCTTTTTACATATTCTGATGCTTTTGTCATGAAAATACCCCCTTGTTTTGGTAGTATGAATTTTAGCAGAAAAAAAATGATTTTGCACGCAATTTTTAACAAAAAGTTGAAATTTTCAGACTATTTACATTGAGGTGATATATATGGAATCAACATATGACGTAATCGTCGTAGGTGGTGGCACGAGTGGTTTAATGGCCGCAATCGCTGCTGCAGAAAGCAATGCAAAGGTATTGCTTATTGAAAAAAACAAACGCTTTGGTAAGAAATTATTAATGACAGGAGGTGGACGCTGCAATGTTACAAATAATCGCATGGTGGACGATTTAATTCATCACATTCCAGGAAATGGAAAATTTTTATACAGTACGTTTGCACAGTTTAATAATCAAGATATTATGAACTTTTTTGAATCACAAGGTGTATCATTAAAAGAAGAAGATCATGGACGAATGTTTCCTGTAAGCAATAAATCAAAAACAATTGTCGACACATTAGTGAACCGTGTCAAAGAACTAGGCGTGACAATTGCCACCAATACAGTGGTTAAGAAACTTTTACATGAAACAGAAATAAAAGGTGTGGAAACTGAATTTGAAACTTTTTATGCCCCATGTGTGGTTTTAACAACCGGTGGACGAACGTATCCTTCGACGGGATCAACGGGAGATGGCTATAAATTAGCAAAAAAAGTTGGCCATACGATTGCCCCACTTTATCCAACAGAGTCCCCTCTCATCTCAGAAGAAGATTTCATTTGTGAGAAAACCTTACAAGGAATTTCTTTGCGCGATATTTGTTTATCGGTTTTAAATGAACAAGGCAAGTCAGTCACTAGTCATAAAATGGATTTGTTGTTTACCCATTTTGGTGTATCCGGACCTGCAGCATTGCGTTGCTCGTCTTTCGTCAATCAACTATTAGAAACACAAGAACAGGTCGCAGTCTCCTTAGATTGCTTCCCAGACATCTCAGAAGCAGAATTAACCAAGCAAGTACAAGAAACCTTAAAAGATACTAAAAAAGTCTTAAAAAATGCTTTGCTAGCCTTCTTACCTGAACGCCTACTTCATTTTTATTTAGAAAAATTAGAGCTAGCTGATTTACCCGCCAATCAATTGACGGAAGAACAACTAGCAGAAATTATTGCTTTATGGAAAGATTTCCAGATTCAAATTGTCAAAACCTTCCCACTAGAAAAATCTTTTGTGACAGGTGGCGGAATTAATCTTAAAGAAATCAATCCAAAAACGATGGAAAGCAAAGTAATGCCAGGCTTATTCTTTGGTGGCGAATTAATTGATATCAACGGCTATACAGGAGGCTTTAATATTACCGCAGCTTTTTGTACAGGTCACTCTGCAGGAAAGCATGCTGCCGAAATCGCCTCTTATTTCCATTATTAACATGAAAAAGTTTGAAACGAACCAAACGTTTCAAACTTTTTTTATTCG
Organism: Enterococcus saccharolyticus subsp. saccharolyticus; assembly: GCF_029023825.1. Taxonomy (NCBI): domain Bacteria; kingdom Bacillati; phylum Bacillota; class Bacilli; order Lactobacillales; family Enterococcaceae; genus Enterococcus; species Enterococcus saccharolyticus. The sequence goes on along the minus strand of NZ_CP118957.1, from coordinate 802,559 downwards.
ATAATATCTACAAAATATCCCCGCGTAATCTTAGCTAAGTCTTGAGGTGCGACTTCTATTTGTAAGCCGCGACGCCCTGCCGAAACAATCATCGTTGGCAATGATTCGGCTGACTGATCGAAATAAGTGGGAAATAATTTTTTCATACCGACTGGTGAGCAACCACCACGAATGTAGCCTGTAGTTGCCTCTAAATCACGTAAATGAAGCATTTCCACCTTTTTATTGCCACTAGCTTTTGCCATTTTTTTCAAATCGAGTGCTCGATTTCCAGGAATAACTGCGACTAATGGTCCGGTTTTATTCCCCACAGCAACAAGCGTTTTATAAATATTTTCTTGCTCACCCAATTGTTGCGCAACATCGTTTGCACTAAGATGCTCTTCAGACCACTCATATTGATGTTCTACATAAGCGATTTTTTGTTGCTCAACTAAGCGAATGGCATTGGTTTTCACTATTTTTTTCTTTACCACAGTTGTCACTTCCTACTTATTCAGTTACATGTAAGGCATCTAAAATGATATCTAGCTGTTCGACAGGAATTTGACCTGGCGCAGACGCTTGACCTAACGACCCAAACGTAAAGACAGAATCGATAATCTCACCACTCACACGCGTCACTTTTCCTAAATCCCCCATCGACATAACTGCTAATGGTAATTGATTAAAAACTTGTACTTTTTGCGGAATGCCCATAATGCGTAAAACATCTTGTAAATTATGAGGCATCACGGCTAATTTGCCTATATCTGCACCAAATTGATTCATTACATTGACACGATAAACCAACTCACCATCAGCGGGTGTTTTATCGAAATCATGCGAACTCATAACCACCTTAACAGCTGCATTTTTTAAATCACGAATAAACTCCCGACCTAAAAATTGCGCGATACTCAATTCCACATCCATTAAGTCTACTTGACCTAAACGAGCAATATTTGTATATAGTTCTTGATAATTGGTCAAAGAAATGGCACGTTCTCCACCTTCTTCTTTGGTTCGAAACGTAAACAACAACACTTTATCCGTCATTTCACGGAGTACTTCCAACACATCATACACTTTTTCTAGGGTAGCAACTTCACTAAAATAATCCACGCGCCATTCAATAATATCTGCTGCTGAATCATCAGCTTTCATACATTGTTCAATTATTTCTTTTTTTGTTGAACCAACCAACGGAACACAAATCTTTGGTCGCCCCGCTCCAATTTCGACATTTCGTACTTGCAACAAAAAGACACCCCATTTTTTATTTTTTCACTTGATAGAAATAAACCTTCAGATAATCTCCTTCTGGAAACTGTGGATAGACAGCAAAATCGCTTGGCAAGTGATACGTAGCTATTTTCTCAAAGTGCACTCCTTTTTTAGTCAATGCTTCTTCAATCATTTGTTGGAATCGTTGTGGTGACACGTTAGCTGCATTTGTAGAAGCAATAATCACGCCGTCCTCATTTAATATATCGACACTATCTTCAATTAATTCACCATAATTTTTGGCTACACGGAAAACTTTTTTCTTATTACGGGCAAAACTAGGGGGATCTAGAACAATCAAATCAAACTGTAAGTCTTTCTTCTTTGCATACTTGAAATACTCAAACGTATCCATGACATGAATTTTTTGCTGACTTTCATCTAATCCATTGACTGCAAATTGTTCCTTGGTTTTAGGCAAACTCCTTTTGGCTAAATCGACACTAGTTGTCTCAATCGCTCCACCCATTGCTGCAGCAACTGAAAAAGCGCCCGTATAACTAAACATATTTAAAACCGTTTTCCCTGAAGCAAAGCCTTCTGCTAACAAGCCGCGAACTTCTCGTTGATCAAGAAAAATACCAGTCATCAGCCCTTCGTTTAAATAGGTGGCATAGTGAATACCATTTTCTTTAATCACCAATGGTTCCGGTGCCAAATCGCCATACACAAATTGACTTTCTGGTAAGTTTGAGTCGAAACGAATTTTCTCATAAACACCCTTTACTTCTGGAAATACTTCTTGAAATGCAGTTACTAACGGTTGTTTTTGATGATATAACGTGTCGTTGTACCAAGAAAAAACAGCATATTCATTGTATAAGTCAATAATTAGGCCACCTAGCTCATCGCCTTCTCCATTTAACACCCGAAAAGCAGTAGTTTGACTATCCGCATAATATGCTTGTCGTTTTGCTTTCGCAGTAGCAAAGCGCTGAACGAAAAATTCATGGTCAATTGGGCATGCTTCTTTTGTCAGAATCCAGCCCATACCTTTGTTTTGTTTGCCTAAGTAACCTTGTGCTAAATAAGTGCCCTGGGTATCCGTAAAGGTCACCCAATCATTTGTATCCACTTTTTGAGCTAAATCTTCTTCTTGAATTAAGGGATAACCTTTTTTGATTTTTTTTGCTGCTTGTTGTGTCACTTTTATGTTCATATTTCCTCCACCTGCTTTGTACTCATTGTATGTAGTATAACAAAAACCTTTTCCTTTGTCTGCCACCTCTGATTTTAAAGAAAGATTTAATTTCACAACGGTTCTCGCTATTTCATTGACACGCTTTCTTCTCCTTAGTAGAATAATAGAGATGATTGAAAAGACGTGAACTATTTTTCACGAAAGATTTCAAGAAAGTGGGGAATACTCCTTTGAAAAATTTAAAAATACCAAACTTCTTAAACACTCGTATGGGCTTTTTCAGCTTATTGGCTGTTTTGTTTTGGATTAAAAATATTGCTGCATACATGACTGAATTCAATTTAGGAATCGAAAGTCCAATGCAGTATTTTATTTTGTTTATTAATCCAATCGCAACAACGCTCTTACTCCTGTCGATTGCTTTATATGTCAGACGAACGAAATTGTCCTACATCACGATGATGCTCATCTACTTCATTATGACAGTCTTACTGTTTTCAAACGTAACTTATTATCGTGAGTTTACCGATTTCATTACAATTAATACCATGTTAGGCGCCGGAAAAGTTGCCGAAGGGTTAGGACAAAGTGCCTTGAAATTGTTCCATCCAACCGATATTTTCTATTTCATCGATTTTCTTCTTTTAGGTGGTGCATTGATGACGAAGAAAATTAAAATGGATGAACGTCCCATTCGTGCTCGTGTTGCCTTAGCAGTTTCAACTTTAGCTGTTATGATTTTCTCAGGAAATCTTTTCTTAGCAGAAACTGATCGCTCTGGCTTATTAACAAGAACTTTCTCTCGTGATTATCTTGTTAAATATTTAGGAATTAACGCCTTTACTGCTTATGATGCTGTACAAACATACAAAACAACACAAGTTCGTGCCGAAGCAAGTCCCAACGACATGAAAGAAGTCGAAGATTATGTTAAAGGACATTATGCGGCACCTAACGATGAAATGTTTGGCATTGCAAAAGGCAAAAACGTCATTTATATCCATTTAGAAAGTACGCAACAATTTTTAATCGATTATAAATTAAAAGATGAAAATGGTGTGGAACATGAAGTAATGCCATTTGTAAATAGCATCTACCATGACAAGAGTACCTACAGCTTTGATAATTTCTTCCATCAAGTAAAAGCTGGGAAAACAAGTGATGCGGAAACGTTATTAGAAACATCGTTATTTGGCCTAAATCAAGGTGCTTTCTTCACCCAATTTGGTGGGAAAAATACTTTTGAAGCAGCTCCAGATATTTTAAAACAAACACAAGGTTATACTACTGCAGTCTTCCACGGAAATTCAGGAAACTTCTGGAACCGTAATGAGATTTACAAACGTTTTGGTTATGATTATTTCTTCGATGCTTCTTATTACGATGTTAATGAAGACAATTCATTCCAATATGGTTTGCATGACAAACCATTCTTTGAACAATCTGCGCAATACTTAGAACACTTACAACAGCCTTTTTATTCTAAGTTTATTGCTGTATCAAACCATTATCCATATGCTGAATTTACCAATGATGACGCAGGATTCCCAATGGCAAATACACCGGATGAAACCGTAAATGGTTACTTTGCAACAGCGAATTATTTAGATAAATCAGTTGAGGAATTCTTCAATTATCTAAAAGCAAGTGGCTTATATGACAACTCAGTCATTGTGTTATATGGAGACCATTATGGTGTATCCAATGGCCGTAACCGTAGCCTAGCTGAATTAGTTGGTAAAACAAGTAGTACTTGGAATGACTTTGACAATGCTCAAATGCAACGCGTACCATTTATGATTCATATTCCTGGTCAAGAAAATGGTGGGATTAATCATACGTACGGTGCACAAATCGATTCATTACCAACCTTGCTTCATTTATTAGGAATTGATACACAAAACTATATCCAATTAGGACAAGATTTGTTCTCTAATGGACACAAAGATATGGCCGTTTTCCGAGATGGGTCATTCATGACTTCAAAATACACGTTCTACAATGGGACGCTATATGACAATGACACACAATTGCCAATTACAGAACCATCTGAAGAACTCCAAGCACAAATCGATGAGTTACAAAAAGAAGCCAATCGTCAATTAGAAATTTCTGACAAGATTAATAATGGCGACCTACTTCGTTTCCATACAGGTAGCGGCTTAGAACCAGTAGATCCAAGTGACTACAGTTATAAAAACATTATGGAACGGTTATTAGAACAAGAAAAAACACTTGGTAATCAATCAACGAGCGTTTTCTCACAAAACAATAATCAATCAACTGTTGATTTATACGAAACAAAATCTTACAAAGAATACCATCCAGAAGCTGAAAAAGACGAAACAACCACATCCACTTCTGAAGCAAAATAAAAAAAGGCATCCGTTATTTCACAAAGAAGTAACGGATTCTTTTTTTTGCTATAAGATATTCATATTTTTTTCAAATTCCTTTTATATACTTAATGATAAGAAGGGAGGAAAAGCATTGTGTTCAAATTCGCGCTAGCCAGCATGAAGTACCATAAACGTGCGACCCTTATTTACATAGTCTTTTTGACTGTGAGTAGTTGTTTCTTCTTATTATTAGACAGTCTACAAGAATCACTACCTGTTTTAGTCAAACAGACACAAGATTTGATTGATACTTCCGGTTATCAGGAAGGAAAACAAGTTATTTTCCAACAATTGCAAACATCAAGCCAACGGTTATTACTTTATTATGACCAGTTACGCATGCTGTTGCTTTTGGTATTCAGCGTTTTTTTCTTCTTTCTAGTGCTCATTTATCAACGAAAAAAAGCCGAAGAATTTGCCGTTTGGTATCAATCAGGAAGTTCTTTTTGGAGTTGGGTATTCTTAAATTTAGGAGAATGTCTCATTCCACTATTATTAGTAACAAGTGTCTTTTCATTTTTATTTTTACTTTGTCAGTATTCTTTAGGAAAACTGGTCTTACTGACTCATTTAGAATTTATGGACCATCTCAATGGTGCATCTTTAAGCTTGCATATCAGTGACAACCAGACGCTCAATCAATTGTTTATTCGATTTCCAACAACCAATGATGCGTTAGTTGCTTCTATACAACTGACCAGTAAACAATGGTTAAGTATTTTCTTTACGACCCTTTTAAAAACAATGCGGACATTACTGCTTGTGATTTCGACAATTGGATTTACGACACTTATAAGTTATAGTTATTGGAGGTATCGACATTGGAACAACTCATCCCATTAAATCAATTAGATGCAGGATTTTATTTAATTTCACATGATGATTGTCAACAAGAGCTGTTCCAACAGACAGCGATTAGACGACAAGACATCGGTAGTGTGACAAAAAACTGGCAACTACTCCCTTTTTTATCTTTAAAAGATAATTTACTATTAGGTGTCAAACGTCGCATGAAGTTCAAGTTGCCCTTTTATCTCATGTATGTGGAATTATCACCGCAAGTCTTTGCACGACCTCTTGAAGAACTGTCTGCGTTAGATAAAATCAAATTACAGCTCATTCGCCAATTGTTGCAGCAAAAGAAAATTCTTTTACTGACGCATTGTTGTGACTCCTTAGCTGTGCAAGAGATGCAATGGCTCTTGCCATTTTGCCAAGAACTTGCACAAAATCAACAATTGAAAATTCTTTTATTTAGCTCAGACCAACAATTAACTGCTACCCCATATATTGACAAAATTCTTTAAAAAAAGACGAGAAACGCGTATCATAACGTTTCTCGTCTTTTTAATCTTTAATTTCTGTATCAGGAAAACTAATTCTAAAGGTCGTTCCCTGATGTAGCTCACTCTTCACATCAATTTTTCCTTTATGCAAACGAACCAACTGTTGTACAATTGGTAATCCTAAACCTGACTCACCAAATTTACGATTTTTACGTGAAGGATCTACTTTATAATATCTATCCCAAATATTTTTTAATTGTCCCTCAGTCATGCCAATTCCTGTATCTGAAATTTCAATGATTGTTTCTAAGTAACCTTTTTCAATTTTCACACGAATGTCACCATCCGTCGTAAATTGAATCGCATTTTGTAAGATATTCACCATAATTTGTACGAAACGGTCATAATCCGCAAAAACTTCAATGTTTTGCGTCGTCTCTAAAATTAACTGATCATTCGCTGCTGCTGCTTTACTTTTCAATTGGGATAATATTGTTTGTAAAGCTTCGGTTGCACTAAATTTTTTGATAATAATGGAAATTTGATTGGTACGAATTTTTTCATAATCAAGATTCTCATTGACCAAACGAATCAAGCGTTCCGTTTCATTTTTCATCAGACGAATCGCATTTTCTTTTTGGTTTTCCGGAATAGCATTGTACTCTAAGCCTTCCAATAGCCCATTAATCGTGGTCAATGGCGTACGCATTTCATGAGACGCATCTGCCATAAACTGGCGTCGGCGTTCTTCTTGTCGTTTAATTTCTTCATGCGATTCCTTTAGTGACACCGTCATTTTATTGAAATCTTCCGCTAATTCATCAAATTCATCTCGATTGTGAACAGGTAAAATACTATCAAAATTCCCATTGGCGACTTCTTTCGTTGCCCGTTTCATCCGATTAATCCGCCGAACTTGGAATGTCGCATAAAAATAACTGATAATCAACGCCACAATCCCTGATAAAGCAAACCCTTTAATCAAATTCAAGGTAAATTCATTGGCAGTTGTTTGAATATTGCTCGCTGGTTGTGTTACAATCAATGCCCCATAAAATTCTTCATTAAGATTCACAGGAATCATCGTATACGAGGTCGCTTCTTTTTTTCCAAAAATATTTTGTTCTGAAGTAATTTGTTGCTTTTGCCCCTCTTCTAATTTGTCCCAATATTCTTGAGCTGGAAAAACAATTTGCTTATCCGGAGTTACAGGATATAACACCTTACCATCTTCTTTTAAGAACACAAACGTCACATCTTGTTGGTTAAGAGTTATTTCCGAAATATTCAAAGCACGAATTAAATCGAGTTCTAAATCATACGAGGGCATCGCATCATTTGTAACGCCCATCACCTTCACCACGGCATTGGCGTACCCAAGGAGTTGACGGTAATTATTCTCTTCAATGGTTTGTCGTGTCATTTGAATAAAGGCAATCCCCAACGTCATTAATGTAATGCCAATAACAAACCAAAAGGCCAGTAATTGCTGATAAAGGTAACGCATTAGGCAACACCTGAATCATCAAATTTATACCCCACACCCCACACCGTTTGAATCACTTGTGGGCCCACTTTTTCAATCTTTTGACGCAATTTTTTAATATGTGCATCGACAGTTCGTTCATCACCAAAATATTGGTAATCCCAAACAAGCTCTAATAATTGTTCGCGTGAAAAGACTTGGCGCGGTTTTTTTGCTAAGGTATACAATAAGTCAAACTCTTTGGGTGTTAACCCATCAATAGGATGATTATCCAAATATGCTTCACGCGTTTTAGTATTCATTTTAAAATGATTCGTTTCCACATCAAATGTTTGGTCATCATCGGCAGTTACCGCAATTTTATCAACTAATTCACTTCGACGATGTAACGCCTTCATACGAGCAATTAAGGTTAACGGACTAAATGGTTTAGTCACATAATCATCGGCGCCCATTTCTAGCCCAATCACTTGATCACTTTCTGAGTCCCGCGCTGTTAGCATAATAATTGGCACTGTGCTTGAGATTTTACGAATTTCACGTGCCACCATCATCCCATCCATGCTTGGTAGGTTCAAATCGAGTGTTATCATATCCCATTTTTCGGGTTCTGCTAAAAAGGCATCCAGTCCTTCTTTGCCATCGTATTTAAACGTAGCCTCCCACCCTTCATTTAAGAAAAACATTTGCATCATTTCTGATACGGATTCATTGTCTTCAATCATTAAAATATTCATTTTTCTTCACCTCTATGTTCTAAGTCAAACTTGCTTAATTTTGTTTCAATACAGCCAAACATCGGTGCAATAAACCAAGGCAGAGCTAACATTTCAACCACAAAAAAATTTGTACGCTGTGTCACATTCAAAAAAATACCGATTGCGGTCATCACAAAACCGAATAATAAAAAAAAGCGGCGACTTGTCTTTTGTGCATACACCCAATGCGCTTCACTTTGTTTGGATAAATACGAGCGATAGCCATAGACTAAATTATCCATTTTGGCAGGTTTTAGTAAAAAGGCGAGACCAATCATCAGAAAAATACTGCCACAATACAAAAAAATCATTTCGACACTCCTAGTTTACCTTCTTGTTCTAGTATACTCGAAATTTTTATTCACACCAACAACTTCATATTTTCTACTATAAATATTTGTCTTTTTTTCATTCTTTGTTAAGATAAAGAAGATACGATTTAAAGGAGAGTAATCTATGACTTATCAAGCACTAGCTTTTTTCGATTTGGATGGCACTTTATTAGACCAACATTCCAAAATCACCCCTGAAATTACGGAAGCAATGACCCAATTAAAAGCCAACTGTGTATTACCAATTATCGCTACTGGTCGTACTGAAGCAGAGATTTATCATATTCGTGAAGCAGCTGGAATCACCTCAAATATCATTATGAATGGTGCGTTCATCCGCATTGATGGCGAAGAAGTGTACAATGAAAAAATTGACACGACAATTTCAGAACGTATGCTACACGCAGTAGAACAAAAAAATCATGCGTTATCGTTTTATAATCCGACTGGTTATTGGGCAACTGGTTATAACGATAATATGCACAAAGCTTATAACTTAATTCACAGTGACATGCCGGCCATCGATCCTTTGGGTTACAAAGAAAAAGAGGTCAATATGTTATTGATTCTGTCACAAGATGGCGACGAATATTACCATGAATTATTTCCAGAACTAACATTTTATCGGAATGGCCCTTATTCGATTGATACAGTTAATAAAGGAACATCTAAAGGAAAAGCTGTGAACAGATTGCAACAATTAATGAACTTAGAACATGTACCAACATTTGGTTTTGGTGATGGCAACAATGATTTTGCCCTTTTAGAAGCTTGCGACCATAAAATTGCCATGGGAAATGCGGTAGATGGATTGAAAGATATTGCGAGTTTTGTTACGAAAAAAAATACAGAAGGCGGAATTGTTCACGCCTTGAAACATTTTGATTTAATCTAAAAAAAGACGTCAAATCGTTGATTATCAACAATTTGACGTCTTTTTGCCTAGCCATATGGAGGCGGCGGGAGTCGAACCCGCGTCCAAACATATCGCCACTCAAAAATCTACGTTCATAGTCAGTTCTATTTAAGAGGTTCGCTCGATAAATCGCCGAGTGACAGGCTATTTATGTCGCTAGTCTGATAATCTCTTCTAAATTTTACAGACGGAAAAATTTAGCGTATCCCACTTAGAATAGGACCCTGACCCGAGCACATGGGCGATGCCGGGAGGATCTACGTTAACTGTTTTTAGGCAGCTAAAGCGTAAGAGTTATTGTTTTTAGCAGTTATATTTAACTGTAACGTTTTTACGTAGACGTAACCTACGAAACGCAATTCAAGTTCGAACTATGCCTGTCGAATCCGTAACGCCCCCCTTATATAAGGGGGTATTGCTACCGAATATTAGTATAACATAACTAGCGTTGATTTCAACTAAAATGTTTTGACCAGTCTTGACTAATCAAATTTTGTTACAATTGTCGAAATTTTTTACAAAATGTAACAAAACTCATCTATCTGTAATCATTTTTCATGCTAAGCTTTTTATATAAAAAGGAGGACGAGATTATGGAAGAACTATTCTTTGCACCTTTTGATTGGTTATACGGGATTATCTCAGGTAATGGTAAATAACAAAACGAGACAGGCGCAATTTCTTCCTGTCTCGTTTTTTCTTTATTTCACTTCACCAATAATTGTTTTGGCTGTGTATTGTCCTGGTTTAATAGCAAGTGTTGCCTTTGCACCATTCGTCCAAATAACCATTGTTGTCGTTGGTTTATTTTTCGATTTTAAATACGCTAAATCAACGGTTGCTACTTGGGTATCAAAGTCAACATTCGCTCCTTCTTGAACGGTAATTTCAAAACCGTTCCCCGCTAATTCTACGGTATCAATGCCAATGTGGACTAAAACATCTAACCCTTTTTCATCAACTAACCCAATAGCATATTTTGTTGGAAAAATGCTAGTGACTTTCCCTTTAATCGGTGAATAGACATTCCTTTCAGAAGGTTTCACTGCAAAACCATCGCCCATAGCTTTTGACGAAAATACCGCATCTTCCACTTCGGTAATCAGAATGACTTGACCTGTCATTGGACTCGCTACTTCATTGCGCTTCTTTTTAAATAAATTAAACATAACTTTTCCTTTCTATAATTGACTACCCACTGCGCGACCTTTTTGGGCAATGTCTTTCGCTAATTGACTAGATAACCCAATATGGTTTTTTGGTTTCAACATTGCTAAAAGTTCTTCTTCAGTAAACGTCGCACGAACATCTTCATTTGCCACTAATACATCATGATAGTTTTGCTTTGTTAATTCCGATTCCATTGCAAGTTCATACACTAGTTCATGTGCTTTATCTTTACCGATACGTTGGGCAAAGAACATCATAATGTATTCGCTATTGTCTAAGCCTTGATTAATCTCCGCATTTTGACGTAATCGTTCGCGATGAATGGTCAATGTCCGTGTCAATTCTTCGGCACGAATCAAGATTTCCGTCATTAACTCCCATGCTTCCGTCATCAAACCATCAAATAACATATTTGAGGTACTGTCTGCTTCAAAAGGTCGTGCTGCCGAATAATATCCAACTGACGTTAAACTATACAATTTTTGCGCATTGGCAATAATTCCTTTAGACAGTTTAGGATTGATTTTATGAGGCATCGTGCTACTACCTACCGTTCCTTTACTGAATCCTTCTGATACTTTACCAAATTCTTCAATGGATGTTTGAAATACTTCTTCACCAATTTTGTGTAGGTTATTGGCAAGTAAAGCTAAACAATTAATATACTCAATTTTTGGTGAACTAATATTACGCGAAGGAATCATCATTGCTGGCATATCTAAAATTTCTGCCACACGATTTTGTACGGAAATACCAATTTTACCGGTTGAATTAAAGGCGCCGACTGCCCCACCCATCATCGTGGTAAAGGCACGCTTTTCAATTTCTTGTATGCGTTCAACCGACATTAAAATTTCTGAAATCCACACAGAAACTTTATACCCATATGTGATGGGGATAGCATGTTTGCCATGTGTCCGTCCAGCCATGACAGTCTCTGCTTCCTTTTCTGCCAAGTCTGCTAAATTGAATAAAATATCCTTTAAAAGACAATCCACCGGTTAGTGTCCATGAATATACACTGTTTCAGCATGAGCAGGAAGATTTTGCCCTAAGTATGATTTTAGCAAGTTTAGATAATCATGGAAAAATTATGTATCCCAATGATTCACTGGTGGTCACCTGTCGTACGCAATTACTTACGTATGTAGAAGAACGGGTCTACACCACATTCTATTCAAAAGAGCAATTAGAAAATAATCTCGATCAATATCTTTATAAATGTCTCATCCGCCATTTCTTGAAATATGATTTTTATGACAATAAACTAGATGATGTCAAAAAAGAATTTTCCTTCTTATATCAATTAGTCGAATATTGCTATGATCGCTTTTTATCCGAAAAAATAACATTAGATGAACGTCAAATCAGTACCTTGACCTTGATTTTTCGAGAGCACGTTCTCAAAAATAAAATTGCTAGTCGTAATTTGAAAAAAGTCGTTATCATTACAAATTCAGCAAAAGAAAAAAGTACTTTCTTTTCCCAACAACTCTTGTATTATTTTGATACCAAAATGATTGCGATTTTAAATATTAATGAACTGTATTAGCTAAAATATTTAAAGTTTGATAATTTAATGACTTTTTCCAATCGTATTTCGACGATTTTAAATGAAAATGGCTTTCCTAATATCAAAGTCAATTATTATTTTCATTCAAGCGACATCGATTATTTAACTAAATTGAATTTTTCAAACAATTCTCACCGGAAATTAGTCGCGTCTGATTTCGTCTCAGAAATAAAGGAAATTCCTGCTGAACACCTGAACGGTTATTTAAAAGAAACGTATCCTAATTTTTTTGTCTAAAAAAAAGAACCCTTTGCCATTTGTGACAAAGGGTTCTTTTTATTTAATGCTTAACATTAAAGCAACATATTTTTCTAAAAACTCATGATCAATTTCATCATAACTATGTGTCTGACTACTATCAATATCTAACACACCGATTAATTGTCCGTCTTTAACCATCGGAACAACGATTTCAGACATCGCCGCTGAATCGCAAGAAATATAATTCTCATGTTCTTTTACATTATCTACGATTAACGTGACTTGTTTTTCAGCAGATTCCCCACATACACCTTTCCCTAATTTAATACGTGTACATGAAACGCGTCCTTGAAAAGGTCCTAAAATCAATTCGCCCTCTTCAAATAAATAATACCCTGCAAATACCGTATCTGCGAATGTTTCATTTAATAATGCCGAAGAATTTGATAGACTAGCAATCCAGTTTGTCTCAGCTTCTAACAACCCTTTTTGTTGGGCTAGTAATAATTCATAGGCTTGGCGTTTTTTCTCTTTTTCCAACTTCTTCACTCCTTAGTCATCCAATTGATATTGGAAACGGTAGCCGCGTCCATGAACGGTTCGAATATAATCGAATTTTCTGTTCTGCAACTCAATTTTCCGACGTAAATTTTTTATATGTGTATCGATTGCTCGATGCATTCCCCTTTGGTTGTTCAACAATACTAACAGTTCATCTCGCGAATAAATTCGATTGGGATGTTGCATAAATTGTAACAATAACTGATATTCAGAAGCTGTTAGCAATACTTCTTGTCCTTCCACATAAACTTGTTGTGTTTCTGTTTGTAAAATCAATTCATCTTCATTATAACTCAAAGCATCTGGTAAACGGTAGCGTTCAATCAAACGAAAAATTGCTTTGATGCGTGCAATCCATTCGTTCTTACCCATTGAAAAATCCCAAATAAGATCAATTCCTTCATTTAGCAACTGACAACGTTCCTCTGCGGTTAAGGCATCATCAAAAAAGATATACCAGGTCTTTTCTTTGACATCTTCTGCGAGCGGTCGCCAGTCCAAGCGCTTTGATTGATCTGGAAAGATAAAAATTAAATCTTGGTTTTTTTCAATTTTATTGGAGAGAGAACAGGTCGTGAATGGCAACTCCGTCTTTAACCATTGAACATATGGTTGGTAGTTTTCTGGTTGATGCGATAGCAATTGGATATTCATTATGTCTCACCTCACGTTTATTATACAATGAAGAATATTTTTTCCAAATAACAGATTGTGTCAAATCGTTTAGGATTGTTTCAATTAGATTAAAACATAAGATTTTTTTAACAAATTCTCATTCCCTCACACAAAACTCACATTTTTTCATTATATTGGATAAAGTGAACAATAAAAATGTGCGAGGTTATTTATGATTAAGTTAAAAAAGGTTGCATCAATAACGCTACTAGCGGCGTTATTAGCTAGTCCTGCTCTTGCTGTGGCAGACGAATTTGATGCAAAGATTCAAAAACAAGATCAAAAAATTGAAGCTCTAGAAAACGATCAAAAAAATGCGGAGAAGAAATTAGCGGAAATTCAAACACGTATTGGTCAAATTGAGCAAGAAATAGATGAAGTATTGGCTTCGAAATTAGAAGAAGAAAAACGTTTAAATGAATTAAATGCGGAAATTGCAGATTTAAAAGAAGTGATTGCGCAACGCGATGAGAAGTTAAAAGAACAAGCACGCAACGTTCAAGAAAACCACAATACAGATGGTTTTCTTTCAGCAATTCTCTCTTCTGAATCAATCAATGAAGCATTTAGTCGCGCAATGGCATTAAATACAATTGTCGACGCGAATAACGAAATTCTTCAAGAACAACAAAAAGATAAAGAGCGTTTAGAAGAATTATCCATTGAATCAGAAGAACGTCTACGTGTGATTGAGGAAAAAAGTGCAGAACTACATGAGAAACAACAAGAATTAGTTGAAGCACAATTAGATCAAGAAGTAGCCATTCAAGAAATCCAAGTCTCTGTTGCTACTGAAAAGAAACAAAAAGAAAAATTCGTGAAGCAAAAAGAAGAAGCTGAACGTAAACGTCAAGAACAATTAAAAGCATTAGCTGAACAACGTGCCCGTGAAGAAGCTGCGCGTAAGAAAATTCAAGAAGAAGAAGCTCGTGCAGCTGCCGAAGCACAACGCTTAGCTCAAGAACAAGCTGCAGCGCAACAACAAGCGCAAGCAGAAGCTGCGAAAGAATCGGTTGCCCAAGCACCAACACCACAACCAGCGACACCTTCTTCAACTAAAGTCGATCGTGCAAGCTTAGAAGTTGCTGCTCCTGCTGTAGAAACAAAAGTAGAACGTCAAGAAACACCTGCTGAACCTGTAGCAGAAACAGTGGTAGAAGAAGTCGTGGAAGAAAAAGTCGACACACCAGCGGCATCAACATCAAACTCTTCTGGTTGGGCTTCACCTGTAAGTAGTATTTCTGTTTCAAGTCCATTTGGGATGCGTGCCAATCCAACTGGACCAGGAACTGAATTCCATAATGGGATTGATTTAGTCGGCTCATCAGGTACCCCAATCTATGCAGCAAAATCAGGGACTGTTGTCCAGACTGGTTTTGATCCAAGTGGTGGGAATTATGTGATTATTGACCATGGAGATGGTTATTTCTCTCATTACTTACACTTAAGCAGCATTGGTGTGGCAAATGGTCAAAGTGTTAGCCAAGGTGCAACAGTCGGTGGGATGGGAACAACTGGTAATTCAACGGGTGTTCACTTACACTTTGGAATTGGAACTGGCGTTTGGTCAGGTTTTGTAAATCCAGCACCCTTTATTGGCGCTTAATGATAGGTAGAAAAAAAGAACGAGCGGTTGGGATACTGCTCGTTCTTTTTTATACTTATTTAACAACCATCACATTACAAACCGCATGATTGACAACAAAAGCCGTTGTTGAACCAATTAACGCTTGAGAAATTGCCCCTTTTCCTGTAGAACCCATAATAATTAAATTAATGTCAAATTCTTTTGGAATGTCTACTGCAATTTTACGTTTTGGTGAACCAACATCAATCACCACGTGTACGTCATTGATTCCTGCCGCCTTGACTTCATCTGCTTTTTTCGCCATAAAATCCTCGACAAATGCTTTTTCATCTTGTAATAATTTGGAAAACGCGTATGCACTTGTTGTCAACTCAACATCATTAATAATCCATACAAGATACACCGTTGATTCATTCCGCTTGGCAATTTCGACTGCTTCCTTAAATGCCTTTTCTGATTGAGTAGAACCATCGACCGCAACTAATAATTTCTTATAAGTTTCTAACATTGTAAGCGCCTCCTTTTCCTTTATTATAGCACGCTCATTTCAAACAAGCAAAACACACGTTAACTAACCCTCTCTTTCAACTAGCTGGTAATAGACTTTTGCTGTCAAAACATAGACCAATAAATAGAGTAGGATGAAACCACTAACTACACCGATAGTTGCTTTGACAAATATCGTCACTTGAGTAATTTCAAAAAGAAACAACAGTTTTTTCATCATAGGAAATGCAAACAGCAAGTGACTTAACGCCACTACTACAGGTAAGGAAAAAATCATGGTTACTTGCTGACGAATGGTCTGTTTGACTTCTTGACGACTCATACCAACTTTTTGCATAATGATGAAACGACGACGATCTTCCAAACCTTCCGAAATTTGTTTAAAGTAAATAATTAAAGTCGTTGCTAATAAGAAAACACTACTTAACAATAGACCAATAAAGAAGAAACTGGCATCCGATAAACGGTTGGATTCGACAGCTAAATCTTTGAGTTTCAAACCATATGAATAACTGCGCCGATTGCTGATGGTCTTTTCACGAACCAATGTTGAAAAATTGTCCACAAACTGAAGGCGTTTGTCAGAGTCATCTTCCTTAAAATTGAACGACCAACGATATTCCTTTTCAATGACACGCTGTTGCGTTTTGATTTCCGAGATTGTTTCTTCTAAAACGTGATTAAGTGGTTCTTCATCACTAAATACCAAGACAATAGTAGGTAATGCTGGATTATCTTGGAAAAATGATGCTAACTGATTGGTGACTTTTTTGACTTGAAATGTTTGGCTGTCTTGAAAAGCGATAGTCTTTTCATTACTAGAACGTGCTAATTGGTCAACAATCACTTCATGGTCATTTAACGTATTCGTTGAATGCGTGACACGATTGTACTCATCTAAAGTCATAAATCGGTAATAATTAGCGACAAAAAGTTTCGTGACACCACGAATACTTGAATCTGAATCACTCACCCATTGTAACTTGTTCGCTTCTTTTCCATAAGGTACTTCTTGTCTCGTTTGCACCTGTAACGAATCAGTAATCTCAATTCCCATCTCTTGTGCTAAGGCATAGGTAGCTTCTTGCACTTGCGGCGTTTTGACAGAAGGCGTAAACGTAATATCATACGCATATTCTGCATCTAACTCTGCTTGGCGACCAAAATATAAACTTGCAGTCATCGCAATCGTAATCAAAGACATCGTAGACAAAATACAAATACTCGCTAACCCCGCAGCATGTTGTTTCATACGATACATCATTCCTGAAATAGCAATAAAAGATTGTGGGCGATAGTAAATATTCGGACGCTTTTTCAAAAATTTAAGTAAAGTAATACTACCACCAATAAATAATAGATACGTACCTAAAAGGACAAACAGCACCGCAATAAAAAAGTAAAACATTGCTTGAATCGGTGAGTGAATGGTTAATGCAATCCCATAACCAATACTTAATGAAAGAAGACCAATCATCGTCATTTTCTTGCGTGCTTTCGGTTCTTGTTCCCCTTTTTTATGACTAGTTAATAATTCAATCGGATTCGTTCGATGGATTTGGCGACAATTTAATGCGAATAACAGACTAAAAATAAAAAAGAATTCGAAAAAAATCACAACTATGCTTCCCATAGTTATTTGCGAGGTAAATATTTCACCAATAGCCAACATCTTCATTAAAACAAGTGACGTGAATTTGAATAAGACAAAGCCAGAAAGCAAGCCTGCAACTAAGGATAACAACAACCCGTAGAGCATTTCCCACAAAACAATTTGATACAACTCTCGTTTACCTAAACCCAAGATATGAAATAGTCCCAACTCACGCGTTCGTTGTTTCATCACAAATTGATTGGCGTAAATAGCAAAAATCCACGTAAAAAGGACAATAACTATTTGTCCTAGATAAAAAGCAAAGCGCAATCCACCTCTTTGCGTGAGTGTCTCCATTCCCACGTTGTTTACTAATAAGTAAATCATCGTATTAATCGCCACCATTAAAATCATCGCAATGAAGAAGGGCAAATACACTTGGAGGTTCTTCCGGATATTCTGTCCACTTAATTTTGCAAAAAACATCTTATTCCTCCTTTGCCAATAATGCAGTCATCGTTTCTGCAATCGTTTCGAAAAATTGTTGATTGTCCTTTTCACCTCGATACAATTGATGAAAAACTTGCCCATCTTTAATAAACAGCACACGCTTGGCATGACTTGCTGCTAAGGAGCTATGCGTTACCATTAAAATCGTTTGTCCGTGGTCATTTAAACGTTCAAATACTTGGAGCAATTGTTTCGATGTTTTAGAATCCAAGGCGCCCGTTGGTTCATCGGCTAACAGCAATTCTGGTTGGGTGATTATGGCACGAGCAATGGCCACTCGCTGTTGTTGTCCACCCGATAATTCATAAGGATATTTGTCTACTAAGCTGTCAATTCCTAAAGCCGTTGTCACCGGTATTAACCGTGCTTGCATTTTAGCATACGGTGTCCGTGACAATACTAAAGGCAATAAAATGTTATCTTTGACTGAAAAATTTTCAAGTAAATTAAAATCTTGAAAGACAAATCCCAAATGTTCTCGTCTAAAATTTGCAGCTTCTTTCTCTGGAATTTCGGTTAAATTCATTTGTTCTAATTGAATCAATCCCGTTGTTGGTTTATCTAGCGTTGCAATCAAGTTTAGTAAGGTACTTTTCCCCGAACCAGACTCCCCCATAATCGCTACATATTCTCCTTTTTCAACGGTAAAATTCATTTGACGCAAAGCCTCAACTGGTTGTCCATTCAACCGACTTTGATACGTTTTCTTCACATTTTTAACTGTTAATAAGCGTGTCATCATACTCCCCCTTTTTATTTATCATACCGATATTCGTTGAATTGCACTACTTACAAAAAGAAATCCAAACTTACAGTTCCGTAAGTTTGGATTACTCGTTAAAATTTTGTTCTGTTGGAAAAGTGAGAGTGAGTTGGGTCCCTTGACCCATTTGGGACGTCAACGTGAGCGTCATCCCAATTTTATCAGCCACCATCTGACATAGATACAAACCTAAACCACTTGCCCGTTGCTGTTCTCGACCATTGTACCCCGTGTATCCTTTTTCAAAGACCCGTGGAACATCTTCTGGACGAATACCAATACCTGTATCCGCAATAACTAATTGCTGGTCCCAATAAATAGCAATCTCGCCATTTTCTGTATATTTAATCGCATTAAATAGTAATTGCTCTAGAATAAAGATGAACCACTTTTTATCCGTATACACCGTCACATTTAACCCTTTTAAGACTAACCGTAAATTCTTTTGTGAAAAAAAGATGGCATATTTTTTCAATACTTCCTTCACGACAGGTTCTAATGAAATTTTTTCAATGACTAAATCTTCATGGTTTAAATTTTGACGCAAATAATTCAACATCAACTGTAAATATTCATTGATTTTAAACAATTCATTTTTCATTCGTTGACGATCCACATCAGGGGCTTGTACCAATAAATCTAAGCCAGCAAGTGGCGTTTTTATTTGATGCATCCACAGACCAAAATCTTCTAAAAAGGCTTCTTGTTGCTCTAAAATTTGCTGTTGTTGCATTTCTTTTTCTTGGAGAAGTTGTTGAATGATTTCTTGATACATTTGCTCGCTTTTTTGCGTTGGTCGTGGGAAAAATACCAAGCTATGAGTGGTTAATGGACGTTTTTGAATTTGTTGTAATTGCTTGATTGTTTGACGATAACGATAGCCTTTAATTAACGAGTAAATAACCAAAGCAAAACTTAAAAACCAAAGAACATCCCAAAATAATGCTAAAGAAACATCATACAAATAAACGGTTGCTAACGTTAAACTAGCAAACAAACCATACATCACATACACGTGACTATTCTCTTTTAAATAGCTACCAAGCAGTTTCATGAATCCACCTTCTCAATCATGTACCCACGATTTTTAACCGTCTGAATGATATTTTCAATCCCAATACTCTGTAACTTTTTTCGAAGACGCGTCATATTCACAGCTAAGGTATTATTATCAATAAATTCATCACTATTCCACAATGCTTGAATAATCTCTTCACGGGGCACAATGTCCCCTTGTTTTTGCATTAAAACAGCTAAAATACGCGTTTCCGTCGGCGATAAAGTGACTAACTCTTGCGCAGATTTTAATTGATTTTCTAAAGGATTAAAAGTGACATCTGCCAGTTGATACGTTAAGATTGGTTGTCCGTATTGATAGCTACGGCGAAACAACGCTTGGATTTTTGCAACTAACACACCTAAATCAAATGGTTTTGCAATAAAATCATCTGCCCCCATATTCATCGCCATAATTTGATTCATTTTTTCTTCTGCAGACGACAAAAAAATAATTGGCACTTCTGAAAATTGACGAATTTCTTGGCACCAATAAAAGCCATTGAAATACGGCAAGGAAATATCCATCAACACTAAATCAGGGGTAATTGTCTGAAATTCAGTCAACACCTCTGGAAATTTCTCTGGTGAAACAACACGATACCCCCAATGTTCCAAATGTTTTTTCAAAACAGAAACAATTGTTTCATCATCTTCAATTAAATAAATTGTTTTCTCCATCTCGTCAATCCTTTCATTTTAGTTATAACATAAAAGTTCAAAGTAAGAAATCTAGAATTCAATTGCCAACCATGCTAAAATAAGTAGGACTTTAATAGAAATGAGGAAAAAAAGTGACTGAATATTTAAATGTAGGTAAAATCGTCAACACACACGGCATTCGTGGTGAAGTTCGTGTCATTTCACAAACGGATTTCCCTGAGCAACGTTATCAAAAAGGAGCAAAACTGACCTTATTCCGCAATGGCAAAGCACCTTTAGATTTGACTGTCTCTGGACATCGTAAACACAAAAACTTTGACTTATTGACTTTTGAAGGCTACCCAAATATTAATGATGTGGAACCTTTCCGTGATGGAATTTTAAAAGTTGCCGAAGAATTTTTGACAGACTTAGAAGAAAATGAATATTATTATTACGAAATAATTGGGTTAAACGTCATTGATGAACAAGGAAAAACATTGGGTAAAATCAAAGAAATTTTATCTCCTGGTGCCAACGATGTTTGGGTTGTTCAACGCAAAGGACAAAAAGATGCTTTAATCCCTTATATTGAATCGGTGGTCAAAGATATTGACCTAGATGCGAATGAAGTACATGTCGAAATTCCAGAAGGGTTGTTAGATGATGAGGATTGATGTCTTAACCCTTTTCCCACGTATGTTTGAAGGTCCTATGGGTGAATCAATTATTGGTAAAGCACGTGAAAAAGGATTACTTGAAATGAATGTCTCCAACTTCCGTGATTTCTCCGATAACAAACACCAAACTGTGGATGACTACCCTTATGGTGGTGGTGCTGGCATGTTGTTAAAAGTACAACCAATTTATGACAACATAAAAGCAATTGAACAAGAAACGCCAACGACCAAAAAACGCGTGATTTTGCTTGATCCAGCAGGTAAACCCTTCAATCAAGCAATGGCAGAAGAATTTTCACAAGAAGAACATCTCGTGTTTATTTGTGGCCATTATGAAGGATATGACGAGCGTATTCGTTCCCTAGTTACGGATGAAGTTTCTTTAGGTGATTATGTGTTAACTGGAGGCGAATTAGGTGCGATGGTGATGATCGATGCGACTGTCCGTTTGTTACCAGATGTTTTAGGGAATACTATTTCTGCCCAAACAGATTCACATTCAACTGGTTTATTGGAACATCCCCAATACACACGCCCGGCTTCATTTAACGACATGGACGTTCCTGCTGTTTTAATGAATGGCAATCATAAGTTAATTGAAGAATGGCAATTAAAAGAATCTTTACGTCGTACTTATTTACGTCGTCCCGATATGTTAGAAACATTTGCCTTAACCGATCAAATGAAAAAAATGCTTAAAGAGATTGAAGCAGAAGAAAAATAGCCTAAAAAGCAGTAGACAACCAGAAAGATTGGTTGTCTACTGCTTATCTTTTTTCAATGGAACAAGTACATATCCATCGAGCTAACAACATAGTTCCCCGTCGCAAAGTGCAGTTAACTCCTACTTTGAAATAAATCAAAGCAGGACAGATGCCTAGCCGAAGACCACTTTTTATCCGTGGGCAAAAAAAATAACTAGCGACTTACGCTAGCTATCTTATACACGTTTTTGTAACAATAAAATTGATCCTAACACACAAGCAAACCCGATAAATTCAATCCATGAAAAGGCTAAATGGAATAAAAATACGGAAAGAATCGTTGCTAAAATAGGCTCAAATGCTGTTAAAATACTGGCTAAAGCTGACGAGATAAATTTCAAACTTGATAAATAAATTAAATACGCTATTGCCGTACCGAAAACTACTACAATGACTAACTGGCTAAACGATGCTGTATTGATAAGACCATCTATTCGCCACACTGGATGATATAGATTTGCAACGATACTTCCTAGAATCATTCCCCAACCAACAATCGTAAAACTTCCATACTTGCGTAATAGATTTCTTGGTTGAATGGAATAAAAAGCTAAAGCAATTGCCGAACCAATCCCCCAACACAATGAATCGATGGAAGCAAATAAATTGATTCCTTCGCCGTGAGAAGCAATCAAAGTGACACCAAATAAAGTAATCCCCATTAAAAACATCGTGATTAGTGATGGCCATCGTTTTCCAC
Organism: Enterococcus saccharolyticus subsp. saccharolyticus; assembly: GCF_029023825.1. NCBI lineage: Bacteria > Bacillati > Bacillota > Bacilli > Lactobacillales > Enterococcaceae > Enterococcus > Enterococcus saccharolyticus. Next base: position 779,991 of record NZ_CP118957.1, on the reverse strand, counting down.
GCAATGATTCATACAACACGACAAAAAAGGGGCCTGTATATTGAATAATCGTCGCAAAAGAAGCATTACTTAATTCAATCGTTTTAAAATACGTAAACTGCACGAGAAACATCCCCAACACTGAAAAAGCAAGTAACGCTACTAAATCTCTCTGATTCATAAAAGGTTGAAAGATTTGTTTCTGGTTTCTAAAAAAAGCAATTAGTAATAAAACAATTCCAGCAATCAATAATCGTGTCGATACTAACCAACTTGCTGAAAAATGAAATTGATTGAATAATATTTGTCCTGAAACGCCTGAGATTGCCCATAAACTAGCCGCACCGCAAGCTGCTAAAATTCCTTTCGTTTTGATAATCATTCTCCTCTTTCTTTCTCTTTCATATTGTATTATTATAATTGCCATACCAATGTAAATCTTTCAATATTCTGGCTATTTTTATCATTATTCTGTAAGGAGTATCTGCATGTATTTTGAAATTACGGACAGTCAAAAAGAAGTGACCAAACATGTCACCGATAATTTACCACTAGCAATCTATCATCGTATTTTAAATAAACAACAACAAGATCGCCTCATGCCTCATTGGCACCAAGAGTTTCAATTTGTCTGGATTCTTGAAGGTACCTTAAGTTATTCGATTGAAACGAGTACGATTACGCTCTCTGCTTCATCAGGCATTTTAATTAATAGTTCCAAATTACATAGTGCCAAACCAATCAGTGATAACGTCGAATATATTTGTATTGATTTCTCACCTTTTTTCATCAATACATCCTTTTACCAAAACGTGATATCAGCGATTCAACAAGATCCCATGTTTCATTTTATTCCCATTCAATTAACGACACAGCAAGAATCTATAGTAAGAGAAACTGTTTTTTCAAAAATAAATTATCTGACGCTATACGAATTATTATTAAGTATGTTGTCTCAAGTCCAAACAGAAGCCGGGACTTTCAAAAAAAGCCAGTCCGACATTTATCACTTACTAGATTTTGTGCATACCCATTATCAACAACCGCTCTCTGTTGACGATATTGCGCAATCGATTCCCATTAATAAAAATAAATGTACCACCTTATTTAAGCAATACACAAAATTGTCACCCATCAACTACCTAATTGACTTTCGGTTAAATAAAGCAAAAGAATTATTACAAACTACCAATCATTCCATTTCAGAAATTTGTTACTTTGTTGGTTTTAACAATATTAGCTATTTCATTACAAAATTCAAACAAAAATACAACTGTACACCATTAAAATTTCGAAAACACTTTCGCTCTTAAACTACTTCTAAACATTCGAAGTAGTTTTTTTGTGTTTGCTATTTACAAACCTTCATTTAATTAATATTCTTAATTAAATATTTTTATTATATTAAGGATGGAGAAAAATGACAGAGAAAGTAGTATTCATCGATCATTCTTCTATTGCAGGAAGTGTGGTTAAAATTTTGGCACGAAATATTTTATTGCTGACAAATGACGCAATTGATGTGATCGTTATTAAGTTAGAAGATATTGACAAGTATGTTTTTACCAAAGAAAAAATGGTGCTTGTGGACCCAGTGATTTCTTTAAATCACCCTCTCTTACGACGGATTCCGAAACGCATAAAACAGATGAATTTCACCATTGGATCGTATGTTAGTTTAAATGCAGAAGCTGTACTCGAACAAATTGAAACAAATACTCAGACAAAACGAAGACAATAAGTAAAACGAACAATTACAAAGCCGTTTCGCTTTGATAATTGTTCGTTTTTATCATGATATTTTATAAACAGCAACGGCTCTTCGATTGATAGGAATCGTTAATTTATTGTTGGTAATGACTATTGTTTCAGGATTCTCTGCATTCAAATATCCACCAAATCGTTGCCAATCAGAATGCAACACCACTTCCGCAGTTGAGGCCTTCTCAATTTGTAGCGTAACTGTGTGCTGCGCAACAGGATGGAAGTTATAAACAAAGACATATGCCCCTTTTTGATAAGCAAGTAACTTATGGTCTTCATGATGGAATAATAATTGCGATGGAGTTGCTAATAAATTATTTTCTTTCACTAATTGAATCATCGCATGGTCAAAACTTTGTAAAAAACGATATCTCAAATTGGTATCTTCGGCTAAATCCCAACGTCTTCTCGCTTTTGAATAGCTCCAATCATTATCAGGATTTGGAAAATCAATCCATTCCGGATGACCAAATTCATTTCCCATAAAGTTTAAATACCCTTCCCCTGCACAGGTACAAGTAATCAAACGAATCATTTTATGCAGAGCAATTGCCCGATCAATAATATCACTTTGTGAGAAGACATCCATTTTCCAATACATTTCTTGGTCTGCCAACCGGAACATAATCGTTTTATCACCAACTAACGCTTGGTCATGCGATTCACAGTACCCAACCACTTTTTCTTGCGGACGTCTTTGTGTTAATTCATACCAAATGGAACCTAAATTCCAATCGTAATCCGACATATTTTTCAATGTCTTAATCCAAAAATCAGGTACACCCATTCCCAAACGATAATCAAAGCCTATACCACCAATTTCGATGGGTAAACACATTCCTGGCATTCCACTCATATCTTCTGCAATCAAAATACAATCTGGGTCTACTTCTTTTGCGATTTCTGCAGCTAATTGTAAATAGGTTACTGCTTCGGTATCAGTGTTCGTAGAAAAATATTTGTCGTAATTGTCAAAAGCAACACCTAATCCGTGATGGTGATACAACATAGATGTCACCGCATCAAAACGGAATCCATCAAAATGATATTCTTCCAACCAATATTTCACATTCGATAACAGAAAATGGATAACTTCTGTTTTACCATAGTTAAATAGTTTTGATCCCCATTCCGGATGCGTTCCTCTTTTTCCTGAGTAGAAATATTGTATTTCTGTTCCATCAAATTCGGCTAAACCTTCCACTACATTCGTTGCAGCATGCGAATGAACAATGTCCAATAAAACACTAATCCCCATCTGATGTGCAGTATCAATCAATAATTTCAATTCTTCTGGTGTCCCGAATTTAGAAGAAACAGCAAAAAAATTGGATACTTGGTAACCAAAGGAACCATAATATGGATGTTCTGCAATCGCCATTAATTGAATCGTATTATAACCTAATTTTTTCACACGAGGTAAAACGATTTCAATATAATCTTGAAAAGTAGAAATTCCTTCTTTGATCCCTGCCATCCCCACATGACTTTCATAAATCAAGACTGGTTCATCTTGGTTACGTTTAAAATCTTGGTCAGTCCATACAAAAGCTGTCTCAGGAGCCCACACTTCCCCATCAAAATCAACGGTTTCTTTCTTTTGAACAACTCGCTTACAATATGTTGGAATCCGCTCAAATGTATCTTTTTCAGTAGTAATTTCAATACGAACCTTAGATCCATGAACCAATTTGTCTTTTTTTGTCAATTTAATTTCCCAAACACCATCACCAATCGATTGTAAAAAATGGCTGGTGCGATTCCATTGATTAAAATCACCAATTAACGCAATCTTTTTTGCATTGGGCGCCCATTCACGATAAACCCATCCATCCTTTTGCTTGTGAAAACCAAAATAATGATGACCATTCGCAAAGTTAGACAATTTTTTCTCTTTTGTTAGTAATCTTTTTTTCGTATCTACATAATTTTTATTTCTTAAACGAATATCTGAAACATATGGTTTTAAAAACGGATCAATCTCTAAAATTTTTTCATTCATCACATTGCTTCCTCCCGTTTATTTCAATATTTGAAAAGAAGAGACTGTTTTATTTTAAACCACTAGCGAATGCGCCTCTCCAATCATTTAATCTGTTTGAGCAAAACAGTTTCTCCTTCTATTTCCTCACCAGTACGATTAAATTTATCATACCATATTTCAAGGAATTATAAATAAAGGATTTATTTATAAATACAAGCAAAAACGAGTAGATAAAGGTGCAATTTCTCCCTTTTACCCACTCGTTTTTCATTAACCTAAGAAACCAAATGCTTTTCCAGCAATCCCTACTGCAAAGATAACTAAGATAATTAGTAATGGACTCACATTTTTCTTCAATAACCATGCAACAAATAATGTTAATACTAATGCTAACATTCCAGGCATGATACTATCTAGAACATTTTGAACAGTTTGTGTAACCACTTCGCCATCATCGTTAGTAATTCTAGTTGCAACAATCGGAATATTGATTGTAGTCCACTTACTAACTAAAGCGCCCATTACAAATAATCCGACAATCGATGCACCTTCTGTTAATTTTTTAACTGTTCCGCCAGCCATTTCCTTAATAATCTCATTTCCTTTTTCGTAACCTAATGTTAATCCATAGTATTTTGTTACCAAACGGATAGCATTAATTAAAAGAAAGAATAATAATGGCCCACTTACACTACCTGCCATCGCTAACGAAGCGCCTAAAGCAGCCAGTACTGGACGAGCTGTCCCCCAAAAAATAGGATCCCCTACACCTGCTAAAGGTCCCATCAACCCAATCTTCATTGCGGCAATTGAACTACCAGGCATTTCACCTTTATTCGCTTTTTCTTCTTCCATCGCACTGACTACACCAAAGATAGGTGCGGTTAACCAAGGTTGTGTATTGAACCACTCTAAATGACGTTGCAGAGCTTCATTACGTTCTTGTCCGGGTGCATATAATCGCTTAATTGCAGGAATCATTACAAAGCAAAACCCCATGTTTTGCACACGTTCAAAATTAAACGATCCTAGCAAGAAATTTGATCTCCAAAACATACTATTTAAATCTTTTTTTGTTAATTTCTTTTCTGTATTTTCCATACTTCTTATCCTCCTTACGCATCTAAATCATCATCTAAGTCATCGTCCAGGTCATCAAATGCCACTTGATTTGAGGCAACTGGTTGTGGTGCAGAAGTGCCTCCAATCACATTGTATTTCAATTGAATGAAAAGCAATGCCAGACATAAACCTAAACCACCAAAACCTACAAGATTGAAATTGGTAAAAGCAGCAAATAAGAAGCCCATATAAAAGAATGGTTTTAAGTAAGGAACATCCATCATATTAATAACCATCGCATATCCAACAACAACAATAATTCCCCCACCAATTTGTAAACCACCTGTTACGACTTCTGGAATACCATTTAAAAAATGACTGACGGCATCCGCACTAATCATTGAAATAATAAATGTTGGAATCATAACACGCAATGCTTGGAGTAATAAAGCAGAAATATGCATAATTTCTATCCCACGAAAATTCCCTTGCTCAGCATAACTATCCGCTTTATGAACAAAAAATACCGCAATCGTACGAACAAAAATAGTTAATGCTTGACCCGCAGCTGCTAAAGGAACCGCAATAGCAATCCCTTCTCCAATTCCTTGATGCGCAGTAATGACTAAAATAGTCGAAATAACTGACGCAATCGCTGTATCTGGAGCCATCGCTAAGCCTACATTCATCCACCCCAACGCCATCATTTCTAACGTCCCACCTAAAATAACACCAGTGGTAATATCACCTAAAACTAAACCAACAAGTGTACAAGCGACAAGTGGTCGATGGGTTTGACCTTCATCTAATACACTTCCCATGCCAGTAATTCCAGCAACAATTAAAAGCAGTATAATTTGTACTACAGACATATTCGCTCCTCCTATTCGCCAACTTTTGCAACTAATTCTTTATAAAAATCCACACTTGTATCACCTGGTAATTGGCGTAATTCAAGTTTGACACCTAAGTCATGTAACTTTCTAAAAGCTTCAATATTTTTAGATGATACACTGACGGCTTTAGTAATTTGTTGGCGGTCACGTTCAAAACGCATTCCACCAACATTAATTTCAGTTAAAGGAACACCCTTCTGTACTAAATCAACAATATCTTCTGGATTTTCAAATAATAGCATGACTGTATCATTGGTATAGCGTGGTGATTGATACGCACGTACCATTTTATCAACAGAAACGGCACTGGCTTTTACGTTAGCTGGTGCTACTGATAAAATTAACGTTTTGCGCATTTCATCTTGCGCAACCGCATCCGAAACAATAATAATACGACTAATTGGACGTAGTTTCACCCACTTTGTCAAAACTTGTCCATGAATAAAACGATCATCAATTCTAGCTAATTCAATTTTCATAATAAATCCTCCTCATCTTCTTCATCAGTTTGAATTCCCCGAACTTCTTCTTTAAAATTTTTAATGCCATCTTTACTTACTTCTTTTAGATACTCTACTAACTGTGCCAATGATTGATTTTTACCAGCCGCAGCTTCTAATAGCATGGGTAAATTAACTCCCGTAACAATATCTACATTTTCTTTTCCAAATGCTAATTGTGCTGCTGCGTTGTAAGGTGTTCCTCCAAAAACATCTACTAAAATTAATAATTCTTGATTCCCATCTAACGTATTGTACACATTGGTAAATTTTTCATTTACTTGTGGTAACCCTTCCCCCTTTAAAAACGGAACTGCTTGCACATCAGGATCAGCACCAAAAATCATTTCAAAAGCATCTAAAACACCTAAAGATATTTGACCATGACCACTAATTAAAATTGATACCATCTTTTTCACTCCTTTCATCTTACTATTTGCAAGATTTGTGCCAAACAGTGTTTCAAAAATAAAGTATTGATTATTAACCGTTCATCGATATCAAAAAAAGAGTGTCTCAAAATAAAAACACTCTTTTTTTGAATTATTTTCCTTTCAAAACACTGTTTCATTAAAACAAAACTGTTTTATTCATTTAATAAAACTTCGGCAATAAAAATTTTTTCATCTTCAGACAAAGATAGTACCAATTTTTCTTCTAGAGATTTTATCGTATTTGAGACAACTTCCAAAGGTTCCTTTAGTTCTTCACGCCATGGATCAGTATAAGTTAATGAATCTTGCTTGATGACTCTTTCAAATGCAAATGCCGTATGCACAACTAACTTCAAAATTAAAATATTTGAAAATGTTGTCTCAACTTTCATTTGCAATTCTTTTGTCCAATCAAGTAATAAATCCGTTAAGTGATACGGATTCAGATAAACTAAATACGTGTTTAAAGCATCTTGACATAAGTCTTTTACGACTGTGTTTTTTGGTTTTCGTTGTTTTTTCTCATAAGGTAAACCAACTGCTTGTCGTAAGACTTTATCGCCTGAACCTTCAATTAAATCTTCTAAACTAATATGAGGGACATCGATTTTAGGGTCTTTCGTACCAACTGTCGCTAAAATTTGATATTGTTCAATAAGCTTAGGCATCGCTTGGTGAATTTTCAGACTTGATACAGTAATAATCTCAACAGATTCTTCAGTAGAATTTTGCAGTACGCCTGCAATCATCTGTTCCATTTTTTTCGCTGTCCCCCGACCAGTTGTACAAATCGATAAAATGGCTTTTGCTCGTCCATTGTCTTGTAATTGAACGGTTGCTAAAAAATCTTTCATTACGGATGAATAAATTCCTGCTAAACTTAAATCCATATAATTTATCTTACGGACAACATCTAACACGATAAGTGTTGTTACATTTGGAATTGTTTTAATAGTAACACCTGATTTTTCCATCAATTTATTTTCCATCATTGCTAATGATCCCATATCAACAAGCATCAACACACCATTTTCTGTTTCTAATTCTTCAATTTGGTGTAATATTCGTTGGAACATCTCATCTGGACTAAGATTTAAAGGCATATCTAAAGCAACAATTGGTGCTGCTCCTAACAATTCAACTGCAACTTGTACCATCGAAGTGGCGGTTGAATTCCCATGTGTAACAACTAAAACACTCACTTGCCTTTTCTCCTCAACTGTTTCGATAGATACTAATAACATTGTTAAATAAATCACTTCAATTTCCGGTAAAAAAACCCCCAAACAGGTTTCTATTTCCAATTTAAATAATTGCGCAACTTCATATTCCCGACTATGATCCGAAGTAATCGTATGAATATCTAGTTGAGAGAGTAATTTATCTTTCTTTTCTCGACGAAAATAAGCATCTAAATGCATCCCGATATAGTAGAGAAATTTTCTATCAAAACGAACACCTAGATTTTTTTCAGCAATTTTTTTAAGTTCAATCGTTAAATTAGAGATTGTTGGATCCACAAACTTTAGTAAATTATAGTTCACTGCTTTATTATTAATAAAATTTTTAACATGAAGGTGCAAATCAGTCAAAATATATTGATGAATTTGTGCTTCAGGAATTCCTTCATTTTCTAAAATCTTGACTTTCTCTTCAATAATTTCATAGATATTTAATCCTTCATACTCTTCATCCAATCCTTTTTCTGAAGGATGAATAACAGTTGTCACACCCACTAGCTCCTCAATTTCCCTAGAACGCTGTATATTCTTACTACTTGAACTCCACTGTGATAACATTTCTTCAGGTAATTCTTGAATACCAATACTAATTTTATTTTTCTCATGTAAATTGTGTAAGAAAGATTGTGCACAAATCAATTGGATATGAGATTGCAATTGTCCTACATTACCATACGCAGCTGTATTAATTAATGCATTAATCACATCTATATCAATGACAAATGTTCGTTGTACCCGCTTAGCTTCTTTTTCAAATAAAAACTTTGTCAATTCTATTCTTTCTCGTAAAGAACGCTGGTTTAATGCTGGAATTTGAATTGTCATTGGAATTCTTCGCAAAAATGTTTCTAATAAAGAAGAATTAGGATCTTCTGTTGTTGCACAAATAATTAAAACTTTCGCTTGGCGTTTAAATCCCGTTTCACCTAAACGATTAAAACGATTGTGGTCAATAAAATAAAACAACATCTCTTGACCTTCAGGAGTTAATCGATGAATTTCATCAAGCAAAAGAATACCTCCATTAGCCTTTTCTACTAAACCAGCGTGATCTTCTTCTGCTCCAGTAAAAGCACCTTTCGTATAACCAAATAATTGTGAAAGTAAAAGTTGTGGATTATGATAATAATCCGCACAATTAAAACTTTCAAAAGGAGCATCTTCATCAATTAATTTTTCAAAAATAGAGTATTGATAAATTTTATTTGCAAAAAAAGTTTTTCCTGAACCAGTGGGTCCTAATAACAACATATGCAAGCCATTAGGGGGATAATAAACGGCCGCTTTGGCTTGAAAAACAGCTTTTTTCAAACTATTATTACTCCCAATCATCATCTCAAAAGGATTTCTTTTGACCTTTCGAGTTGGACGATGAACAAATGTGGATAAATCTGTTATCTCTTCTATTTGATGATCCCATTGAATTTGTAATTTTTCTTCTAGTACTTTAATCGGTAAATAACCTACTGGATATGATTTAATTTTTAAAACACGTTTTTCGCGCACTAATTTATTTAACTCCAAACTAGTATTTGCTCTGGTTAAATTTAACTGTTCTGCAAGTTCCTTTGCAGATGACCCAGGTTTCATTAAAAAATCTTGTTTCTCACATTCTTGCCAGATATCCAATAGCGCTTGATACACTTTTTCAATACGTTTCATGTGTACTCCCAACCTTTTTAAAACACTTTTTATTCAAGTATAGCCAATTCAAAGCAGTTTGCCAACGCTTGACTAAAACCATTTTCTTGATTAGAAACAGTTACTACATCAGCTTGTTGTTTGATTCTTTCGGGTGCATTTCCCATAGCAATGCCTATCCCAGCATGTTGAATCATCGGTAAATCATTATAATTATCGCCGATTGCAACTGCTTCTTCTAATGATAAACTATATTTTCGGCAAAGAAATTCTAACGCTGCCAACTTAGAAACATCTTTATTTATAATTTCTAGATACGTTGTTTTTGAAAGATGACAAGTTACACCTAACAAATTCGCCGAAATTAAAGCAATTTCTAGTTGAGCAATTTCTTTTTCATCTCCCATGCATAAAATTTTATGTATAGGATGATACTCTTTTAAAAAAACATGCATATCTACTACTTCAGGTTGTACTCCCGTGATATCCATTTCTTGTTGTTCCCAAGTCCCTATTTTTTCAACTAACCAACGATCACTAGAATAGATGTTGATACTTATAGCGGGAAACATTGAAGTAATTAATTGATATAACATCAAAGTGTCTAATCTTTCTAAAGCGACACTATACAAATCAACAAATTGTTGGCTTTGAACCTGTGTAATCAACGCCCCATTAAAACAAACTAACGGCGTCTGAAGTGTTAATTCTTCTGCAATAGTTATCATTGCTTTTGGTGGGCGTGCTGAAGTCAAAACAATTTTCACATCTCGGCGTTGTAACTCTTGAACAACTTGTCTAGTTTCATTTGTTAATTGATGGTTTTCATCGAGCAATGTCCCATCAATATCACTAAAAATAATTTTCTTTGTCATAGCATTTCCTCCTAAAAAACAATTTCTGTTTTTGGCATAAAATAACAATATTGTTCTTCTGTTAATTCTTTATCTGTAATAAATTGATCAATTTGATCATAGTTTGCTCCTTTAAAGTGTCCTTGTTTAAAAAATTTTTGATTTTCAGCAACTAAAATAACTCTCCTACTTTGTGCAATAATTTTTTGTTTAATAAGTGCATTGTGTCTTTCTTTAAAAAAAATTCCTTCTTGCTCCAAACTTGCTGCACCAATAATACAACAATCAAACTTAAGTTGTTGAATTGTATTTAACGCTTCTTCTGAAAAAAAGAAACGATTTTCTTTGTCTAGTAATCCACCAAGTACATGCGTCTCTACCTGAGGTGTATTGGTTAAAGCAACCGCATGATCTAAAGAATGTGTGTAGATTGTACAACATTTTTCTAACTGTTGTGCAACTAACAAAAGCGTTGTAGATACATCTAAAAAGCATACACCATTTTCTGGTAAATACTTCTGCACTAAGGCTGCCATATGTTCTTTTTCAGGTTTTGACATATGCGTACGTTCAAGGAAATCAAATACTTGTGGACTAGCGACTGCTAGCATAATTCCTCCATGAGTACGAATAACTTTGTCTGATTTTAACACTTCTAAAATATCACGCCGTGCTGTATCCGCAGAAACAGAAAACGCATTCATCATTTCTTTTTTTGTTACTTTCCCTTGTTGTGCCAGTAGTTGATAGATTTTTTGAATTCTTTCTTCTTGATACACAATTCTCACCTCTCAGTATTATTATATAAGCATATGTAAGCACATACAAGTATTTATAAGCAAAAAAAGCATCTTCAGTTTAGAAGATACTTTTCTTTCACTAGTCCTGTTGGAATGTATATTTCATTTTCTTTAAATTTTCTTTATGCCAACGATTTCCCGTCATCGTTGAAGCATTTAGTGTCAAAATTGCATTCATACCATTGGGTAACTTTTCGTTTGTATGGATAATTAATTGCGCATTCATCCCTTTAGCAATATATTCTATTCCACTTAATTGGTCTCGTCTAAAAATGACATGATCCGTAAAGATTTGTAATTGTCGTTGATATTTAGCAGCAATAACTAATTCTCTAGTGATATATGCAAAACTCATAATTGGTTGCATATTTACAACATTAACTGAAACAATCGTGTGTCCTTTTTCAATATTGATATCCGGATAGTTCGTTTGAATATAAGTGCAAAAATCTTCTTCTTTTAGAAATAATCCCATTATTATCCTCCTCATTTTCACTATCATTTTGATTCATTATAACATGTGAAAAAAACAAACAGAAAATTATTTGAAACGATTCTCTTTATCATTTAAGGGATTCTGATGTCTAAATAACTATCGTAGTGCTATATTGAATAGGAAGGAGGGCATAATGATGTGGACATTATTTAGTACACTCGCATGTACGAGTAGTTTATTTATCGGACTTATTTTAGATGCGATGCATTGGGAAGGTAGCTGGATGATTTATCTGGTTGGTATTATTTTAGGTGGTTTGGAAATCACCATTGAAGGTTTACAGGAATTGATGAAAGAAAAACAGTTTAATGTAGACTTATTAATGATTATTGCTGCAGTTAGTGCAGGCATTATCGGTGATTGGCGGGAAGGCGCACTGCTTATTTTTATTTTTAGCTTGAGTCATTTAATGGAGGAATATGCAACAGAAAAAAGCGCTCGAGCCATTAATCATTTGGTCAATCGCCAACCAAAAGTTGCCCGCATGATTTTAGCAAATGGCGACTATCAACTGGTCGATGTCAATCAAGTGACTATTGGTGATCGACTAGCTGTTTTTAAAGGAGAACATATTCCTACAGATGCCATTATTTTACAAGGTGCTTCTGAATTAGATGAATCGATCGTTAATGGCGAAAGTATTCCTCAACTCAAACAGCAAGGAGCAGAAGTGTTCGGTGGAACAATCAATTTGGGGAATGAATTAATCATTGAAGTAAATAAAGAGCAGTCTGAAACCGTCTTTTCAAAAATTATTCAACTGGTCGAAGAAGCCCAAAATAGTCAAACAAAAACAGAAACCTTTATCCAAAAAATTGAAAATCGTTATGTGTTGGTGATACTTGTGGGTGTTCCTCTAGCTATTTTATTCTTCCATTTTGGATGGCATTGGGCTTGGAATGAAAGTGTATATCGTGGTGTCAATTTATTAGTCGTTGCTAGTCCGTGTGCTTTAGTCGCTAGTAGCACGCCGGCATTATTAAGTGCGATTAGTAATGGTGCTCGTCACGGTGTGTTATTCAAAGGGGGCACATATTTGGAAGCATTAGCAGAAATTAAAAGTATTGCCTTTGATAAAACAGGAACCTTGACTACTGGCAAACCAAATGTGACGGATACTTTTTGGACAATTCCTGAAGAAGAAATTATTCCTTTTGTGATTGGTTTAGAAGAAAAAAGTACCCATCCATTAGCACAAGCAATTGTTCGCCATTGGCCAGATTCTCCAAAAGAACCATTGCTTGTTGAAGAACTAACTGCTAAAGGAATTCAAAGTTTGCACAATGGCATCCATTATTATATTGGCAAAAAACTGGGTTCTTACACAGAACCATCAATGATTCAAGAATGGAAAAAACAAGGAAAAACAGTGGTCTATGTTGAACGCAATCGACAATTCGTCGGTGCTATTGCCCTACGCGATACATTAAATCCACATGCCAAAGAGGTTATTCACTATTTCAATGAAGCACACGTACACACAATGATGCTAACTGGTGATAATCCGCATACAGCTGAAACGATTGCACGTGAAATAGGCATCCACGACTATCAAGCAAATTTATTGCCAGCAGATAAAGTCCGCTTTTTAAATGAACAGAAACAAAAATTCGGTAAAACTGCCATGTTAGGTGATGGCGTCAATGATGCTCCTGCTCTAGCTAGTGCTACCATTGGCATTGCGATGGGTGAAGGAACTGACGTGGCGATGGATATTGCCGATGTGGTTATTCTTGAAAATAATTTGTCAAAATTAATCTATACTCATCAATTATCACAAAAAATGAAACACGTGATTATCCAAAATATTTGCTTTAGCATTGCAGTTATTTTGCTATTGATTGCTATAAATCTCTTACAAATTTTAACCATTCCACTCGCCGTCATCGGACACGAAGGCAGTACCATTCTAGTCATTCTCAACGGGTTGCGTTTACTTAAAAATATTGCATAAAACAGCAGGTTGATTTCAATCATCAACCTGCTGTTTCCCTATAAGGTCATAAATTCTTCTTGGGGCACGTCTTTAAAAGCTAAAATCCAAGCATCTAATTCATCTTCTGCATGCAAGGAACAAATATCTAAATCGATTTTTTCATTGACTGAAGATACAATACCTGTTAAAGGACTCACAAATTCACCGACTAGTTTCTCCGCTTTTAATTCAAGGAATGTTTCACCTCTTGCCACTCGTTGCTCTGCTTGAGGTAAGGATACTTGTGTAATTGATCCTAGCTCTTGTTGCATCTTTTTCGTCAACCCCACAACATATTCTGTACCATTAAATAAAATCCAAAAATTATCGGTCTCCTTAAAAATGATTTTTTTCATCTCACACAATCCTTTCATTTATTTTTTTGTACTTAAAATAGATCCTCTCATTTTATTCTATCGGTTCTTTTGGCTTAAATTTCTAGTCTTTTATAAAAAAATTGAATATTTTTTCACAATAAAAAAATCAACAAGAACTGATTTTCGCACTTCTTGTTGATACCGCTATTTTTTCCTCACAGATACTAATAACATCATTGGTCGCCGCATTTCATCTTGCATGCCTGCGATAGTTCGCATTTCCTTGGGTGGTTGTGGTTCAATAATATGTTGGAACTCAAATCCATGTTGCAACAATGTGTTTAAATAGGTTGTGAGCGTCCGATGATATTTTGTCACCTGTTCTCCCAAGATATTTGCTTGTCTTGGTCCCTCATAATAATAATTATCAACTGGAAAATGAAGAATCTCTCCCTTTTCATCATACCACCAATCTTGTGTTCCTTGAGAAGTGAAAACAGGGTACTCCACAGAAAAAACAAACACTCCTTGAGGTTTTAACCACGTTCCAATTCGACGAACAATCGATTCAAAATCTTGGATATAATGAAAAGCTAACGAACTAATGACCACATCAAAGGTCGCTGCTGGAAAATGTGCTTCTTCCATCGCCATACAACGATAACTAATTTTTTCGTCAGCATTTTTTTCTTGAGCAGTCTGTAACATTTTCTCGGAAAGATCAATGCCTATCACGTCACTTGCGCCCTTTTCAACAGCGTATTTACAATGCCAACCATAACCACACCCTCAGTCCAATACGCTCTTTTCTTGAAAACCAGGTAGAATCTTTTGCAATTCTGGCCATTCTCCAGCACCTTTTAATCCTTCTGTGGAGCGAGACATTGCGCTGTACTTTTGAAAAAAATTCTCGTCATTGTATTTATTTTCTTTCATCACACATCCCTCATTTCATGTTCTAGTATATCTATTTTTGTATAAAAAAGAAACGTTCGATGTATTGAGACATCAGACGTTTCTTTACTTAATTAGAATTTTTTTGCTACAGTTGCGACACGTGTCATTCCTTCTGCAATAATCTCAGCTGTTTTCGATGGGTCAGCATTGTGTCCTTCAATAATCACTTCATCCGTAATAGTCATGCCAAACATTCCGCCGAAGACTTTTTCCATAAAGGTTACAGCTGTTTCCATACCGCTCATTTCACCTGAGTAAACGCCACCGCGAGCATTTAATAAAATGATTTCTTTCTCAGCTAATAATTGATTCATTGAACCATCTTCGTTGTAAGAGAACGTAAATCCAGCTTGGAAAATATAATCAATGAATGTATGCAACGCTGCTGGAATAGTTAAGTTCCACATTGGGAAAGCAAATACAATCGTATCCGCTGCTGCAAATTTATCTTGCACTTCTTGACGGATAGTCATCAATGCTTGTTCTGCTTCATTCAATGTGTCATTTTGCGCTAATTTACCAAACGCATCAAATAATGTTTGACCAATATAAGGCATTGGTTGTGCATAGACATCAAACGTTGTGATTTCTACATTATTTTTATCTAAATTTTCTACAAACGTATCAAACATTTTTGCTGATACGCCATCTGGACGGTTATTCGCTTTTACTACTAAGATTTTTTTCATTTGTATTCCACCTTTTCAATAATTGTTAACAAAAAGTAGTATACTATAAAAGAATTTCACTTACAATAAATAAGCTCTTACAAATTGTAAGTTTTTTAACCGACAAAAAAGACGCATCCATTTTAGGAGCGTCTCATAAACTCATTGGTAACCTCTGTGGTAACTTTAATTTTACAGAATGGACTTTCTTTTTATCTACCTAAAATTTCTATTTACACAAAATATTTTACGCTATCCAAAAATATGAAAGAGAAAGTTTTATCAATTTAAGTAAAATGTAACATTTCCCCCCTTTTATTATTAGTTGTCGCTTATTCCTTTATAAATAAATTAAACAAAACAAAAAAAGAAACCCTTGATTGAACAAGAGTTTCTCGTTTGTCAGATAATAAAAAATTAACGACGGATTTCTTTGATACGAGCTGCTTTTCCGTGTAATGCACGTAAGTAGTACAATTTTGCACGACGTACTTTACCGTAACGAACAACTTCAATTTGTGCAACACGTGGAGTGTGCAATGGGAATGTACGTTCTACACCGACACCGTTTGAAACTTTACGAACTGTATAAGTTTCGCTGATTCCAGCACCACGACGTTTGATAACAACGCCTTCGAATAACTGGATACGTTCACGAGTACCTTCGACAACTTTCGCATGTACGCGAACTGTGTCACCAGGACGGAAAGCTGGGATGTCTGTACGTAATTGTTCTTGAGTTAGTTCTTGAATCAATGGATTCATAATTTATCATTCTCCTTATTTCCAAATATTCTTAAAGTATTTTTGCCACTTCAGCGGAATATTGTAATAGTTGAGTATTACACTCACTGAAACATATTAGCATACTTACCAACAGGTGTAAAGAAAATTTTCTTGTCATTCTTATTTTTTTCTATACTCATGAAAAACCCACACAAATCATCAGCAATTTGTGTGGGTGTTCGATTATACTTTAAATTTGCGCGCTTCTTCTTGGAGATCTTGTGCTGTTTGACTGAATGACATCGCCACTGTTGCGACATCATTAATGGTTTCTGATTATTCATTCATCGAAACAGCAATTGCTTCAATATTGTCTGATGTTATATGTGAACCGGTCGCAATTTCTAAAACGGACACAGACACTTCTTCGGCACTTACTGATAATTCTTCTGACGTTGTGGAAATATCCGGGATTTGATTCGCCATTTCATGCACCGCACCAACAATAGCTTCAAAGGAATCACCTGCATCAGTAATTACTTCCACGCCTTTTTCAACGGCAGGCAATGTATTGGTCATCGCTTGGGTGACTGTTTTGGTATCATTTTTGATTTCAGTAGTTAGTTTCGTAATTGAGGTTGCCTATTATTGTGATAAATTCTGTTAGTATTATCGGTTACAAATAGATGCTTTTATAGACCGTTATTTAAAAAAGAGCAATCAAAACCTCCAGTGTGAACTGGAGGTTTGTTCTTCGGCTGAAAGCCTCTTTTACCGGCCATAGCCTAAAAGGCTTCCTGAACGGTTTCCCACTTGCACCACTTTTACTCACTGATCCTTAAAGAATCTCTTTCACTTCTTCTTGTTTTTTTGTCCTGTAAACGGATCATACTCTTCAAACAATGTTAGCTGATCTGCTACATAATCTTCTTGTACTTGATTCCGAATGTATTCTTCGATCTGCTTCTTATTTCTTCCTACTGTATCCACGTAATACCCTCTACACCAAAATTTTCGGTTCCCATACCGATACTTCAAATTCGCATGTCTGTCAAAAATCATTAAGCTACTCTTGCCTTTTAAATAGCCTACAAAACCTGATACACTATATTTTGGTGGGATACTTACGAGTAAGTGGATATGATCTTTGCACGCATTTGCTTCGATGATCTCCACTCCTTTTCTTTCACATAATGTTCGGATGATCTCACCTATACTTTTCTTATACTTTCCATAAATCACTTGTCGTCTATATTTTGGTGCAAAAACAATGTGGTACTTACATTTCCATGTCGTGTGTGATAAACTTTCATTAGCCTTTTTCATAATAGGCACCTCCTAAATTGATGGATGTGGTGGTCGGGAAACCAATTTCATCTTATCATTTTTGGGAGGCTTTTTTAATACCTCGCTGGAAGCTCTTTGGAACCCCCGGCTTAGCCAGGGGTTTTCAATACACATAAAAAAAACTGATCGATTAAACAAGTTAATCGACCAGTTTGATAGTAAAATTCTACTTCCTGTTTAGTAAGAATTTTGGGGAATGAACTGACACTACGCTACGCAGATTTTCGAGTAAAAAATGATACTACTGCTACTACAATCACTGCACCGATAATTGAAGGAACAATTGCCATACCAGCAAGTTTTGGCCCCCAATTTCCTAATAGTGATTGACCAACTGCTGAACCAATTAATCCAGCAACAACATTTGCAATAATTCCCATTGAGGAACCTTTATTTGTAATTGCTCCTGCAATTGCTCCGATAACGCCACCTACAATTAATGACCATAATAATCCCATGTTATTCCTCTCCTTTACTTTGATTTATATCAGGTCTCGTTTTATTCTACACGAGGTTCTGTACGTTCTTGAATTTCATTGACGCCTTTATCTACGCCACGTTTTGCTTTTGTTGTTTGTTTTGAAATATAGCTTCCCGCAGTACTGGCTGCATCTGTGACTTTGTCTTGCACAGTTTCGCTATCTTCTTCGTATTCTTTTTTAGATTTAATATCTGCTACATTTACATTGACTTCGATCACATCAAGATGTGTCATATTGCCAACTTCACGTGAGATAACTTCTTTTACTTCATCATAAATCTTTTTAATATCTTTGCCATATTCGACAACAACATCCATATCTACAGCTACTTGTTTTTTACCAACTTCTGTACTGATACCAGATGTTACATTGTCTGTATTGACTAATTTTTCAGCTAAGTTTGAGAAGAATCCACCATCAACCGTTAATAAGCCATCAATTTCCTCTAAAGCAATGCCAATAATTTTTTGAATTACTTTATCGTCGAAAGTAAGTTCTCCTGTAATATGTTTTGGTGTCACTTCTTTATTCGGTACTACTGGTACATTTGGTTGTTTTTCCATGTTAATTCCTCCTAGTAATTATTTTATATTTTAGGTCGTTTAAATGAATCGAAAAAACCAATCGAATTCAGATAAAAACCTATATACGCACCTAAAACTGTTAAAAAGATAACCAATATCGTCTTGAAAAATCCGACTGTAATGAGAAGAATCGCCAAGATCAAACCCGCCAATCCACCTATTATCGGATATTGGTATTGTTGAAATAGTCTGTTCATGTGATCCTCTCCTTTACTCTACACGACGAGAATCGTTGTTTTTTTTCGTTTCTTGATAGTCTTCTAAAACAACTTGTGTAGTCAATTTGTCTGAGGTACCTAACAATTGCCTTAATTCAGCAGTGACTTCTTCAATCAATAAGCGTTGTTGCTGTGGAACAGCAATCACTTTCCGCATTTTCCCCTGAATTTTCACTTTAATATTCTTTTTACGCATGACTACCTTGACTGAGGGGTTTTCAAGAAAAGGTTCTTTACGAACAATTTGTAAGACAAAATGTTCAATTGCCTTTTTCTGAATGGTTAATTTGCCATGTTCATCTTCTAAAGTAATGGAATGCTTCGTGCTTGGATAAAAAATTACCATGACGAGCAATACCAGAAGAATGATTGAACAAATCACGCTACCCCAGAATAAAAAGTAAGGGATGATACCACCAATAAATGGATAATCATACATAGAAAGCAAACTAAACGGGAGATACGTTACGGTTTGATTTTCAATCATCACGAAAACAAAAATACTAAGTGTCAAGAGCAAAAAAATTCCTATCAGCCACTTCCATATCTTATTCATACTTTCACCTCTTTAATAAAAAATTGGTTGTGTTTGAAATAAATTATACGAGTTATGCTTGTAAAGAAATTGTATGCATTCCTTTTTAAAATGGTATATAATAAATAGAGTTACCGAAAAGAGAGATAATCGTTCGTATAAAATACGTACAAAATCCGATTAAAAACATAGCGTTTTGTTATTTAAATATTTTTAGGAATACGAATATGCAATATCTTTTATCATATAATCATTTCTATATCAAACGAAATAGCATTATTGTGTTTCAAAATAAAACAAAAATAATTATGTTTTCAATCAATCTCTTGTTATCGATACATTTATTGTACAACGCTTTTTTTTTAAATACATGTCATTTTTTAACCTACTCTGGATACTTTACTATCTAGAATGTGTGGAATTCCTTGTCATATCAAGGAAAACAATTCTTTTGCGATTCATACCAAAAAACTTTATTTTCTTGGTTTTTCATGAACAAATGTTTGATTTATTTTTTTCGCTCATTTTTTTGAATTCGCTTACAATTATAGCGTAACATAATCTTTGAAATATTTCTCGTCAGAACCATTTCATCTTTTGTACCAGTGTGGATATTTAAAAAAATGAGTATCTATTTTCTATAAGAAACACGTATAATAAAACACATAAGTTTTAGATAAAATAAAAGTATTTCCCTTTTCTAAACGTGCTAGATTCATTTAAAATAACAAATAAATTAAACTTTTATCCATCTAAAGTGTGTGTCAAGAAAGGACAAACAAACTATGATGTACGGAATTTCTTCAACTGCTTGGTTGAAACAAAACATTTTATTTGCTTTAGAAGAAGAAACACAATTCATCTCCAGTCGTGAACTAACACAAATTGTCGGCGACTATAGTCAATCAACTATTAAAAAAATTTGTCGTGAGTTACAAGAAGAAATTGAGCAAACTTATCCTACTGATATCTCTACATTAATTATTGACCAACGCAATGGGATTAAATTAACCCGACAATCAAGTATCAATTACCAGAAATTACTTGCATCGATTTTTTCAGCCGAATTAGGTTACGAATTACTACAACAATTATTACTGAAACGTTCTATTTCTACTGTCGCTTTTTGTAATAGCCATTACATTAGCGAATCACAATTACGTCGAAAAATAAAAGATATTAATGCATCACTAAAAAAACACAACATTCACATTACTCTATCAAATGATATTACCATTAGCGGTGAAGAGTATAAATTACGCTCTTTCTTTTTTGTCTTTTTATTTACCGTTCATCGTCAGTTTTCTTTTATTTCATGGGCAAAAAATAAATCCACAGTGATTCAATTATCCGAACAAATTGCTTCTCAGTTAGCAATTGAAGCTGATAGTCGAACAATCGAGATCATCGCACTTTGGGTATTTATTACCATTTCAGCCATGAAATACGGTTGGACACTGACTTATACTGAGCAGGAACAACAAATTTTAGAAAGTTTTACAATGCCCAAACGTCCCGCTTTTTTAACAGATTGGAAAGATGAAGACTGGCAATTATTCGTCATGGCCATTTATAGTTCAGATATTATTGATTTTCATTTACAAGTAAATTTAGCTTCTCTGGAACAAGTTCTCCCTTTGCAAGATGCGGAAATTTGGATTGAACTCTTTGAAGAAAAATTTTTACCTTTGACAGATATTCAACAAGAGTTCGTCTATAAAAAATTTGTCAAACAATTATTAGCAAACTACTTTTTTGAACCTGATGAAAATAGTTTAAATAATTTTACCAAACGGTACAGCGAAGAATTAAAAACACTCTATCCCATCTTATTTGATAAATATAATAGTTTATGGAAAACTTTTTTACAAAAAACATCCGAAACATCGTATGAGTATTTTCAAATTGAAAGTTTATTGTTATGTTTTTATCTCGTTCCTCGAAAAATTTTCTTTCCGAGAATCAAGATTTTTATTCGTTCAGATTTAACATTTTTATATACCAAACACATTGAATTTCGTGTTTCTACTCGCTTTTGCGACCAATATTTCATTGAATTTACTACAGATATTCATCAAGCAGATATCATTTTAAGTACAGCTGCTTTAAAGGAAATGGATGATTATGTGTCAAATTTCAACAATTTAGTTCCAATTATTTTAATTAACTCCAAAATTTCAGAAAATGATTTTGCTAAAATTGAAGATGCACTTATTCAACTCACATCTACTTTATTAATAGAAACAAAAAAGACTGCGATATAAGCTTCTATAAAAATAAAATATCCCAACGCTAGAATGAGTACTCTCTATCGTTGGGATATTTTTTTATTTTTATTATTGTCTCTTTTTACGCTTTAACGCACCACTAACACATCGCATGGTGCTCGATTGATTAAATAAGTGGTCGTCGAACCAGCTAAGGTCTCTTCTGATTCGCCAGTTGCACCAATGACAATCAAATCAATGGCACGTTCTGGTTCTTTGGCAAAAGCAATAATTTGTTGTTTCGGATTGCCATAAGAAACAATGACTGATAAATTTTCTTCTGGTAGCGTTTGAGCAATGTCTTGTTTGATATTCGCTAGCTCTTCGATTAAATATTTTCTTGTTCCTTCCATCATCTTCATCAAACGTGGAGAATTCAATAAATAGCTAGGTGTATCTAGAATACGTACAACGGTTAAGCTGGCTTGTTTTAGTTTCGCTTCTTCCACAGCATTAGCAATGACTTTTCCTTCCATCGCTGATCCATCAATGGCCACTAATATATGTTTATGCACAACAAACACCCTTTCTGTAGGTACCTTCTCCTTTTATTTTAACAAAAAAATTAAGCACCTTCCAATAAATCGCGGCGTTTGTACCCATAAAAACCAAATAGCACCAATAGCAAACTAATCCCCAACAAACTGGCAAAAATACCGACATCAAAAGTTTCCACTGGTAATTTAGGCAACCATTTAAATATGCCCGTTTTCGCAAACCATTCGGGCAAATCAAGAATGCCACCAAAATAATCCAACAGAAAAGCATAGCTTAAATAAATGTAACTGAACATTCCAAATTTAGGGAACCATCCTAAGAAACAGGCTGCCAAACCAATGAAAAAGCAAACAGCTGGATACAAATTAAAACCTGCCATTAGAAAATCAGCAAAATTTAAGCTTGAAGTATCATTCATCACGTATAGGGCACTGCCTCCCAATGCACCAACCGCTAAGAAAATGCCAATCGCACTTGCAATCATCGCTAATAGCACTGTGGTTGCAAACAATTTTGCCCTTGTCACTTGCGTTACATAGAGTTGACTAAAACGTAAATGTGTTTCTTCTGAAAACAATTTATTGATGATTGCTATCGGCAAGATTGCAACTAACATTACTAAAACGACGACAATAGTGCTTGTAAATGAAGCTTCAATAGAAGTACCTGTTTGGGTAAACATTTGTTTCATCAACTCATTACTATCTAAAAAAGCTTGCATATCCCCATAAATCGAACCATAAGCAACACCCATCGTCAGAAAACCGACAAACCAACCAAGCATTACACCACGATTAAGACGTAGTAAAAAGCCATGAATAGAGAGTAATGAATCTTTTGCGTGTGCGCGCCCTTCGCGTTCTGGTAAATACCCGACACCCATATCTCGATAATTTTCTAATAAAAAAGCAACTAAGAATAACACCATTGCACCAAACAACAACCAATAGAGATAAAACCAATTATTTTCAGTAAAAGGATAGGTTAAATACGTCCAACCTAAAGGATTCCAATTGGATAGACCGTCATTTGCAACATCTGTGCCGGCACGAAGAATATAAAGTAAACCAATAATACCTAATGTCGCACCTGTTGCACCTGATGAATTGGGCATCAATTGTGCCAATACCAAAGCAATCAATCCGCCTAAAATACCTGCACCACCAATGGATACTCCAAATAAAATAGCTCCTTGCCAATCAATTGTGGCAACCTGAAAAGCGCCCATCATACCACTAATGACACTTGCTAGCAAACCATTTATCACAATAATTTCAAAGACAACAGCTAGCGAATTAGCTTGTCGTCCGACTTGAAACGAGCGCACTAATTCAGTCAGACCTAACTCTTCTTCCTTGCGGGTATGACTAACAACATGTAGTGCGGTCAGAATCATTGCAAATAAAGCACAAAACAAAAGCATCGTGTGAGCATACATCGCCCCCAGTGTATAATCGCTAGCAGTTTTAGCAGCAGTAGGCCCGACCATTGAAATCATTGCAGGATTTTTCAGTGTTTCATACATCCCAGCTAAGCCCTGTCCTTTTGAAATTTCTTCAAAAGCGGGCACAAAACTACCACAAAAAATACCCAAACCAATAACCCAAAAGCCGATTTTTTTCCAGTCTCGCTTGATATATTGAAGAAATAAGACGCCACTACGTGCAAATTTTTCATTCATTTCGTTTGCCTCCTCTACCCTTCATAATGACGCATAAATAAATCTTCAAGCGTTGGAGGAACAGATTCAAATTTCTTCACGCCCAATTTCGTTGCTGCAACTAAAATATCATTGATACATTGATTGTCTGCTGAAAAAACAGCTGTACGTGCATCTTGTTGTTGGAAATCATGAACCCCAGTTATGTTTGCTAAGTCAGTCAGTTCATCGCTTGTTTCTAACGTAATTGTTGAACGAGTCAGATGACGTAATTCATTTAGCGTTCCGGTTTCTACGACTTTTCCTTGCCGAATAATCACCACTTTATCCGCCAAACGCTCCACTTCACTTAAAATATGCGATGATAACAAAATCGCTTTTCCTGCCTGTTTTAGTTGCTCCACTTCATCTTGAAAGACAGCTTCCATTAATGGGTCCAATCCTGATGTCGGCTCATCAAAAATATATAAATCAGAATGTACGGCTAACGCTGCAATTAGACCAACTTTTTGTCTATTCCCTTTTGAATAACTTTTTGCCTTTTTCTTGGGATCTAATTCAAAACGGCGAATCAATTCATCTCGTTTTTGCTTATCGCCACCACCATGTAGTTTCATAAATAAATCAATGATTTCGCCACCGGTTAGACTTCCCCATAAAGCAACATCACCAGGTACATACGAAATACGTTTATGAATTTCTAAACTATCTTTCCAAACATCTTTGCCAAAAATTTGTGCCTCACCTGCTTGGCGATTAATAATGCCTAATAAAATTCGAATTGTCGTGGATTTTCCCGCTCCATTTGGGCCTATAAACCCCACTACTTCACCAGCATCGACTGAAAACGATACATCTGTTAATGCTTGAAATTTCCCAAATTTCTTTTGAACACGTTGAACATTGACTACTTTTGTCATATGAGTAACCTCCCTTGCTTGCGCACGCCCCCATTATAGATAGCATTGCATCAGCCGTCAAACACATTTTCACAAAGTTATGAACTTTAATCATTTGAAAGTATGTAATTTATTTCCTATACTATATAGGAAGTAAAATGGCGAATGATTAAACAAAAAAAGTTTTAATAATGGAGGATAATTTATGAATGGCTTTGAAAAAAGAACCTTAGAAAAAAAACAACAGATTATCGATACGACATTTACGTTACTTAATCGTGAACAAGGATTGAAAACTTTGAAAATAGAAGATATTGCCCAAGCAGCCAATGTTGGAAAAACCACTATTTTTAAATATTTTGGCAACAAAGAAACCCTTATTCACGAAACGTTTACCATGTTTATTGATCAGATTCGACAAGAAGCACATGTCATCATGGATAAAAATTTACCATTTGAGGAAACCTTGATTGCTTTGAGTCAAAATAAAATGCACGCAATAAACCTAATTAGCAAACAATTTTATTTAGACATGATGGCCTATATGACAGAAAAAAACGAACGTGGGCTGTCCCTCTTAATGGAAAAATATAGCAAAGAAAGCATCGATATGTTGCTTGACCTTTTTCATCGTGGACGAAAAGAAGGTAAAGTTGATTTAAAATATTCTGATGAATTTTTGATTCTATATTTCCAATCACTGGTTGAAGGGATGTCACATTCTACAATATATGAAAAATTATTGCCTTATACCCAAGAATGGACAGAAATTCTTTTAAAAGGCATGGCACCGAATCAATAACTAATAGAATCAAAAAACGTCTTACGTAGGAAACTACATAAGACGTTTTGTTTATAATCGTTTGCGGAAACCGAATGTTAGCAAAATACCAACATAAAACACCACCGCCCAATCAATCAGGATGACGACTCCTAAACCGACTGGATGCATAAATAGTGACGTTTCACCAAATAACATTGTTGAAATGTCTAGGTAATGAAATGGCAAGTAATAAAACCAGTCATGTGCTTGACTCGCTTGTAGCCAACCGAATTGAACAACTACTAAGACGACTAACAGCCAAGCAATGTGTGAAAGAAAATGCCGTGTAAACAAACTAACAAAGGCACTAAGCATTGATAAAAAGAACATTCCTGCAATAAACAGGCTACCGTAAGCTAGTAGAAATTGTCCTATCGTTGCGACATCTGTTTTTCCAACCATCGCTTGTAGGAATGGCGTATTCAAATGACCAAACCCATTTAAACTAGTCACTACGACGAAAACAATCACCGCTACGACAAAAAATAAGCCGGCGTTTAATAAAAAGAAGGTCCAAACTTTACTCATCACTAATTTATGCTTAGATACTGGCAGAACATTGAGGAACCGAATCGAGCCCTGCTTCTTATCTAACATAAAGAAATGCGCCGCTTGAATCGCTAAAAAAGCAAATAATACGACAGATGAGATACGATACATTAGTTGATTTGACACATAATTTACAGCAGGTTGACTACTACTATCAGGTACTTCTGCTATCTTGTGATCCACCAAATATTGATAGTACAACACATCTTGCTGTAAAGAAGCTTGCGTGATTTCTTGCGTTTTATTTGGATAAGGAATCAATTGAATCTCTTTTTGACGTCCCGCGGTAAATTCTTGTAAATTGAAATTGGCATACGCTAAATTTAATTCGTTTCGTGTTTGCGTATTACCTGTTGACGAATAGGCAGAAATCAGTGGTTCTAAATAAGTGAGTCGTTCTTTTTCGCGGTCTGCTTCGTCTGTTTTTTTCTCTTTTGATAATTTATCTGCTTTGGCTTGCACTTGTGAAGCCGTTTCTTGGATGGCACCAAGCGCTGTTAATTGTTGTGTTTCTGCTTTTCCTAAACCACTAAATAAACTTGCTAAAAAAAGAAGTGCTAATAATAAAAAGGAGAAGAACGCAAACCTTGATTTTATATAGCGCTTCATGTCGATACGCATTTGTTCAAACATTTCCTTCATCTCCTAAATTAAATACATTTCTGCATATTGCGTTGCAATATCTTGTCCCAGATTTTCTACGGTTAAGATTTGTTGTTCTTTCAAAAACAAGATTTTATCACTAACTCGTCCCACACTATCTAACTGATGAGACGCAATAAGTAGCGTTTTTCCTTGTTCACGTAAGCTCATAAAAATCTGTTCAAATTTTTGCGTGGCTTCTACATCTAATCCATTTAATGGTTCATCCATCAAGACAACCGGTGCATCGCTGACAATTGCCATTGCCAATAATAGCTGTTGCTTTTTATCCAAGGATAACTGCTGAATTTGTTTATTCTGGCTTGTCGTTAATTCGACTTGTGTTAAGACTCGTGCAATATCAATTCTTGATTGCCACATTTTTTTTACATAGCGCAAATGATCTTTTACTGTTAAATTAGCAAATAAATCGTCTGCATTTTGTACAAAGAAAAGTTGATGTAAAAAAGCCCGACGCTTTGATCGCAAAGAAATTCCGTTACATTTAATCCCACCGGTTTTGCTTGGCAATAACCCACAGATTACATTAAGTAACGCTGTTTTTCCAGTACCGTTCGGCGCAACCAAACAAGTAATTGATGCATCTTCAACTGTAAAAGAAGCATTTTGTAAAAGCAATTGATTTTTGAATGCGACATGCACTTGTTTTACTTCTAACATTTTTTCACCTCGTTATGACTTATTGTGTCTTATTTTACCATTAAATCCTACGCCGAGTCATTAATGTTCCCAAATCCAAACAAAAAACACGAAACAATTCTTTTTTCTTTAAGAAATTGTTTCGTGTTTTTTTAAGAATATCTCATTATTGCGCTACTTGGAAATAAAACTGGATGCCATTTGGATCAATAATTTGTAATTGTGTGTCGCTTGCTTCGTAAAGGACTTCTTTTTCTTGCCAATTGGCTACTAATGCCTCTAATTCTGCTTGTTCGTTCACAAAAAAAGTGACATAGTCTAACCCTAAATCTTTTTCATCCATTGGCGGTAACTGGCGACCACTCCAAATATTTGTCCCCACGTGATGATGATATGTACCTGCTGCAAAAAACTTTGCTTGATTGCCAAAATCACTTTTTAACGAAAAACCTAAAATTTCTGTATAAAAAGTTTCAGTCGTTTCTAAATCAGCTACTTTTAAATGTACATGACCAATTTTTGTTCCTGCAGGAAAATCTTTATGACTACGATCGCCTGCTGCTAAGACACCATCTGCGTCCATTGCCACCGTAATACCTACAATTTCTCCATCTTCACGAATATCCCATTCTGACATTGGTTTATCACGATAGACTTCAATCCCATTGCCTTCTGGATCTGTTAAATACAACGCTTCACTATACCCATGATCACTTGCACCATCGATGGGAATTTTAGCTGTCACATAATGAAACAGGGTATTTCCTAGATCTTTTCTAGTGGGTAATAAAAAAGCAACATGGTATAAGCCTGTTTTACGTGTTAAGGGATTTGGATAAGCTAATTGCTTTAAAATGATTAAAGGCGTTTGCTCTACTCCTAGAATAGTTTGCTGTGGGGTTGTTTCTAATACATGCAAACCAAGATCTTGATAAAAGCCAGTCATTTTTGGTAAATCTGCTACTTTTAAAGCAACCATTCCTGGATGGGTCTGTTCAGATAATTGAAATCGTGAGTGATTGTTCATCATGTATACCTTCTTTCTTTCAGTTTCACTCTATTATACACCTTACTAATTGTAAGTTATATAAATCTGCCTAGCTATTTATTCTTGTAGCATGATTAGTGGGTCTTTCATTATCCCTAAAAAAACACCGTTGAAAAAATTTCAACGGTGTCAACGGATTATTGTTGTGTGGACACAGCCATTTGCAAGGCTGCCATCGCATCTTGATGATTAATTGAGTAAACGACATTATTTACTTGCCATGTCACCTGATTCGTTTCATACTCAGAACCCGCCATATCAATCGTAATTTGACCGATATGTTGTGGAGCTGGCAATATCGCTCCTTCTAAATATTCTACCACTTGCTTGGCCATTGCTACTGGATCTTGTTGTTCCAGATTATTGGCACGGACTAAAAGGTTCCAATTTCCTTCTTTCCAAGCGATATAGGAAGAACCGGCAGCACCTTGTTGATATCCAGTAATATTGTAACCTAAATCAACGGGTTGTCCACTCATATCGACACGTAATTCTACCGCAATTTTTGCTTCTGTTTCGGATGGATAAATAGTTTGTTGGAAACGAGCAATTGGTGTTTCAAAATTCAATTCGGATTTATTTAAAATCATTGGCGTTGCCATATCAAAATACAAAACCGACAAATGATTTTCATCGCCTCCACTAGCTACGTTCACTACATTCCCTTGAGTATGTGGAACATTTGTTGGAAAGGCAATATTCGGAAAATTCGTTTGCAATTGTGTCATCGCATCTGTTTGGGTAGCTTCACTTGATGAAGTCGACTCTGAAGATGCGGTTTCTGTTGAGGTTGTTGCTACTGCTGATGACATGTCTGTCGTGTTTGTTGTAGCGGTTGATGTTTCAGTTGTTTCTGATTCAACGATAGATGTTGATGCATTCGTTTCTGCTGTCGTTGACGCCTCAGTCTTAGTATTAATGGTACTTGATTCTACAGTTGACGAATCGCTTGTCTGAGTTGTTTCTGCTACTTCGGTTTCATTTGTTGTTACTGTTTCTCCTGGTTTTTCGCTTGTTTGTCCGCATCCCACCAATAGAAGTAAAAACATAGGAATACCGACGAATGCCATTTTTTTCATCTTTCTCGCCTCTTCTTTCATCTCTGACTATTGATGATTAAAATTGATTAATAAAATCACCAAACCATTGAACTAACATATCCCAAATAGTTAAAATAAATTGTTTGGCATCTTCTAAAAAATTCTCAGAACCTATCATACGTGCCCATTCATTAATTTGTGCCATAATCTCCGCTCGGAAAACCCACACAAGAAAGGCTAGTAATAAAATTCCTAACAAACGCCAAATGGCTGAACCAACTTTGACAATAAAAACAATAAGTAAAATCACAATAGCTAAAGCAATCAATTGTTCCATTCAATCGCCTCCTCTCTTTTATTTTCTATTATCCTTGGAATTTGGTCAAGGAACATGGTGCTAGAGACTGATTTTTCATACAAAACTTTTACTTGTTTCTCATAAAAAATAACAAAAAAACCAAGCTATCCTACTAAGACAACTTGGTGTTCATGTTTATTTACCGTCCAAGATATTTAATCGAACCTTTTTAGGTCCTTCTGTACGCACACCATAAACGATTGTACGAATAGCTTTCGCTACACGACCTTGTTTACCGATGATGCGACCAATATCTTCCGGTGCAACAGATAAATTATATTCAAAGAAATCGTCTGACTCTACAATTTCTAAAGAAACTTGGTCAGGCTGGGTTACTAAAGGACGAACGATTGTTAAGACTAAATCTGTCAAATCTTTCATACTTTATCTCCTTATTTCTTAGAGAATTTAGCTTCGTGGTGTTTTTTCATAACGCCTTCTTTAGAAAGTAAGTTACGAACTGTATCAGAAGGTTGCGCACCTTTTGATAACCAATCAAGAACTAAATCTTCTTTGATTGTTACTTGAGCTGGGTTTGTTAAAGGATTATAAGTACCTACTGTTTCGATGAAACGTCCATCACGAGGAGAACGTGAATCTGCTACTACAATACGGTAAAAAGGACTCTTTTTAGAACCCATGCGTTTTAAACGAATTTTTACTGCCATTATTTACACCTCCATTAGTTTTAATCACAAGAGCTAGTTTAACAGGTTTTAACAAAGGTGTAAAGAGTTTTTTCTTTACACGTTACATTTTTTTCAACAAAAAGTTGAGAAAGGAAGTTTTTTAACGATAAACGTTAATTATTAGTTGTTAATCATTAAAAATATTGCTAAAATAAATTTAAAATGAAAAGGATTTCATTAATGACACAGCAAAAAATTCAAAAACGTTCCAAATTTTTGGCCCTATTTTTTCACATTTCTTTTTGGCTTGTAACTGCCACTCTTTTATTAGCACTCGCTATGCTATTTTTTTCTCATTATCCGCTGACCTCCAATAACATAAAATCGGACGATAATTTTTCTTTATCTTTTTAATATCAATACTCTTGGGGGATACCTACCAAAACAATGATGAAAAACTTTACAATAGCTTCTTTGTTTCTATATGCGCCCTTCTTCTTAGTCATTCTTTATCGTACCAAACAATTATTTGAAAAAATTGCGCAAGGCACACCCGTTTTTGATTCACAAATTGTACAGCAATTGCAAAAAATCTCTTTTTGGTTATATGTGTATCCACTCGCACCAATGATTATTAATCCGTTTCTCTCTGCCCTTTTTACCCAATCACTCGAGATAAAGATTAGTCTTAATACTTCTCTACTATTCGCAATTGGTGTTTCTTTATTGTTGGAAGTATTTAAATATGGTGCTACACTCCAATATGAAGTGGATGAAACTGTTTAGGATGTGAGACAAATGCCAATTATTTCGCGACTCGATCGTATCATGGCAGATCGAAAAATAAGTTTAAATGAACTATCAGACAAAGTCGGTATTAGTAATGTCAATCTCTCAAAATTAAAAAATGGGCATGTGAATGCCATTCGTTTTTCTACCTTAGAAGCCATTTGTAAAGCTTTAGATTGCCAACCGGGCGATATTTTAGAATATCAACCAGAAGAATAACTATCCTTTGTCTTACAATCTAACTTTTAGTAAGTTAGAAGTGTAAATATAAAGGAGGAATTATCCTGGGCAAAAAAATATGTAGGAATTCCCAAACCATATATAAATGCGACGTTCTCTCAATTGTTCTATTCAGGGTTCAGTCATTGGATATTCCTTATCTTTGTGTTAGCTGCTGGGATTTTTCTTGGCACAATGTTAGGTAATCTCGTCTTTGGTCCTTTAGTAATATTTGTAGGTTTCCTTACTTTAATACAAAATTTTTCTTGGGCGTATAGCAATTTAAATCTACTCGTGACCTATTTCTTTGAACAAATCCGTTTTATTTCATTGTCGGCGCTTTTTGTTCGCGTTCCGGGAAAAACAGGGACTCCCTTGCTGTTCCTATTACTAATGTTAGGTATGAGTTTCCTCCTTTTATACCTTAGTGAACGTACGTTAAACAAAATTTCTCTAGAAAATAATAGCCAATTTACCACTTCACCAGAAATTCGATTACCCGTTTGTCTCACCATGATTATTGGTGGATTTATCTTTTTCGGATTATTGAAACTTGATTTAACGAATATGGTATTGAACGACTATCCTTCTTTTTGGAAAGATTTAGCAATCCAAACGATAGTTATCATCATTATCAGTGTCGGACTCGTCTATGCACCATCCATCCGCAACTGGTGGTTTGCCAAACGCGTGTTACGTTTACAACGAAAATCTTAAACAAAAAATCCATTTCCTTCATTCGGGAAATGGATTTTTTAGCTAAAACTTCTCTAATTCAGCAGCGACTTGTTCTTGATCTTTTTTATTATTTAAAATATCAATCACCATCTCGATATAGTATTGATCAATTTCAGTTAAATGGTTCTCTTTTTTTGCTTGATGTAATCGATCTAATGCCGCGTTTTTTAAGCGTAATTGTTCTTCCGTAGTGGTTAATAGTCGTTCGATACTTTCACGAAATTCCACATCACGACTGCCAAAAACATTGTTTAAATCTTGACGTAGCGCAACTAACTCAGAATCTTTTAGATTTTTTCTTAAAGGCAAATTGTCTTTGATTTGAGAACCATTCAATGCCATTTTTTTAGAATCGAATAAATCATTCACCGATTCTTGAATCGCCATCTTTTCATAAACAATATCTAATTGTTTTTCGACAAATGCAAAATCATCAAACGACACATTTTTTAATTGATACTCTGAAATCAAGTACTGGTTTGTACGCTGCAATTTTTCTAGCTCTTTCGATAATTGATTGACTTCTTTCTTAGTGATGTCTTCTTTCAGATAGCCTTCTTTAGTTAATTGTTTGACTTGTTTACGCAGCTCCCCCGTCAAACTAACTTGTTGGTTATTTTTATTGATTTGCTCCATCGCTTTTACCGCAACTTGTTGTTTTTGTTCAAAAGACCAATAAGTCCATCCTCCAAGTAATACGCTGGCACAAAGTATTCCGAATACCCACTTTTTCATAGTTTATCCTCCCATTTCATTAGTCACTATTGTTCAGATAACTGTATTATACGTCAGAAGTATTCTCTAAAATCATTTTTGCCCTAAACGTTACTATTTCATGCCTAAACGTATGAAAACATAAAAAAACGAGTTCTTCTACAAGAACCCGCACGTACTCCACACTAAATCGTTTAGTCGGAATCCTATTCTGCCCAGTAATTTTCTCACTTAGGCGAGAAGCGGGTGCTTCTGCTTTCATTTCTCAAATTTTATATCATATCATCTGTGAAGGTCTTTGTCAATAGTTTAGGGTTAAAAATATTATTAATATTGCCTAGATTCTTATCCACTTTCTATTCAAAAATTAGTCCTAGTTCGCTGATTCTTCTCACAGCTTCAATTAACCGTGCCTCATCAACAAGAAGACCAATTCGTACGAAACCCTCCCCGCCTTTACCAAAGCCACTTCCCGGTGCAACTGCAACAGATGCCTTCTCCAATAAAAGCTCTGTAAATGCTACACTGTCATATCCTTTTGCGACGGGCATCCATGCATAAAATGCTCCATTAGTGGGATAGGCAATCCAACCAATCTTAGCTGCAGCATGTACAAAAATCTGCCGTCTTTGATTATATAAAGCAACAAGCTCATCTACCTGTTCAAAACTTTCCAATGCATAGACACTTGCTTCTTGTAACGCAGGAAATATTCCAACAAACAAGTGATCTTGTATCAAATTAAGTGCTTCAATCATTACTTGATTCCCTACCGCAAAAGCAATTCGCCACCCTGCCATGTTAAATGTTTTAGACAAGGTATACAGCTCAATGCCTACATCCTTTGCCCCTTGACTTTGTAAAAAGCTGACTGGAGGTTCCGTCTCATTACCCAACGCTCCATAAGCAAAATCATGTACTACAGCAATTCCATTTTCTTTTGCAAACGCAACAGTTTCATCAAAAAAAGCGGTATTAGCTTGAGCCCCAGTTGGATTATTAGGATAATTCAAAAACAACAACTTGGCTTTTTCTACTATCTCTTCCTCTAAAGAATTATAATCAGGTAAATAACCATTTTCAGGTAGTAAAGGAACTAATTCTTGCTGTACTTTTGCTAGAGCCACACCAGATAGATAATCTGGATAGCCTGGATCAGGTAACAATATAGTGTCTCCTGGATCAAGTAAAGCCAATGGCAACTCGACCAATCCGATTTTAGCCCCACCCATCACAGCAACTTCTTTCTCAGGATCTAGTTTTACGCCATATTGTTTCCAATAAAAATCAGCTACTGCTTGTTTGAACGATTGGTTCCCTCTAAATTGAGAGTATTTATGATTTTCATGATTCGCCACAGCTTGTTGCATCGCCGCAACAATTCCTGCTGGTGTCGGTTGATCAGGATTCCCTTGCCCTAAATTAATCACATCATTTCCTTCTAAGATTTTTTGGTTAACCTGCTTAACAAGTTGTGCAAAAAACTGAGTTGGTAATTGATTCAAGATTTTAGCATTTGATAGCATACCTTTCCTCCTCAATAATATAAGTTTGTTCGACGATCTTCAAATACCGGGAACCCTTTCCTAACATCACTTACTTCTTGCATATTAATTTCTTTCCGTCCAAAACCTTCTGAATCATCTAACTCCAAAAGAATATTCCCTAGAGGATCGACAATCATAGAATTGCCCCCAAACTTATTGTCAGGGTCTTCACCCACACGATTTACTGCTGCTACAAAACACTGATTTTCGATGGCTCTAGCTTGAAGAAGTTTTTTCCAGTGATCAATACGAACTGTTGGCCATTAGGCTGAAAATAGGAAAAGTTCAGTCTTCTGGTTAGCACTTTTTCGCAAAAATTCTGGAAACCGCAAGTCATAACAAATGAAAGGCGACAATGGTACACCTAAAATCGTTGTCTGCACTAGTTGACTACCTGCGTGCAAGAATTTTTCTTCCTGCATTAACCGAAACAAATGCACTTTATCATAACTAGCTTGAATTGATCCAGTTGGCGTTACTATATACGTGGTATTGAAAAATTTGTCATCGCTTTGTCTGGCAATTGATCCTCCTGAAATATATACCTGATATTCTTTGGTCAGCTGCGAGAGAAATAATTGCGCCGTTTCTCCGTCCCTATCAGCAATTTCTGAGAGACGAGTCAAATCATACCCCGTATCCCAAAGTTCTGGTAAAAGCACGAGTTCATTTGGCTTTAGTTCAGCTCGTTCAAACCACCGGCGAATATTCTCTCTGTTCTTCTTTGGATTGCCGAATGAAACATCTATCTGCAATAATACGATTGATAGTTTTGTCATTTCGTTACCTTTTCTCGTTTTTCTACACTTTTCAAAATCGTTGCAATGATTTCCTGTTCATCGGCAAAGACATAGTTTTCCAATGGCGGACTGAATGGAACTGGAACAAATTTAGCCCCCACACGCAGAATTGGTGCTTGTAAATACTCCCAAACATTTTCTGCCACCCGCGCTGCAATCTCACCCCCAACACCGCCAATTTTAATAGCCTCATGGGCAATCACCAAACGTCCGGTCTTTTTCACTGACTGATAAATTGTTTCTGTATCGATTGGTACAATACTTCTTAAATCAATCACTTCTACATTAATTCCATAAGTTCTCTGAATATGCTCCGCTGCATTTAACGCTTTGGACAACATTAACGAATACGATACTAAAGTAACGTCTGTCCCTTCTCTAACTACTTCTGCCTTATCCAAAGGAGTAATTACTTCTCCTTTAGGAACGTGGCCTGTGATAGGAAATAGCCCCTTATTTTCAAAGTAAATCACTGGATTGGGGTCTTGAATGGCCGCTTTTAACAAACCTTTTCCGTTTTCCGGAGTGGAAGGAATCACAACACGAATTCCCGGGATTCCCATAAACCAAGATTCCAACGATTGCGAATGTTGTGCAGCCCCATGCTTCATTGAACCATCTGGCGCTCGCAATACTAGTGGTAAAGAAGCCTGTCCACCGAACATATAACGTGCTTTTGCCATTTGATTTAAAATTTCATCCATGGTAATGCCAATAAAATCCGCAAAATGAAGATCAATAATCGGTTTGGAACCGGCGATTGCTGCACCGACTCCTGCCCCAACTAGAGCAGTTTCAGAAATAGGGGTATCTTTTACACGCTCGCCAAACTCATCTTTTAGTCCAGTAAACTGACCAAAGATCCCCCCTTGTTTGGCAATATCTTCTCCAAAAACAAAAACACGCTTGTCTGCTCTCATTTCTTCTATCATCGCTTCTCTAGTTGCCTCTGAAAATGTGATAATACGATCACTCATACAATGTTACCTCCCCAACAAATAAATCTTCCAAAGCTTCTTCTGCTTCTGGAAATACACTGTTTTCTGCAAAGGTGATTGCATCTTGCAATTCAGCCTCAAGTTTGTCATCTATTTCCCTCAAGTCAGCTTCAGAAACAAGTTGTTGGCGAATAACTTTTTCTGTAAAACGGGTGATGGGATTGTTATTTTCATATTGCTCTTGTACCTCTTCTTTGGTTCTATACAACTGTGGATCAGCTAGAAAATGTCCTTCGATTCGATACGAAAGACACTCTAAAATACTTGGACCTTCTCCATTCCGAGCACGATTAATCAACTCAGCAGAAATGTTTTTGACTTCTTCAACATCATTGCCATCAATCGTAATTCCTGGAATACCATAACCTTTCGCTCGTTCAGACAATCGCGGAATCGACCCCGTTTCGCTAAATCTAGTTGTAGATGCCCAACCATTATTCTCACAGACAAAGATTACTGGTAATTTCCAACTTGCTGCTAGATTTACCGCCTCATGAAATGTCCCACGATTACTTGAACCATCTCCAAAAAAACAAACAGCGACCTCTTTTCCTCCTCTTTGCTGTATTGCCAAAGCGGCGCCAGTGGCAATATTGAATCCGCCACCGACTACGCCATTTGCTCCCAACATCCCAACACTAAAATCTGCCAGATGCATTGACCCGCCTTTTCCTTTACAGTATCCTGTTTTTTTCCCATAAAGTTCAGCTAATGATCGATCCAGTTTGGCACCTTTAGCCAAAGTATGACCGTGACCACGGTGGGTGCTAGTCACATAGTCATCCTTTGTCAGATTGCTACACACTCCAACAGCAATCGCCTCTTCCCCAATATATAAATGTGTTGGGCCAACAATGTCTGTTCCACTTTTTTCTTTCACTGTTTCTTCAAAACGACGAATTCGTCGCATCTCATAATATAATTTCAATACTTCTTCTTTAGTTAGATTTGTCGACATCTTCCCACCTCGTTTTACCATAAAGGCAATACAGAACCTTTATATAATTCATCAATCAGTTTTTTGGATTCGTCAGTGCGATAGGCATCCACGATTTTTTTATAGACTTCGTTATCTTTATCATCTTCTCTTGCAACAATGATATTATAATAAGGCTTTGATTCTTCATTGACTGGTTCGATAAAAATCGCATCATCTTTAGGAATAAATCCTGCATCCAACGCCATAAATACGTTGATTACACTAGCACCAACATCTGTCAGCGAACGAGCAGTCTGGGCAGCTTCCATTTCTAAGATTTTTAAATTCTTAGGGTTTTCAACGATATCCTCTGCTGCTGGATTTGTTCCTTCTTCGTATTCAAGTTTGATTAAACCTGCTGATTGTAAAAGCAACAGTCCGCGTGCAGCGTTCACTGGGTCATTAGCAATTGCCACTTCTACTCCATCTGCAATCTCTTCCACAGAACTATACTTATCCGAATATAAACCAATTGGATTTAATACTGTTTCACCGATAGCCACTAGATGACCATCATTCGACGCATTGAAATCATCCATCAAAATATATCCTTGAAAAGCATTAAGCTGAATATCGCCATTTTCTAAAGCTTCATTTGGTTGCGTATAGTCAGTAAATTTTACTAACTCTATTTCAATATTCTCCTCTTTAAGATGCTCAATCACTGGCGCCCAGACTTCATTACTATCACCAACAACTCCTATTTTGACAAGTGTTGACTCCGTTTCTTCCGCTGAGTCATTGCCACAAGCTGCTAAACCAACCACGGCTGCAGCCAAAATTACTATTGAACTTAACCTTTTAATTTTCTTCATTCATACTTCCTCCTTTTTAAATTTAAGTATAAAAAAACCTCCCAGAAATTAATCTGGAAGGACGAATGAACTCGTGTAACCACCTTCATTTATTCTATGTCTCACAACATAGAAACTCTGCCAGTACAATCTTTAACTCAAGATCAGACCGCGTCACTATAACGGGCACTCCCGTCAACTGCTTATTCTTCGAACTCACAGTTGAATGCGAAAAAGACCATCTTCCAACTATCTTCCCTTACCCCTTTTCACCAACCGAGGCTCTCTTTAAAAGAAAAAACTAATTGTACTCTTCTTTTTATTGCATAAATTTTTTATTGGAGTCATCATAGCCTTCAAAAATCAAGAAGTCAATGAGACGCCTCATAGTTTTTTTCGATTACAGAAGCAATTTAATCAAACAAATTATAAGCTTCCTAGCTAAGAAATAGAACAAGCACAAAAATTTGTAACCGATAGATAAAATGAATCGCTTGAAATTTTAGTTTGCGTTTTGATACTGTTTTTTTTTATTTTCGCTTAGCTTTCAAATAACTAAATGTCATTTCGTTTTTCTCAAATAAGCAGGTTGGATATTAACACTTCCCATTCTCCCATGCTATACTATGCTTACTTTTAACACATACAAATCGGAGGTCAACAAATGAATATCCAAGCAAACACAATTGAAGAACTGATTGATTCAAGCGACCATTGCGAACTATTTCAAACTTTAGACCATTGGATGCAAGATACTTTCCCTGAATTATCTAGACGTTTAATTGCTAGTGGGACGATTACTTTTATTGGCTATGGCGATTTAAAAAATCCGGCTGATGATATCTATACTTGCCTACTCAGTTTGGCGCCGCAAAAGAACAATATTTCTTTTTATATTGGTGGCGAAAAAAATGGTCAACCAATTTTAAAAAGTTACGAAGAACACTTTGCCAAATCAAACGTTGGCAAAATCTGTCTCCGCCTAAAAAATGTAAAAAAACTAGATTTCGACATTTTAGAAGCGATTGTGCGTGACTCGATTGCTTGGAATGAAGCAAACTAAGGTTAATGTAAAAAAAACCTAGGAGAAAACCACTCCTAGGGATTCTTTGTTTGGTGTAACCTACGGATGAACATCACTTATATGAAATTCATAGCCAAATTCATTCTTATAATACTCTGGATACATTTCTTCTCCACATTTTTTACACGTAAATTGTGGAGGATTAAATGGGTCGTGGTCGACATCCATGCCATCTAAAAATTCAACCACATCTCGTGGGACTTCTTCTTTTTCATCACATCCGAGACATATAAATTTCACCTTGTTTGTCCCAATCAAACCGGATTGCTTCATAAGCTGCTTTTTCTGCTTTTTGGTAAGCTGTTTGAAATTCTTCTTTTTCAATCTTTCGATTCTCCTCTCCCATATATCTTCTCGCTTCTTCATCCTTCGCATATTGAATATGCAGGTACCCATTTTTTCGCACACTCATTCCTAGGCACTCATAACTCTCGCCACATTCCGTACATTCCATTGGATTTATGCCAAATTCTTCGAAGATTCTCTCTGACCAAGTCTTTGGCTTTAACGCTTTTTTGACATTCACCAATAATCGTTTCACTAATTTTTGATAGCTTTTTAATATTTTTTCCATCAGTGATTTTAACCTACGACTATAGATGCCATATCGTCGAATCGTTTTAAAATATTTGTCTGGGATATGTCGGATTAACGCTCTTATGAATCCCTCTACTGTCATCGTCATCGTTTCTTTTGTATTGGTCCGCTTGTCTTTATAGTGAAACATCACTTGTTCTCCGTCATACATTAACAAGTTTTTCAAGGCGATTGGGCCTCGTTTCATGTAACGACTGATATATTCTAACAACGATCGCGAATCAGTCGTGCTTCTTTTCGGCGCATTGACATAGAAACCTTCTCCGTTTTTGGTATAGGCTCTTTGAAGCGCTGGTTGAACTCTTCTTTTATGCCAATCAGATAAGGTTTTTCGGATGAGCTTTGAGACCGCGTTCTGCCAATACTTTCTTAACATCGTATAAGGTAGATAGTCGTAGCTTTCCCACTGTCCTTTTTGGTTACACCTCCCATGGTAACCACCATATGAACATGAGGATTAAACTCTAGTTTCGAGCCAAATGTATGCAAGGTCGCTATTATTCCTGGTTGTAGCCCAGACTTTTTATAGAAGTTCAATATAATTTGGGCAGCTTCATCCATCAGTCCTTTTAGTAACTCTTTTCGATATTCCTCTAACAAGAAGATATCTCTTAATCCTTCATCTATCGTAAATATCACATGTCGATGAACCACTCGGAACAAATCATTTGAAGTTACTTCCGCCCATTTTTGACTTTCTCCAATAGAACAACTTGGACAAAACTTTCCTTTACAACTCAAAGGGACTGTTTTAACATCATGGCAACATTCGCATACAAACAAGCGATAACCTTTTCTTATATCTCTGCAGTTTCGAAACTTTTTGACTTCCTTTTTTACGACTGGACGAATTCTTCGCCCATACTTTTCTACGAATCGATCCCAATGATTATATTCATCAAAGAAAATAGCTTGGAGTAGATTCTTTTTCATATCTTCATTTTACGCATTTTTTGGACAAATGAACAGGGATAGAAAGATTGACACATCAATCTTTCTATCCCCTCAAAATGTTATAATCCCTTTAATGTCAAAAAAGTCAGAGATTGCAACAATACAATCTCTGACTTTTATACTTTTTGGTGGCTATTTCTTATCTTTTTTATCGAATAAATCGTTGACTTTACCAGCGACTTCATCTACTAATTCTTCGGCTTTTTCTTTGGCTTCACCATATTTTTCTTTGATTTTGCCTTTTAATTCCTCGGAGTCGTCACCAGTTACTTTCCCTTTAGCTTCGGTTACTTTACCTTCAACTTGTTCTTTGTTTACCATAGTGTATCTCTCCTTTACATGAATATATCTTTATGATAACATCCTTTTTTAGAAAGAACCAATGATATGGTAATCAAGCACGTAATTGAATAACTTTTCCTAAAGAAAGAGCGTGTGAATCCTTTCCATGACCAATCTGTGTTGTTTTAGCAATTGGCAATTCCACTGGTAAAACATCTTTGATTAATTGTTCAATGGGATATATTTCTTCTTTTTGATAGCTTGTAAAAGTTCCTAATAAAATCCCATTCACCTGTTCAAAATGTGGCAATTGCACCAAATGATGCAACATTGAAAAAATGGCATCTTTACCACCACCAAAGCTTTCAAGAAACAACACTTTATCGCGCAAGTCTGGTAAATAAGGCGTTCCTGATAATTTAAGCAAGCAACGGATATTCCCACCTACTACCAAGCCCTCAATGTCATTTCCTTGAACAAATTCCCACGCCACATCGTATAAACTGGTCTGCTGTTTGAAAAAGGTCTCATAAAATTTTTGACGCTGTTGCCCACTTTCATCCCACAGAAGTGTTTTCAATTGAAACAGTTTTGTGGATTGCACCACTAATAGACTATTTAAAACAGTTGTCAAATCACTATAACCAAAAAAAGGGGTGGGATGTTTCGCAATTTTCGCATAATCCAAATAGGGCAAAATACTATTTGCACGATCGCCTCCTGAAATATCAAAAATTGCTTGAATATGGGGATTTTCGAAATAATCTTGTAAGACAGTTGCTTTAGCTTTTGTATTGGTTGTCGCTGTGTCAAATAACAACGGACTTGTCTGGACATCTAAGCCCATCGCTTGCAGTAAGTAAACTAATTGTTCAACTTCTGCTGGTTTGGTCTGTGGGTTCGAATTGCCAACTAGTGCTACTGTATCACCTTTTTTCAGCTGCATCCTATCTCCTCCAATGTAAAAAGAGAGTCAACATCGCTGTTGACTCCAATTTTTATTTACGTTTTTTCTTTTTCTTCTTGTTTTTCTTCACCATACGATTCATCGCCATTTTGCCAAGTTTCCCTTTAACGCCACCACCAAACATTTGATCCATGCCCGGAATGTTGTTGATATTTCCTTTTGAAACTTGTTGCATCATTTTGCGTGACTCTTTGAATTGCTTAATCATGCGATTGACTTCAACGACACTATTTCCAGAACCCGCCGCAATTCGACGACGACGACTTGGATTTAATAAATCTGGGTTTTCACGTTCGGCAGGAGTCATTGAATAGATCATCGCTTTTTTACGCGCAACATCTTTTGGATCTAATTTGAAGTTTTCTAATCCTGGCATTTGACTCATTCCCGGAATCATCTTCATCAAATCTTCCAAAGGTCCCATGTTTTCTAGTTGTTCAAATTGCTCAATAAAATCATTAAAGTCAAAGCTGTTTTCACGCATTTTTTGCGCTAATTCTTCGGCTTTTTTCTCATCGTAATCTTGTTGGGCTTTTTCGATTAACGTTAACATATCACCCATGCCTAAAATACGACTAGACATACGATCTGGGTGGAAGACTTCTAAATCAGTTAATTTTTCACCAGTACCGGTAAATTTAATAGGTGCACCTGTGACCGAACGAATCGATAGTGCCGCACCACCACGAGTGTCACCATCTAGTTTCGTGATAACAACCCCTGTAATGCCTAATTGTTGGTTAAAACTATCTGCCACGTTAACAGCATCTTGACCAGTCATCGCATCGACAACTAATAAAATTTCGTTTGGTTGGGCAATTTCTTTGATTTGTTTTAACTCATCCATCAAGGCTTCATCAATGTGTAAACGACCCGCTGTATCGATTAAAACGTAGTCATTTTTCTTTTCACGGGCTAGTTCCATCCCTTGACGAACAATCTCAACTGGACTCACTTCTGTTCCCATATCAAATACAGGCACATCTAACTGTTGTCCTAATACTTTTAATTGATCAATCGCTGCTGGACGGTACACGTCGCCTGCAATCATTAACGGACGAGCTTTTTCGGTTTTAATCAAATGGTTGGCTAATTTACCAGCAAACGTTGTTTTACCTGCACCTTGTAAACCAACCATCATAATGACTGTTGGAATTTTTGGATTTTTTTCAATACCAACAGCTTCAGAACCTAATGTTTTCGTTAATTCTTCATCAACGATTTTCACGATTTGTTGTGCGGGAGATAGACTTTCTAATACTTCCACCCCAACGGCACGTTCACGAACATTTTTCGTGAATTCTTTTACCACTTGCAAGTTAACGTCGGCTTCTAGTAATGCCAAACGAATCTCGCGCATCATTTCCTTTACATCTGCTTCAGAGACTTTGCCTTTTTTACGAAGCTTGCTCATCGCCTGTTGCAGACGTTCTGTCAAACTTTCAAATGCCATCTTTTATTCATTCCTTTATTCTTCGATTTCTTGTATATCCCGCACAAAATTAGCCAGTGTTGTATCTTGCGGGTAATGCTCAGCTAAATAGTCATTTAATTGATCCAATAATTCACTACGAACGATATAATCAGAAAACATATGTAGTTTCCGTTCATAGTCTTCCAGAATTTTCTCGGTCCTCTTTATATTATCATAAACTGCTTGACGACTAACATTAAATTCTTCTGCAATTTCTCCTAAAGAAAAATCATTCGCATAATACAATTCCATATAATTCATTTGTTTTTCTGTCAGCAACGTTGAATAAAATTCAAAGAGAGCATTCATCCGATTTGTTTTTTCAATTTCCATCTATTCCCCTCCTTGCTGTGCTAACCATTGAACTTCGGATTGAACGGTCATTCCTTGCAAGAGAAAATACGCTGTCGCAACACCGATTCCTTGCACTTTCGTTCCCGAAAAAGTCCCGTCATAGATTACTTGGCTGCCACAAGATGGACTTTTGTCTTTTAAGACGAGGTGAGTAATTCCTTGTGCCTGTAATTTTTCATACGCACGTTTGGCTCCCTCTTTAAACATGTCTGTCACATCTTCTCCTTGATTGGTAATCACCTGCGCCGTTCCTTGCCAAACATCAAATCCGTTTCCCCCGCTAATTTCAGCCGGATCACGTGGTATTGGCAAACCACCTAGCACTTCTGGACAAACGCGAATGGCTTGGTTTTGTTCCAGTCGTTTTTTCAAACTAGAAACTTCTTGATGTTTCCCATCATAGCGACAACAACTACCGCCCAAACACGCACTAATCCCAATCATTTCGACACGCCTTTCTTCTACTAAAGTCGTTTTATATTATAACATTTATTTAAGTCAGACAATAGTCCCAAGCGTGTATTCATGGTAAAATGTAACTAGTCTCAAAAATATGCTTTACAAGGAGTTTCCCCATGAAAAAAGTTTTAATCGTTGATGACGAACCATCAATTGTCACTTTATTAACATTTAATTTAGAAAAAGAAGGCTACCAAGTAACTAGCGCCAGTGATGGATTAGAAGGTTATGAACTTGCCCTCACACAGCCGTTTGATTTTTTAATTCTAGATGTCATGTTACCGAATTTAGATGGTATTGAAATCACACGAAAATTACGTCAAGAAAAAATTGAAACACCCATTTTAGTATTAACTGCCAAAGATGATCCTATCGACCGGATTTTAGGATTAGAAATTGGTGCCGATGATTATTTAACCAAACCATTTAGTCCACGAGAAGTTCTTGCACGCATGAAAGCTATTTTCCGTCGCATGGAGCCACGCAAACAAACCAATCAAGAAGAAAACGAAGAAGAATTAATCGTTGGTGATATTGTCGCAGATGTGACAAACTACCATGTCACAGTGAAAGGCACACCAATTGTTTTAACTCCAAAAGAGTTTGAATTACTTG
The DNA here is from genome assembly GCF_029023825.1 of Enterococcus saccharolyticus subsp. saccharolyticus. Lineage (NCBI taxonomy): Bacteria > Bacillati > Bacillota > Bacilli > Lactobacillales > Enterococcaceae > Enterococcus > Enterococcus saccharolyticus. Next base: position 735,094 of record NZ_CP118957.1, on the reverse strand, counting down.
TTTATTTTATGAAACGTAAAGGACGCGTCATTGATCGTGATACATTATTAGAACGAATTTGGCATTTTGACTTTGATGGTCAAAGTCGAATCGTAGATGTCCATGTCAGTCACCTACGTGAAAAAATTGAACAAGATCCTAAACATCCACAATATTTACAAACCGTCCGTGGATTTGGCTATAAGTTTTTGGAGCCAAATGAAGGATGAAAAAACAAAATTATCTCGGATGGTTACTGCTGCTACTCGCTATTTTTATTGGTAGCTGGCAATTCATTCAAAATTTTTACGACCAACAAGTATTAAGTCAACATGAAACGTATCTTGAGCAAAAAGCCGATTTATTTATTCGTTTATCAGAAAATAACCAATCGCTAGAAACAATTGCGAATAAATACGTCGTTGATTCAGAAGAACGAATTACTTCGCTCGATGAAAAAGGCAATATTTTATTTGATACTTATGATTCCACACTATCGGGTACCCGTTCCAAACGGCCCGAAGTCAATGCTGTGTTAAATGGTAGTGCTTTAGGTCGTGCTGTGCGGATGAGTCCGACATTACATAAAGAATTACTCTATGTCGCGATTCCGATAAAAGAAGAAGGACAATTAAAAAACATTCTTCGTATTGCGGAACCTACAGCCAATTTTTTGCCCAGCGCTCAAAAAATGAAACACGCGATTTTTCTTGTGTATAGTTTGTTCTGGTTAATCTTAAGTGGCATTATCTTACAAATTTTACGACGTCGTAATCGACCAGTGGAAACAATTTTGCCCGTCATAAAAAAAATGATTGAACAACCCGATAGCCCCGAGATTATTATGCAATCGTCACCACAATGGGAAGAATTATACCAAAGTGTGAATGTATTGAGCGAACAAATGAGCCATACTTACCAAGCATATAGCGCAAGTGAAAAACGATTGTACACCCTCTTAAATGAGTTAATGATCGGTGTATTTATTATTGATGACGATGGTCAATTATTATTAATGAATGCAACAATGCAAGAACAACTTGGTAATTTTGCTGCTCCCTTACAACGTTCCTTTACTGAATCCATTACTGACACACAATTGATTCAAATGATTTATCAAATCAATGAGGGACATCCTTTTATTCATGAAGAAATCAAAACGTCACATGAACGTGTCTTAGATATTACACTACGTTATTTTGAGGAGGCAAACCAAATTCTGGGTGTTTCCTATGACTTAACACGCATTCGCCAACTTGAAAAACTACAAAAAGATTTCGTCGGCAATGTATCACATGAATTGAAGACACCCGTCACTTCATTGATTGGTTTTACAGAAACCTTGTTAGATGGTGCCAAAGATGACCCAGAAACACTGACTGCTTTTTTGAAAATCATGCAAAAAGATGCCTATCGCTTAGAAAGTTTGATTCAAGAAATTATTCAACTTTCGAAAAGTGCGGATATCAATTACCACATTCAAACACTTAACGTAAAGCAAGTACTCCAACAACTTCTAGCAGATTATACACCAATTATTCAAGAAAAAAATCTCGCTGTAACACTTGAGGGTGACCCTGAATTAACATTTACAACAAAAGTAGAAGTTTTTTATCCAATCTGTAAAAACCTTATTGAAAATGCCATTAATTATTCCTTACCGAATGGTCAAATTAACATTCAATTTGCTGAAAAAAATGGATTGGTTTTCCAAGTACAAGATTTTGGAATTGGCATTGAAAAAGAAGAACAAACAAGAATTTTTGAACGTTTCTATCGAGTAGACAAAGCACGAGCACGGAATTCTGGCGGAACAGGATTAGGTTTAGCCATTGTAAAAGATTATGTTGAAATTTTAGGCGGAAGTATTCATGTCGACAGTCACTTAGGTGTCGGTTCGACGTTTTATGTGTACTTGCCGGTGAATTAGGAGGAAAAATGAAGAAAATATTTTATCTGACACTTGGTTGCGTAGGCCTGGGTTTAGGTGCAGCAGGTACAGTACTACCCGTCCTGCCAACAGTCCCTTTTCTCTTGTTAGCGACGTATTCCTTTGCAAAAGGTTCTGAGCGCATGCATCAATGGTTTATCCATACCAAACTTTATCAAAATCATCTAGCTGATTTTGTCAACGGCAAAGGTATGACGAAACAAACCAAACGTCGCGCGATGGTGACTGTTACTCTTACGATGAGTATTAGTTTTCTAATGGTTCACCAGCGTCCATTGCTCCAACTGATGTTATTTGGTATTTGGTGTTGTTTGATGTTGTATTTTACTTTTAAAATTAAAACAATCGCATAAAAAAACAAGCGACTATCTCATAGGGGGAAGATAGTCGCTTGTTTTCTACTTTTATAAGTCTTTGATGTCACCGTCAACTGTACGTTCTACTTTCATGTCAGTGATTGGTAAGTAACCTAATTCTTTTACTACACCGTTTTGGATTTCATCTGTTACCATGTAATCTAAGAATTTTTTGACATTCGCATCTGGTTCACCTTTTGTATACATATGCTCGTAAGACCAGATTGTCCAATCGTTTGTTTGAATTGTTTCTGGTGTTGGTTTTACACCATCAATTGATAATTCTTGCATTGAGTCATCAATGTAAGATAACGCTAAATAGCTGATTGTTCCTGGTGTTTCTGCAACAATTTTGCGAACAGTTCCTGAAGAATCTTGTTCTTGTGATTGAATTGTTTCAGCACCATCTAAGCCCCATTTTTCAAATGTTGCACGAGTACCACTACCTGATGCACGATTGACTACAGAAATTTCTTGGTCTGCTCCGCCAACTTCTTTCCAGTTTTTGATTTTGCCAGTGAAGATATCAATTAATTGTTGTTTCGTAATATCCGTTACACCCACTTCTTTGTTCACAACTGGTGCCATACCTACAACTGCAACTTTATGATCGACTAATTCGTCTGCTGGAATGCCATCTTTTTCTTCAGCGAAAACATCCGAGTTCCCAATCGTTACCGCACCTGCTGCTACTTGGCTTAAACCAGTTCCACTTCCGCCACCTTGGACAGAAATAGTATAGTTAGGATTTTCAGCGCTAAAGCTATCTTTCGCAGCGTCTACTAAAGGTTGTAATGCTGTGGAACCTACTGCCACGATTTCTACGTTTTCATTTGATCCGCCCGCAGCTGATGAAGATGATCCTGAACCGTCAGTTGAACCATTTCCTCCGCCACATCCTGCTAATAATACACCTGCTAATACAAGTAAACCTGTGATTTTTTTCATTGATGAAATTCTCCTCTCTCTTTCTAACATCCATAGTTTAACAAGCGAATGTAAATCCCTTATGGACTTTATGTAAAGAATTCACCAACCTATGTAAAAATTGTGTAAACATGTTATGCTTTTGTTACTACCTACCTAGGAGGACATACAATGCGTTTAATTCCCATCACAGAAAATAACTTATCTGACATCATCATGATTCAAAAAGCCGCCTTCCAAAAATTATATAAAAAATACCAAGACCACCAAACATCGCCTTATACACAAACACTAGCAGGATTACAAGAAAAATATCGACTACCAAACAATTATTTTTTCTTGATTGCAACGACTGAAACAATTGGCTTTATTCGTGTGGTTACCTATGATTCCCAGACTCGTGCACGAATTGCGCCCATTGCGATTTTACCTGATAAAGAAAATCAAGGATATGGTAGTCACGTTTTACAATTAATCGAGACAACCTTTCCAACTGTGATGGCTTGGCAACTAAGTACGATTTTACAAGAAGAAAAATTAATACACTTCTATCAAAAAGCAGGCTATCATCAACAAAAAGACACACAAGAAATTCAAGAAAACATGACCATTACTTTCTTTACTAAAAACATTTTTCCAAAAAAAAAACAGTGTAACCAATAATACAGCGCTCTATCTCTTGTTATAGAAATAGGGCGCTATATTATTGGTTACTTTGGCAGTTGTTGATGTTTTTCTAAATTTTCATACGTTAACCATGGTTTATCTGATTCACAATGAATATGAAAACTAGTAAATTCTTGTTGTTCAAATTCTGGAAACTCTTCAATAGAACCCATTTTAATTGTCATCCATTGATTGGTTTCTTTTTTTTCATGCCATAGAGAACTACCACAATTGGAACAAAAATAACGTTGCTTTCCGGGAGAAGATTCATAGAACGTGATATAGTTCTCTCCACTTGTAAGCGTAAAATCAGTTTTTTTGCAGTTAAATTAGATGAAAACGCAGCAGTATGTGTTTTTCTACAATAATTACAATGACAATGAATCAATGGTCCTGCTTAAATTTTTTAAATACAACCATTGTTCGAAACAACAAAAAAATTGACTTACTTTGTACACCAGAAGAATTTAAAATATGGATGACTAACGAGGCGCAGTTAAATGATGCTGTCACTATCCAATTTTCTTATTTACAGTCATGGATTGATTCCTTAAACATGCTAAAAGAAATAACCAATTACCGAACAGAGCTAGCCGAAAAATTAGCTGCGTTTATGAATGGTGTCATTTCAAAAGAGATGCTAAAAGAAAGAATCGAGACCGATTTACAACAAGCTGCATTCATCTTGCATTTTTTTAAAAACAAAAAAATAATTGTACCCACTGAAACTCATTTTGAAGGCTTCAAAAGCGTTATTCTCCTCCATCTATACGGATTAATCGAGACAAATGATATTGAAAAATTGTGTCATTGCGCCAATCCCGATTGTATTTTGGTTTTTATCAATAAAACAGGGAAAAGAAAGTGGTGCTCAATGAAAATATGTGGCAATCGACATAAAGTTGAACGCTTTTCAAAAAAATCAACCTCTAAAAAACAAGGCGATGACATCCATAAAACCTGATGTCATCGCCTTGTTTTCTTCTTATTTCGCTGTTACGTAACGTTCCATGCGAGCCATTGCTTCTGTTAAACTTTCTAAACTGGCAGCATAACTGATACGGATATAGCCTTCCCCTGCATCGCCAAAAGCAATACCTGGAATAACTGCTAATGCTTCCTTTTGCGCTAATTCTACACAAAATTCCATTGAATCTTGAAGACAATTTGCTGGAATTTTAGCAAAAATATAAAATGCACCTGATGGTTTAGCAACATCAAAACCAAAACTAGACATTTTATCATACACAAAATCACGGCGTTTTTGGTATTCTTTTTTCATCACTTGGGCATCATTGATTCCTTCAACTAATGCACGAACCGCTGCTTTTTGTGAGACCGTTGCTGCGGCAGTTACTAAATATTGATGGACTTTAATAATTTCTTTGGTTAATTCTTTTGGTGCATAAATAAAACCAATGCGCCAACCGGTCATCGCATGCGATTTTGACAAACCATTAATTAAAATTGTTTGTTCACGTAAATATTCCGCAATCGATACGTGATCCTCATCATATGTTAGCTCACTATAAATTTCATCACTAATAACAAAAACAGGATATTTTTTCAAAACTTCTGCTAATGCTTGAACTTCTTCACGAGAATAAGTAACTCCTGTTGGATTGCTTGGATAATTTAAAATGACTGCTTTGACTGCTTCACCATGTTCATTTAATGCCGCTTCTAATGCATCAGGAGCCAAAACAAACCCATTGTCACTTGTATCAATGTAGACAGGCTCGGCACCTGCTAAAGTGATGATAGGCTCATATCCAGGATAAATTGGTGATGGTAGTAAAACTTTATCGCCAGCTTCTAAAATTCCTAATAAACTAGCAGAAATAGCTTCAGTTGCTCCAACAGTAACCAAAACTTCTGATTGCCAGTCGTAACTAACTTGATATTTTTCTTCTAAAAATTTACTCGCTGCTTGACGAATATCTGGTAAACCTGACATCCCAGTATAATGGCTAAAATTATCCTCAATCGCTTGTGACCCAGCTTGTTTTACGTGTTCTGGTGTATTAAAATCTGGCTCACCTAGCGTTAATTTTAAAATGTTTGGAATATCTGAAACACGCTCATCAAATTGGCGAATTAAAGATACTGCAATTTTATCCACTTGTTTATTGAATCGTTTTGTTAAATCCGTCATTATTCCTCACTCCTCATTGTTGATATCCTACCATAAATTCACAGATTTTTGTCATTTTTTTATTATTTTTATCGAAATTTTCTAACAATTAAATAGTCCAACGGAAGCTGTTCTATCCGATTCATTTAAGCACAACTTGTTCGAATGAGAGCATGTATGCTAGCACATTCGCTCATTAGATTGAGTGATTTCACTCGTCATTATTCGACGCTTTTGTTTTGACTTTGTTCAGCGCTTTTTAAAAATTAACTAAATACTTTTAATCCAATAATCCCAACAACAATTAATGCCACAAAAAATAATTTTAATTTGCTACGACTTTCGCCTAAAAATAAAATCCCATAACCGACCGTCAAAACAGAACCAATCCCTGTCCATACCGCATATGCCACCCCTAATGAAACATAATTTGTGGCTTGTCCTAATAAGTAAATCGAAATTAAAATGGCCATAACTGAAAACAGCAACCAAACTTTATGTCCACGATTCGCTTTTTCTAAGCAAATAACAAATACCAATTCCATTAATCCAGCAATTCCTAATAATAACCAACTCATTGGCTTACCTCCTGATTGGTTAATTTCAATCCAATAATCCCTGCTAATAAAACAAACAAACTAATTAATTTCAATAGATTGGTCGGTTCATGAAAAACAACACTATCTAAAATTGCTGTCCCTGCTGTGCCAATTCCAGTAAAAACAGCATACGTCACTCCTACACCAAATACTTGTACGACAGATTCTAAGAAATACAAACTAATTAGTAACAAAAAGACTGTTGCAACACCCCACCCAAGTTGTGTGAACCCAGCACTCTTTCCTAACGTAAACGCCCATAAAATTTCTAGTAATCCGGCAATTAATAATTTTGTAAATGCCATCTTTTTTCCTCCTTAAACGCAAAAAAAGCAACAAACTAACTTACGAGGCCTAAAAGTTAGTTTCTTGCGTCCATCCGGCGATGTGAATTTTTTATTTCCCTGAATTATACTCATTCTCTCATTTAAAGTCAACTAACAAAAAACCGAAGCAATGTGCTGAACCTAAAAGTTAGATTTTGGTCTCATTTTTAGGTTTCACATTATAGTGACTTCGGTTTTTTATTAAATTGTTTTTAAATAGATTTTTCGAATAATTAATTTATCAAATAAATGCGAATTATTGTCGTGTTCAGCAATAATTTCCGCAACAACTGTTTTATCGTCTGCTTTTTTACGTAATTGGTAGACAAGTTTGCCTGTCTCATTTAATTCATGAATCATATCTACTACGCCACCAAAACCCGTCTTTTTCGTAATAAAACCTAACGCAACCATTCGTTCATCCACATTTTTCGCAGACATTGTTGCCCCCGTAATCAATGCTTTGCGCAATGTATGAGAAAAATCTTCCATCCCACTGACCGTTACTGGTTCAGGTTCCACTTCATGCGTGGACTGTTGGCTAGGACGTGCTCGTAATTCATGTAATTCTTGCAGCAATGTTTCATACTGCTCTTGCGTTAGCATCACACCTGCGACTTTTTCACGATTGAATACATACACAGCTGTCCCAGCTTCGCGCGCTTGGCTAAATACGTCCATGGGAGACTTCTTCACTTCGGTTATTGAAGTTGTGGGAACTTCCAACTTTTTCAGTTCCATTTTTTCCCCTCCTTGTCTTAACTTTCACATTATATCATAACTTTTCCTATAGATTTCATTCCAACCAAAAAAATATGGTGAAATCCACAAACGATTTCTTTTTCATTTTAACAAACATACGTTCGTGTGTCTAGGTGGAAAATAGTTTTCCTCAAACAAAAAGTAACCGATAGATGAATCTACATTCTATCTATCGGTTACTTTCTATCAAATAATTAGTCTTAGCGAAAAGTTTCCTGTCTGAGATTGTTAAGCGACAGTTGTTTCATAGCCAATTTCGGTTACTTTTTTTGCAATCTCATCTGCACTTACTTGTGTGTCGTCAAATTTCACAACACCTTGCCCTTTTTTCAAATGAATTTTTACTTTTTGAATACCAGGTAATTCATTAATCGTTGTCTCAACACGGTTGGCACAATGATCACAGCTCATACCATTAATCGTAAATTTTTGTTTCACTGATGCTCCTCCTTTTTGCACTCACACTGACCTGGGATACAATTACAAGCAATCTCTTTTACGGGTTGTTTTTGGGCCAATTCTTCTTGAATCGCTTGAATATCGTTGGCAGTTAATTCAACTTCAGCAATTAAATCCGCAATGGTTTGACCAGCTTTTCGTGCACAGATATGTGAAAACAAATTTTCGGTTGCACTACGTACCGTCTCGGCTTCACTCACCTTTGCGGAATAAAGAAATTTTTTTCCTTCTCGTTCAGTATGTAAAACATCTTTTTTTACTAATCGCCCTAACAGGGTTTTAATTGTGGCAATTTTCCACCCTTTTGATTCACTTAGAAGTTCATTAATTGTCGCAGCATCGATTTGGTCATTGTTCCAAATCACACGCATCACTTCCCACTCCGAATCACTAATTTTTACGGGCTCATTGATTGTGGACATCAACATCCCTCCTTCTTATATAATTTACAACTGTAATCTATTTTTGTCAAAAATAAATACTTGTACTTGAAAAAAAGATTCCAGAAATAATTTTTCTGGAACCTGTACTTATTTGCGTTGCCATTTAAAGAAATACCCTGAAAGAAAATCCATCAAGAGAAATAAAAAGAAACCAAAGCTGCTTAGAACCAAAATGCCGCCATACATCGCTGGATAATCCATGCGTGTCCAAGCATCCATAATGAAATAGCCCATCCCAAATTCCGTTCCATAATTCTCAGTAAAGAATAAAATAGAAATGGCAGTCCCTAATGAAATACGCGTCGAGCTAAACATCGCTGGTAAAGTTGCTGGAAACGTAATAGCAACAAACTGTTGCCAACGATTCGCCTTTAAACCTCGATAAACATCATAATAATGGTTGGGAACCTCTCTGACAGCATCGCGCACAGAAATGGTCACTTGCGGCAAAACAATTAAGACAATCATGGTGATTTTGGAAGCATCACCTAATCCTCCTAACAACATCACAATTGGTAATAACGCCATTTTAGGAATCGGATACGTCAAATAAATCAATGGATCAAAAAATTGATTCCACTTCGGAAAACTCCCCATCACTAAGCCTAAACCAAATCCTCCCATAATCGAAAGAACAATGCCAACAACCACGCGATAAAAACTAGCTTGTAAATGTTGGAACATGCCTGCTACAAATAACTCCGGGATACGTGCAAAAACCAACCATGGTGTCGGCAATAATGGTTTTTGTAAGGCGAGACTTCCTATCCACCACATACCTACGATTAAGGCTACAGCTGCGAATGCACCGATTAATTGGCGACTGCTTTTTTTCATCCTTCAATCTCCTTTCGCAACAAACGTGTGGTTTGAAAAAGTAATTCAGATTGACGTTCATCAGCAAGTTGTTGTTTTTCTTGAAAAGGCGAGGTAATGATCTGCTTAACACGTCCCGGATTCGATTCTAACACAATGACTTCATGTGCTAACAATAATGCTTCTTCAATGTCATGGGTTACAAATACTGTCAATCGTGGCGCTTCATGCCAACTATCTAAGAATAATTGTTGGGCTGTTTCTCTAGTAAAAGCATCTAATGCCGAAAATGGTTCGTCCATCAATAACAGTTCACTTTGGCTCGCCAATCCGCGCGTAATCGCAACCCGTTGTTTTTGCCCACCACTTAATTGATTCGGGTATTTATCGGCGACTGCAGTCAACTGCATTTTTTCAAACAACTGCGAAACGAAGGCTTGATCTGTTGGCGTGATTCCTTGTTGGCGACTAATTTTTCTTCCTGCTAAAACAGCTTGCCGTGCGGTTTGCCACGGTAGCAATCCGTATTCTTGCGGCACCAATGAAATAACGATCTCTTTGGGAGTCTGATTCCCAAACTGAAGTGTGCCATTCGTTGGTTGCTTCAATCCTGCCAAAAGTTGTAGTAACGTAGTTTTACCCGCGCCTGAAGCACCAATTAACGCATAAATTTTCTGTCCTTCCAACGTGAGCGAAACATCTTGAAGAATCGGTTTCTTTTCAATCTGAAAAGAAACTGTTCTTAATTGAAATTGCTTATTTGAAGTAGACATCACTTAATACGTCCTTTGGTTCAATTGTTTCTTTCAAAATACCTTTTTCAGTTGCCCAATCAAAGGCCTTCGTAATATCGGTTTCCGTCGCTTGTTCGGCATGTGGATAGTCAGGCACTTGGATTTCCTCTTTTAACTCTTCTGGAAAACCAATCTCATCGACAAATAATTGAATATACTCCGATTGATCGTGTGCTTGCATCCAATCGACGGCTTCATTATACGCATCATACATTCCTTTCAACGCTTCCGCTTCTTCATCAATGACAGCTGTCGTAAAACACAAAACAAACGGATTAATTCCTATACTACGCGTTGAGCCTAAATTGGTCATGCCTTTTGTTGTGGTCATTGTCACAAATGGTTCAGGTAAAATGGCCGCTGCCGCTTGATTATTTTGTAATAATTCAACACGACTTGGGACTTGAGGGACATCTACAATTTTGACATCTGCACCTGTCATACCAGATTGTGCCAAAATTTGGTCGACAGCATATTCAGGTCCTTGATTTTTTAAAACAATCACTTCTTTGCCTTTTAATTCTTCTACGGATGTAGTTTCCGGAGTAGCAATTAAATCAAATTGGCCAAAAGTTGCACTAGTAATTTTAACATCCATACCACCTTGTAAATAAGCCGCTACTCCCACTAAATCGGCATTAATGCCATCTACTGTTCCTGCTTGAAAGGCAGCATCACGATCTTTTCCTGACTTAAACGTTTCTAACTCAATTGTCACGCCATGTTTTTTATCAAATCCTTGTTCATGTGCCACAATAAAAGGCATATTATCGGTAGAAGGCATCACCCCGACAGTCACAACCGGCGCCGTTTCTTTAGAACCCTCTGTTTTTTCATCTCCAGATTGCCCACATCCTGCTAACAATAATGCGACTAAACCAAAACTTACAAGTAATTTTTTCATGTCATTAAATCCTTTCTTACGTTCTTCTCAACTACTTATTTTACCACTATTTCTCCTGAAAAAAGAAAAAACATTTATCCACGCAGATAAATGTTTTACTTCTTCTTCTTCATAACTTCTTGACGATAACTACGATTACCTAAGAATTTCAATGTTTTCATCAATGGTTGACGGTTTTCACCAACCAAACCAATTAATTCGATAAATAATTCTAACCCAAATGTTGTAGAAATGATGAGTAAAATAATTGCCCAATTACTGGCATAATTCATCAATAATGCAATAAATGAGAAGACCATTGCCATCGCATAAATCGTTAACACTGCCCCACGATGAGTAAAACCTAGTGATAACAAACGATGATGCAAGTGCATTTTATCAGCAGAAGAAATAGGTTGATTGTTAAACCGACGACGAATCATCGCATAAATCGTATCCGTAATCGGTACGCCCAAAATAAACATTGGCGTTACTACTGAAATAAATGTCGCATTTTTGAGTCCTTGTAACGAAAAGACAGAAATCATAAACCCTAAAAACAAGGCGCCCGTATCACCCAAAAAGATGGTTGCTGGATAGAAATTATAGGGAAAGAAACCAATAATTGCTGCAACTAACGTAAAGATTAATACGGCTAAAATCACACCATTGCTTGGTAAAAAGAAATAACTAACTAATCCAATTGTGACTAGCGCAATAATTGAAACACCGGCAGCTAAGCCATCTAACCCATCAATCAGGTTTACTGCGTTCGTAATTGCTAAAATCCACAATAAAGTTACTGGTAAACTTAACCATCCTAAATCAAAGTAACCAATGAATGGAATCGAAACAGTACTAATCCGAATACCTGCAAGGAAATAAATTTCTAACGCTGCTAGTGTTAAACCTATCGTTTTTTGCATAGGCGATAATTCAAAGACATCATCCAACAAGCCTGTGATTACGACAATCGTTGCCCCTAGAAGCATCGGCCAAATCCGATGAACATCTAAGGTATCACTAAACTCCCATAACACCGCAATGGAGAAGGAAAGAAAAATACTCAATCCACCGGCAGTCGGCATCGTCTTTTTGTTAATTCGCCGTTCTCCGGGTTTATCAACTGCGCCCATTTTAAACGCCAGGAGTTTGATTAATGGTGTTAAGATGATTGAAAGTAGCATCGTTAGAAATAGTCTTACAATAAATTGAAATGTAAATCCCATTAGCTTTTCTCACTTTCATCACTCTTTTTGAACCAATGCTTTTTGAATCCTTTTTTTACTTTATCAACTGGTCCTGTCCGCTCCACAACTTCGCCACCTACAAATTCTTCCACAACTGCATTAAGAACGCCTCCTAATACAATAACGGTCGCAGCAAAGTTTAACCAGAGCATCAGAACCACAAAACTTCCAATGATTTGATACCCACTCACTCTTGCAGCAAAGTATTGTGCATACAAGCCGAAAACTTGGGACAATAACATCCAGCCAATGGTGGCAAAAGCGGCTCCTGGAAGAACAGAACGCAAGCGAACTTTCACATTCGGTCCAATCCAATAAATGACACTCATCAACGTCATCATCGTAACAATTGTTAATGGCCATTTCACGGTTTGGAACGTTCGAATAATATCATCAGAAAATAGTAAAATCGGTTGCAACTGATCTAAAATAAGTTTACCTGAACCGACAACTAGAGTCACTCCGACAATAGCAATTAATAATAACACAACGACAAACACGGATACGATACGAACAATAATAAAATTGCCGCGTTCTTCTACGCCATAGGCTTTATTCATCGCTTTTTGTAACGCATTAATACTTTGACTTGCCGACCATAACGTAGCAATTGCTGAAATAGATAACATACTTCCTGAACCTTGTGTCAAAAGGTCTTGAATTGCTGGACCTAAAAAATCATAGACTGGTTCTGGAATCACCTCTTGAATATAAGGCAACACCGTATTAGGGTTAATCTTCAAAAACGGGAGTAAATTCCCCACAGCAATTAGCAAAGGAAACAAGGAAAGCAACAAATAATACGCGACAACAATCGAACTCGTACTTAATTCTGAATCAGTCACACGCGCTTTTACAGTTTGGATAAAGCGTGTCACCTCTTTATTCGCTTGGAATTTTTTTAGTGCACCCATCGCCTTCTCCTTTATATTAGTAAGTTCCCTCTTCACCTTGAGAAGTCAAGATACGTGGTCCTTCTTTAGTAATTGCTAAACTATGCTCGTATTGGCAACTTAAACCACCATCTAAGGTATATGCTGTCCAACCGTTGGGATCCATTTTCATTTTCCATGTCCCCGTGTTAATCATTGGTTCAATCGTAATAACCATGCCTTCTTTTAAGCGTAGTCCTTTACCAGCTTCACCATAGTGAGGAACCGCTGGGCTTTCATGAATCGTAGGCCCAATCCCATGACCGATAAAGTCACGTACGACACCATAACCTTCTGCTTCTGCATAAGTTTGAATTGCATGACCAATATCACCAATTCGATTGCCGACTTGCGCTTGTTCAATTCCTAGATATAAAGCTTTCTTTGTCACTTCCATCAATCTTTTCACTTCAGGTGTTGGTTCACCTACAGAATAAGACCAACAAGAATCTGAAATAGCACCTTTTAAATCGATACACATGTCGACTTTAATCAAATCGCCTTGTTTCAAGACTTTTTTTCTTGGGAAACCATGACAAATTTCGTCATTAATACTGCAACAAGTCGCATATTTATATCCTTCAAAACCAATTTGTGCAGCAACTCCACCATGGCTTTCAATGTAATCGCGAACAAACACTTCGATATCCCAACTTGTAATACCTGGTTTAATAAATGTACGTAGTTGTTTATGAACATCAGCTAATAAGGCACCTGATTCTGCCATACGATCAATTTCTCTTTGTGATTTTAATGTAATCATTCTTCTTATCCCCTTTGTTGAAATCTTATCTATTTTACCATAGGAAGGAACTTTTTTCCAAATTCCGTCTATCCAGTTTAACCGATAGTTTCCATAAGACGTTTATTTTGCTATAATCAACCTAAATCTAGAAGTTTGAAACACATACAGGAGGATATTATGACCTTAGCAAAAATTATTTATGCAAGTATGACTGGAAATACCGAAGAAATTGCGGATATCGTTGCTGAAACTATGGAAGATATGGGCATTGAAGTTGAAATAGATGAATGTACACAAGTGGATGCAGCAGATTTTGAAGATGCAGATATTTGCGTGTTAGCTACATACACATATGATGACGGACACTTACCGGATGAAATCATGGATTTTTATGATGATTTATTAGAATTAGATTTAACAGGAAAAATCTTTGGTGTGTGTGGTTCAGGTGATACTTTTTACGATTTCTTCTGTAAAGCAGTCGATGATTTTGAAGAAGCCTTCCTTAAAACGGGTGCTGTTAAAGGTGCAGAAAATGTTAAAGTTGACCTAGCAGCTGAAGAAGAAGATATTCAAAACCTTGAGGCCTTTGCAAAAGCTTTAGTGGAAAAAGTCTAAAAAAGAACGTCGTGAAATTGCGACGTTCTTTTTTTTATAGATGCAATGTTTTGAATGAAAGATCCAATGGACGATTGTTTGTTTTTATCATATCAAAGGAATCTTCCAACAATTCGATGATTTCTTCTCTTGTCGGTGTGATAATATTTGAAGAAGTTAACGCAGCTACGCCAGAAACAACAATCCAAAAACCTGTATACAGTGAAAGCAGTTTGTCTTTAGATAATTCCTCGTATTCGGTACCTTGGATAACTGTATGATAAAAATAGTCGTACGAATATTCTTCTAAATCGGCAATCTCTGTTTCGCCTTCTAAATAAAGAGCTTTATATAATTGCTTTTCTTCAATCGCAAACTCAATATAATTAATTCCTAAATCGACTAATTTATTTCCGGTCACTTCTTTACTTAACATTTTTGTTGAAAGTTTTGTAATGATTTCTTTCACTAATACCTTTTTCAATTCATCCATATTTTTAAATTCTAGATAAATAGGTTGAGTTGAACATTTCATTTTAGCTGCGATGTTTCGAGCAGTAAAACGGGAAAAACCTTCTTTTGCAACAACTTCATAAGCAGCATTCAATATTTGATCTCTTGTGATAGTTTTTTTTCTTGCCATAATCTCCGGTCTCCTTACATTAATATATACCGCTTTCACAAATACGTTTTGTTCATTTTAACATGTTTTTCAAATAATTCAAAATTCAGTCTATTTTATTTACAATAAAAAAACAAATTTTATCCTTTTTTAACAACTTTCATTTTTGCGCTTTGCCCCCTTCTAAATTGTATTGATTTTTAGTTAGTGTTATTATGGAAACAGATGATTTTTAGGAGGAAAAAAACAATGGTTTTAGCAAATTTTAACGAAAATCTTGAAAAATATGCCCAACTGATTGCTGAAGTTGGTGTCAATGTACAAGAATCACATACAGTGGTCTTACAAATTAGTGTAGAGCAAGCTCCTCTTGCCCGCTTAATTACTAAAAAAGCTTACGAATTAGGTGCAGACGAAGTTGTCGTACAATGGTCAGATGACACCATTCAAAAAGAATTTTTAACACATGCAGCAAATGATCGTATCGAGACAGTCCCTCAACATAAAATCGATCAAACAGAAGATTGGATTGAGAAAGGTGCAAGCCGTATTAGCGTTGTATCTGCTGATCCTGGTTCCCTTGCAGGGGTTGATCCTGAACGTGTCGCTGCTTTCCAACTAGCAATGGGGAAAGCCATGCACAAATTACGTTTAGCGACACAATCAAATAAAGTTAGTTGGACGGTTGTCGCTGCTGCTGGTAGCGAATGGGCCAAAAAAGTTTTCCCAGATTTATCAGAAGAAGCTGCGCAAGATGCGTTATGGGATCAAATTTTCAAAACAACGCGTATTTATACAGAAGATCCGATTGCCGCTTGGAAAAAACATGACGAAACGTTACAAGAAAAAGCGAATGAATTAAATGCAGAGCAATTTGATTCATTACACTATACAGCCCCAGGTACTGATTTAACAATTGGCTTACCAAAAGGCCACTTATGGGAAGGTGCCGGTAGTTTTAATGCACGTGGTGAAAAATTCATGGCAAATATGCCAACCGAAGAAGTCTTCACTGCTCCCGATAGTCGTCGTGTCGATGGTGTTGTGTCAAGTACTAAACCATTAAGTTATGCTGGAACAATTATTTCAGGAATGACATTTACTTTCAAAGATGGCAAAGTAGTTGATTTCTCTGCGGAACAAGGCGAAGAAGTCTTAGCCAAATTATTAGATACTGATGAAGGTGCACGTCGCTTAGGAGAAGTTGCTTTAGTTCCAGACCCTTCACCAATTTCTCAATCTGGGATTATTTTCTTCAATACCTTATTTGATGAAAATGCCTCAAATCATTTAGCTTTTGGTTCTGCTTATGCGTTTAACTTACAAGGTGGAACAGAAATGTCGGAAGAAGAATTAACCGAAGCTGGTTTAAATCGTAGTCAAACACACGTTGACTTTATGATTGGTTCTGCTGAAATGAATATCGACGGTGTGCGTAAAGATGGTAGCACTGTACCAATTTTCAGAAACGGCGATTGGGCTTAAAAACCGAGAAAAATGGAAGCAAAAACGAGTATTTCGTTTTTGCTTCCATTTTTTTGAATATTTTCTTTATTTTCTCAATCATTTTGCATAGTAAAAAAGGAAAAATTTTGATAGAATTTACTTCATACAGAAGGGATGATTCATAATGACACCAAATCGTGAAGATTATCTAAAACTGATTTTAGAACTTGGCGGCGACCAACGGCAAATCAGCAATAAACAAATTGTATCTGGTTTAGCCATTTCTGCTGCTTCTGTCAGTGAGATGATTTCTAAACTCGTTAAAGAAGGATTAGTCAAACATACTCCTTATCAAGGTGTGCAATTAACCACTGCTGGTTTAGAAAAAGCGAGTTCGCTGATTCGCAGACACCGATTATGGGAAGTATTTCTCGTAGAACACCTCAACTATTCTTGGAATGAAGTTCATGATGACGCCGAAGTACTTGAACACGTCACATCAGATACACTCGCTCATCGTCTTGAAATTTACTTAAATCATCCAGAGTATTGTCCCCATGGTGGCATGATCCCGAAAGAAACACAAACAATTCATGAGAAAAAAAGAGAAACACTTAGCACTTATCCGAAAGGAACACGAATCAAAATTGCTCGTGTTTTAGATGAGCGTGAGTTATTAGATTATCTTGTTTCTATTGATTTGAAGCTACATGAAGAATATGAAATCATTGATGTTGCTGCGTACGAAGGTCCTATTACAATTCAAAATCATGAAAAGACGCTCGCCGTCAGTTACAAAGCAGCCAGCACAATATTCGTTGATAAACTATAAGGAGTGAACTAAATGAACGAAAAAAAGGTTTTGTTTACAATTTTTGGTGCAACAGGTGACTTAGCCCAAAGAAAGCTATACCCTTCTCTATTCCGCTTGTACCGCAAAGGTGATTTGGTTGAATCATTTGCAGTTATTGGTACAGCTCGACGCCCTTGGAGCGATGAAGTTTATCGTAACATCGTAAAAGAAACAATTGTTGGATTAAATCCAACACCCGAAGAAGCAGAAGCATTCTCTTCTCACTTTTACTATCAATCACATGATGTTCAAGATACAGAACATTACGATACGTTGAAAAAATTATCTGATGAATTAGATCAAAAATATCAATTAGAAGGCAATCGTCTCTTTTACTTGGCAATGTCACCTAACTTTTTTGGCACTATCGTTGCTCATTTAAAATCACAAGGCATGTTAAATGTGACTGGTTACCATCGTGTCATTATTGAAAAACCTTTTGGAACGGATTACGAAACAGCTCGTCAATTAAATGAAGAAATTGCCACCGTATTTGAAGAAGAAGATATTTACCGTATCGATCATTACTTAGGAAAAGAAATGATTCAAAACATTTCAGCGATTCGTTTTGCAAATAGCATTTTTGAATCTCTATGGAGCAATCGTTTCATCGATAACGTTCAAATTAACATCGCTGAAGATTTAGGTGTAGAAGAACGTGGTGGCTATTACGATAAAAGTGGTGCATTAAAAGACATGGTACAAAACCATATCTTACAAGTTTTAGCTTTATTAGCAATGGAACCACCCGTTGCCTTCTCTGAAAAAGAAATTCGTTCAGAAAAAATTAAAGCGTTAGAAGCGGTTCGTGTGTATACACCAGAAGAAGTAGCTAAAAACTTTATCCGCGGCCAATACAGCGCAGGTAAATTCGATGGTGAAGCAATCCCTGGCTATAAAGAAGAATTAAATGTTGATTCGGATTCAAAAACAGAAACCTTTGTTGCTGGTAAATTCGTAATTGACAATTTCCGTTGGTCTGGCGTTCCTTTCTATGTTCGTACAGGGAAACGTCTAACAGAAAAAGGCACACGTATCAATATTGTTTTCAAACAAGTGCCAGTTAACGTGTTCAAGTCATCTGTTGGTGCAACATGTGAACAAAAACTTTCACCTAACGTGTTAACTATTTATATCCAGCCAACTGAAGGTTTCTCTTTATCATTAAATGGCAAAGAAGTTGGCCCAGGATTTACAATGTTACCACTAAGCCTTGATCATCGTAATAGCGCTGAAGTGATTTCAAACACTCCAGAAGCCTATGAAAAATTAATGCTTGATGCGCTAAATGGTGACGGGACAAACTTCACACACTGGGATGAAGTTGCTCAATCATGGCGTGTCGTTGACGTTATTCGTCAAGCATGGGATCAAGATTCTTCAGATGTCCCTCAATATCCAGCACGTACAATGGGTCCTAAAGAAGCCTACGATTTATTAGCAAAAGATGGTTTCGAATGGATTTGGACACCCGATGAATGGTACCGTGAACGCAATTTATTAGATTAAAAGAAATTAGCTTTACTAGTAAAACAACCGAACGATAGAGAAGTTGCTCTTGCGATTCAGTAGTTTCGTATCGCAAATGACTGAAAATGAGCATCTTTCACTTTACATCGTTCGGTTGTTTTTTCTTATATCACAGCCCTATTCATTTCCACCATAAAAAAGCGCAATCGACTAAAATCGATTGCGCTTTTTTTCTTATTTTGTTTCAAATCCTTCTGATACTGCTTCTGGGAATTCTTTTGCTACTACTTCCGCACAATGTGAGCATAATGTAGGTAATTCTTCATGAGAACCCACACTGTTCTTCACTTGACGACAACGTTCGCAAACTTCGCCTTCTGCTTTTTCAACTAAAATTGCAACATCTTCAAATTTTTGCGCTTGTTCTGGAACATCAGTACCTGCTGATTTCACTTCAAAGAAATCAGGAGAAACAATTAATAACTGCGCTAAATTCGTATCTACTGCTGTTAGAAGTGTTTGAACCGGCTCTGATGGGTAAATCGTGACTTTAGCTTCTAATGATTTACCGATTAATTTTTCATTACGAGCTACTTCTAATGCTTTTAAGACGTTATCGCGGAAATCCATAAATGCAGACCATGTATCTAATAACTCTGCTTGATTTGGAAACTCTTGATATTCAGGGAATTCTGCTAATTGAACATATTCCTCATCTTCTTTCAAGTGTGACCAGATTTCTTCAGCCGTATGTGGAATAATTGGCGTCAATAATTTTGTTAAAGCAACTGCTGTTTGATAGAACACAGTTTGCATGCAACGACGTTGGTAATCATCTTCTGCTTCGATATAAACAACATCTTTCGCAAAATCTAAATAGAAAGAAGACAATTCAACGGTTAAGAAATTCATCACCGTACGATAGATGTGTAGGAAATTATATTGTTCATAACCTTTTTCGCGAATTTCTTGAATCACTTGATTTAAACGAACCGTCATGTATTTATCCACTGAACGTAAATCATCAAAAGCCACACTATCTTTTGGATCAAAATCAGATGTATTTGCTAATAAGAAACGCATGGTATTACGGATTTTACGGTACACTTCTGATACTTGATTTAAGATATCCATTGATACACGTACGTCTGCTTCATAGTCCACACTGCTTACCCATAAACGCAAGATGTCTGCACCCATTTGATTAATCACTTTTTCAGGAGCAATTGTATTACCCAAAGATTTACTCATTTTGCGACCTTCACCATCTAAAGTAAATCCTTGAGATAACACAGCTTTGTAAGGTGCAACACCATTAATCGCAACACTTGTTGTAATACTTGAGTTGAACCAACCGCGGTATTGATCAGAACCTTCAAGGTACATATCTGCTGGGAAAGTTAACTCTTCTCTTTGACGTAGAACTGCTTCATGTGAAGAACCTGAGTCAAACCATACATCCATGATATCTGTTTCTTTTGTAAACTCACCATTTGGCGAACCTGGATGAGTAAAGCCTGCTGGCAGTAAATCTTTGGCATCACGTTCAAACCAGATATTTGATCCATGCTCTTCAAATAAATTGGCAACATGTTCAATCGTTTCTGGTGTAATGATTTCTTCACCATTTTCAGCATAAAATACTGGTAATGGTACGCCCCATGCACGTTGACGAGAGATAACCCAATCGCCACGGTCACGAATCATGTTATACAAACGTGTTTTCCCCCAAGGAATAATCCAGTCAACTTTTTCAATTTCGTCTAAGATATTTTGACGGAATTTATCAATTGATGCAAACCATTGTGGTGTCGCACGATAGATAACTGGTTTTTTCGTACGCCAGTCATGCGGATAGCTATGTGTGAAGAAATCAAGTTTCAACAAGGCATCTTTTTCTGTTAATAAATCAGTAATCATAGAGTTGGCTTTATCGTAGAAGATTCCTTCAAATCCTGGCGCTTCTTCGGTAAAACAACCACGGTTATCCACTGGTGAAATAACTGGTAACCCATATTTTTTGCTGACAATGTAGTCATCTTCTCCGTGTCCAGGAGCAGTATGAACTAAACCAGTACCAGCATCTAATGTCACGTGATCACCAAGCATAACTAGTGAAGTACGATCATAGAATGGATGTTGTCCGGTCATATTTTCTAGTTTTTCACCTGAAATCTCTTGTAAAACTTCAACTGATTCCCAACCAATTGCTTGTTGAACAGTTTCTAATAAATCTTTTGCAACGACAAATTTACGTCCATCTGCCTTAATTTGTACATACGTATATTCTGGATTCACTGAAATTCCTAAGTTTGCAGGCAATGTCCAAGGTGTTGTTGTCCAGATAACAAATGATGTATCTTCGTCTAATACCCCTTTGCCATCTGCTACTTTAAAGGCAACGTAAATAGATGGTGATTTAACATCTTGGTATTCAATTTCCGCTTCTGCTAATGAAGACTCACTTGATGGTGACCAATAAATTGGTTTTAATCCTTTGTAGATATAACCATTTTCAGCCATTTTACCAAATACGCGGATTTCAGCCGCTTCATAATCTGGTGTTAATGTGATATATGGATTTTCCCAGTCACCAGCTACACCCAAACGTTTAAAATCATTTCTTTGTGTATCAACTTGCGTTAACGCATAATCGTAACATTTTTGGCGGTATTCAGCCATATCCATTTCTTTACGTTTAACGCCTTTTTTAGCTAATACTTGTTCAATTGGTAATCCATGTGTATCCCAACCTGGTACGTAAGGAGCACGAAAACCCGACATTGATTTGGAACGAACAATAATATCTTTACTGATTTTATTTAATGAATGTCCAATGTGGATATTTCCATTCGCATAAGGAGGTCCATCATGTAAAACAAACGAAGGTTTTCCTTCATTTAGTTTTTGACGTTGTCCATAAATATCTTTTTCTTCCCAGTCTTTTTGCCATTCTCCTTCACGGTTTGGCAAATTACCACGCATTGGAAAAGCTGTTTTTCCAAGATGTAGCGTTTCTTTCATTTTCATTATTGTTTGCCCCTTTTCTTCTATTAAATCTGAGTAACGACAACAAAAAAACGTTCATCCCTAATCGCATAGGGACGAACGTGTCGTGGTACCACCCAAAGTTTAAAAACAAAATTTGTTTTTCTCTAGTAATCGCTAACGAGATTAACCGTTGATTTTTACTGTTCTTTCAAAATCAAGATACATAGATGATCTGGCTAGTTGTAGGGTTTTGACGGGCTTCCACTATCCCCGCTTCGCTGGAAAAATACAATTAGCTTTTCTGTTCTACTTCCTATCAAGTATTAATTTTTTTCAGATACTTTTACGACTTTTCCACTTGCTTCGACAATTGAAATGTCATCATCTGAGTTAATTTCTTCTTCTGAGTTTACTGCAGAAGTATTTTCAATGTCAAGTTCTTTAGATAAAACCTCACGAATAACTTCGTGGTCTTCTTGAACATAACTTGAAAATGGTGCCAAAATTTCATCCCATTCTGGACTTTTTACTTGTTCTAATTGTGCTTGCAACATAACCAATAAGTTATTATGGAAGACTCTTGTTTTAGATTTCAAGTCATTTGTTTCAGTTGCTAACTGACGTGCACGTGCAGTTGCTTCTGTTAAAATTTCTTTGGCTTTTAATTCGGCTGCTGCTGTTAAAGCTGCCGCACGTTTTTCTGCAGTTGTAACTAATTCGTCTGCTTTATTTTGCGCAGATGTCACAATAACTTCAGATTCTTTACTTGCACTTGTTTTTACTTTATCAGCAGTATCTTGTGCAACAATAATTGATTGATTCAACGCATCTTTCAATTCGTTGAAGTACTCTAATTTTTCTTCTGCATGACGTAATGCTTTTTCTAACTCACGATTTTTTTGTGTAACATCTTCATAGTCTCTAACGACAATTTCTAAAAAATCGTCGACTTCATTTTTTTCATAACCACGCATTTTCACTGCGAAACTTTTGTTTTGAATATCTAATGGAGTTAATGCCATATTTATACACCTCTTTATAGTTATTTACGTAATACACCGAGCAACAAGCGAATTTTTTCTTTTTTTGTTGCGCCTTCTAATCCTTGAATTTGTAATCGTCCAAATCCGCGGATAGAAACAATATCCAACAAATCCAATAAAAAATCTGGTCGCACGGTTTCTGTCCAATTGACTTTGATTTTTCCTGACTCAATTAATTGTTTCGAACGTTGACGAGAAATATTAAACACATTAGAAATGACTGTATCTAGTCGTAAAGAACTCACAGTCGTTCGTTCTTCTGACCAACCATCTTTTGGTACTAAAATTTGTGTATAATCACGTGTTTCTAAACGGACAGTGACATTGCCCATTTTAGTGACTTGTAATTCTACAAAAGAATGTACTTCTTTAGCAATAAATACTTGCCAATTCTCGCCATCAGAAATAATATCGCCAAAAAATTCACGTTTGACACCCGTACCAATAAGCGTCCCCAAAATCTTTCCATGACTTAAAGTCGTGAATTTTTTAGGGTAATTAATTTCATATAAAACAATATCAAATTCATCCTGTGTCGGTTCATAATAATCGGGAAATATCAAACAACGTGTTCGTTCAGCTGCTTCATAACCACCAAAAAATTGAAATTTCAAATCAGATGTTTGACGAACAAGCGATTCTAAAATATACGCTTGCCGAGGATCTAAAAATTCTGTTAACACAGGTGCATATTGCATTGTTACTTGTTCAATCCAATGTTCTACGGTATCAATAAAAGGGTGTTCATCGGTTCGAAAATGCTGATAGACATTTGCGTTCATCGATTCTCACCCCTTTCATTATAAAATCGCTAGAATAATACGAAATAGTGCTTCTGACGCTAATTGTAGAATGATGATAGCAAATGCAATATTAAAATTCACTGGTCCAAAAGACAGATTTAAATGATCAAATAAACTTAAATATGGTTCGCAAATTTTCGATAAAAAGCGACCAAAAGACGATTGATAGCCTCCGGGAAACCACGATAAAAGTGCATAAATTACAAGTAATACAGTATAAATATAAACTGCTTTCCCCAAAAGATCGATTAAACTATAAATAAATATAAGCTTTTCCTCCTCTAGTTACATTTCAAATAAGTTACTGTCAACTAGTGATTGAGCCGTCCCATCAATTTCAGTACCTTTTGGTGTACATAAAAAGATTTCATCTGCTACTCGTTTAATATCACCGTCTTCAGCGTACACTGTTCCCGTCAAGAAATCAACAATTCTCCTTGCTTGGTACTCTTCAATTAAGTGAAAATTAACAAGTACCGATTCTCCACTCAGGACATGCTTCGCAATAATCATCGCTTCAGAATAAACACGTGGTGAAACAATCATAATCTTACTTGCTCCATCAACCGAAGCAACTTCTGTTTTCACTTGTTTTTTCGGTGATGATTGACGCATAGACACAACTTTTTTTTCTGGTTCTGGTTGCGCTGATTGCGTATACACAGGTTCTTTATACATTGATTCAGTCGCTTGTGTTAGCACTTGTCGTGAAGAGACAGGTTCTGACGAATAGCTTGGTTTTTGTTTTACTTTTTGTTTTGGCTTTAGTTTAGGTTTAGGCTTAGTATTTGTAGTTTGCGCTCTAGGGTTGAATGTATTTTTCTGTCTAGCAGAACTAGAAGCTGCCTGTTGAACTACTGGCTTTTGCTGAGATGCTTGTGCCTCTTCCATGTACTCTTCATCCTCTAGTCCAAAAAAAGTTGATACTTTCGCTAAAAATGACATGTAATAATCCCCCTTTTACTCTTTAAATAGTGCAGTACCCACGCGGACGAAAGTTGCACCTTCTTGAACGGCAACAGGAAAATCATTTGACATGCCCATACTGATTTCAGTACAAGGAGCATGCGGTAGATTCTTTGCTGCTATAGTTTTTTGTAAGTTTTTTAATTTTGCGAAAAGTTGATGTTGTTCTTCTACAGTTGAATCAAATGGTGCCATAGTCATTAATCCTACAGCTTGAATGCGATCATATGTAGCAAGTGAATCAATAAATGCTTCCACTTCCTCTGGCGCAATACCATGTTTGCTTTCTTCACCAGAAACATTTACTTCAATAAAACAACGAATCACTTTTTCTGCACGTTTTTGAATTTCATTTGCTAGCTTTAAACTGTCTAATGCATGAAAAAAGTCAATTTCATTTATAACTGATTTTACCTTTCTACGTTGCAAATTACCAATGAAATGCCATGAAACATTAGAAAAAACGGCCATTTCTTCTTTTTTCTCTAAGAATTTGTCAACACGGTTCTCAGCTAAATGATGAACGCCTAAATTCACTAATTCGATCGTTTTTTCAACATCGACCGTTTTTGTTACAGCAATGAGCGTCACTTCGTCTCGTTGACGAGAAACAAGAGCACAAGAATCCCGCAGCTCTTGCTCTACCTCCCGCAAGTTGTCAGAAATCATGTGCTCTGCCTCCTCTTATCTTTTACGACGGAAAAATGGTGGTGTATTTAACTCATCGTCATTTGATTTTGTTTCTTCACGACTGAAAGTATCAAAATCTTTCTTTTCAATAGATTCAAATTGTGTTTCATCAATTTTTGGACGAACATTTTGTTCTTTACGAATGTCCCAATCACCAAATGTCGCAGCAGTTTCTTCTTGTTCAGTAGGTTTTGCTTGTTCCATTTCAAAAACTGGTCTTTGAGGCGTAGCTTGAACTTGATTTTGTCTTGCACGAGCTGGTTTATTTTCACGTTTTGATGGGTCAATACCTGTTGCAATAACCGTTACGCGAATTTCATCACCTAGTTCTTCATTGATTGAAGTACCTAAGATAATATTCACATCACCAGCTGAAGCACCAGCAACAATATCAGAAGCATCTTGTGCTTCGAATAACGTCATATCTAAACCACCTGTGATGTTTAATAAGACTTGTTCTGCACCTTCAATAGAAGTTTCTAACAATGGAGAAGAAATAGCTTTCTTCGTAGCTTCGATGACACGCTCTTCACCAGTCGCAACACCAATACCCATTAATGCTGTTCCTTGGTTTTCCATAACTGTCTTCACATCAGCAAAGTCCAAGTTTACGTAACCAGGAGCAGTGATTAAGTCAGAAATACCTTGTACGCCTTGACGTAATACGTTATCTGCTTCACGGAAAGCTTCCAACATAGGTGTTTTCTTGTCAACAACTTCTAATAAACGGTTATTAGAAATGATTAGTAATGTATCTACGTTTTCTTTTAATTTTGCAATACCTTCTGCTGCAAAACGGCCACGTTTCGGACCTTCAAAAGTAAATGGACGTGTCACAACACCAACAGTTAATGCACCTAATTCTTTTGCAATGCTTGCAACGATTGGCGCAGCACCTGTACCAGTTCCGCCACCCATACCAGCAGTGATGAAGACCATATCAGCGCCTTCTAATGATTCACGAATTAACTCTTCACTTTCTTCTGCTGCTTTTTGTCCAACTTCTGGTTGAGAACCAGCACCTAGACCACGAGTATATTTAGGGCCTAATTGGATAACTGTTTCGGCTTTTGAATTTTTTAAAGCTTGAACGTCAGTGTTAACTGTAATAAATTCAACACCTTTTACGTTTTCTTCAATCATACGGTTTACAGCGTTTCCGCCACCGCCGCCGACACCGATAACTTTAATTACTGCGCCGTCATTGATTGTATTATCAATTGAGAATTCCATAATTTAATTTCCTCCTGAGTTATTAATCGAAAATGTTAGAAAAGAAGTTTTTCACTTTACTTGTAAATCCTTCATTCGCTGATTTTTCTGTTGCGACAGGCTCTTGATAAGTAACTTCTTCTGTTTCATATTGTGGTTGTTCGTAGACTGGTTCTTGTTGAACAGCTGCCGGACGATCTAAGACAACTTTTTCACCAGTAACAGCGCTTTTCGCCATTTGGTAAACTTCACTTAAGTTTGCTGAGTAATCAACAATACTAATAACATTTGTGAAAACTGGATTGCGTAAGCCCATGTGGTTTGGTACGTATAATTTGACGTTAACACCAAATACTTCTTGCGCTAGTTCTACAATACCAGGTAGGCTTGCTGCACCACCAGTTAATACGATACCACCAGGTAGTTCTAAAGCTTCAATCTCATCTAAAACATCTTTTGCTTTGGTAAAAATTTGTTCCATACGCGCTTCGATAATTTCAGAAAGATAACGTTCGTCGATTTTTACTGGTTCTGACTTACCAATAACGTCTACCGGAAATTCTTCGCTGGCAGAAGTACGTTCTGGATAAGCATCACCATAGTTAATTTTCAATGCTTCTGCATTATTAAATGATGTATTCAAGACAGTTGAGATATCTTTTGTGACAAATTCGCCACCTTCTTGATTCACATTCGTAAATTTCAATTGTTTGTCATGCATTACAGCAACAGTTGTTTGTCCACCACCGATATCGATAACTGTTGTACCGAAATCTTTCTCGCCGTCAGAAAGAACTGTTTCAGTTAATGCTAATGGCGTGATAACCATTTCGCTTAAATTTAATCCCGCTTTTTCGACACATTTACGGATGTTATGCACGATTGTTTTTGGCCCAGTAAAGACAACACCTAACATTTCTAAACGCACACCGATCATGCCGCGAGGATCTTTAATTCCTTCAAAGCCGTCCACTGTAAACTCTTGTGGAATAATTGTGATGATTTGTCTTTCAGGAGGAATTGAGCGTACCATAGCTGCTGAAGCTACATTACGTACATCTTCGTTTGAAATTTCTCTTGATTGACTACTTACCGCAATCATCCCTTGACAATTTTCTACTTCTAAAAGATTTGCTGGTACACCAACACTTACATTGTGGATTTGAATTCCTGCTTTTTCTTCAGCTTGGCGCACTGCACGCTGAATGGCTTTTACAGTTTTGTCAATATCAACAATAATCCCACGATTAATTCCTTCTGATTTCGCATTTCCTACACCAATAATGTTCATTTGACCTTCAATATATTCTGCTACAACCACTTTTACAGAAGTCGTACCAATATCTAGACCAACATGCATTCCCGTTTTTGCCATGGATCGGGTTCCCTCCTACCTACTAATTTCCATATATCTCGAACAAATTCGTTCGTATTTAGTTATATCGAATCATTTATTCACTGCTACCAATTTTACCATAGTTTAGCCCATTTTAGAAAGGAGTTAATAAAAAATTATGTGACAATTATGTTAAAATTTCGTTTTTTCTCGCTTTTTTATTCTTTTTCGACTGCAGTTGTTTCAGTTGTTGATTCAGAAGTTTGATATGGGTAAGCAAAAATGCCGACTTCCATGTCAATAACCCCTTTTTCATCCATCTCTTTAGCAACTTGTGGGTAGTATTTCATTTGGCTAGACATATTTGAAATATTGACGATGACTTGATTGCCATCATTCATGTAAAGATTCAATAATTGGTCATTACTTTTTGATGGTGCATATTTCACTTGTGAAATGCCTTCTTGAATTTCTTTTGGTAAGTTATCGTACGCTCGTAATGTCCGTAAAATAACTTTCTCATCGGTAAATCCTTCAAAAATCACTTTATCCTGACCAGCTTCTTTTTGAGGTTCTTGAATGACATAACCACTTGCTAAAATTGGCAAGTATTCTTTCCCTTTGACTAACCAAGCAACTTCTTGATATTCGGTGACACTGATTTGTAATTGATTCCAATGAACAATTCGAATGCTTGCGTCTTCTACGCGAGGTGCTTTCTCTTTAATTTGTTTCACTGTTTGTCTACGATTTAAAAATTGTGTCCATAGACTTTCATCACGCTTTAAATTAGACTCATTTAAAATTGATTCTGCTGGTACTTTTTGATTGCCAACAACTGTAATATCGGCAACTTTACTTAAAGGTGAGATGTAATACAATGTACCTAACAAAGGGATTAGAAATAAAAGAATTAACAGAATCAACCGTTGATACAGTTTTTTACTACGATATTCTTTTATTTTTGGGAGACGATCAGCAAAAGAGACCCGTTCATCAATCTCTTCTTCAGTAACTTCCTCTATTTCTTCTAAATCTTCGAGTTCTTCTTCCTCTTCCAATTCCATTGTTGGGTCACTTTGACCTGTTTTCTCAAGATAAAGTAAATGTTCCTTTTGCCAAGGAGTTAAATTTTCTTCTTGATTTTTTTTAACCTTTTTTGGTTCTTCCTCATTCGTACTGATAGTAATCGCCTCCTTTACATTTTTCTAGATCAAGGATTGGACTAATTGATACAAACGTTCAGAAGCGTCAGTGATTCCTTGTTCTTTTGAAGCTTTTGCCATTTGACTGCGCAAAGCTTCGTCATTCATAATTTCGTCTACTTTAGCAACCAAGTTTTCTTCTGTCAATTCGCTATCTTTAATCATTGCTACGGCGCCTGCATGCACTAAACTCATCGCATTTTTCGTTTGATGGTCATTCGTCACATAAGGACTAGGAATTAAAATAGCCGGTAACCCTAGACCAGTAAATTCAGCAATTGAAGTCGCTCCTGCACGACCAATTAATAGATCACAGTTAACCATAACTTCCATCATTTGATTGATATATGGTTGAATACTGATATTAGCAAAAGCGTCTTTAGACATGCCGATTGATTCTTCAATTTCTTGATAATAACGCTCTCCAGAAGCATACAAGATTTGATACTCTTTCGTCGCAAATTCTGGAATAGCAGCAACCACCGCTTGATTAATTTTTAGCGCACCTTGACTACCACCAAAAATTAAGACAGTTTTCTTTTCAGGGTCTAAATTGTAATTTTTTAAAATAGTTGATTGGGCAACCCCGCCTACTTCTTGCGCACGTGGATTACCAACCAAAGCTGTTTTTTGTTTTGGAAAATATTGAGCAGCATCTTCAAAAGCAATCCCAATTTTATCAACATAACGCGCTAAAAATTTATTCGTCACACCCGGCACACTATTTTGTTCATGAACAATCGTTGGAATTTTCATTTTAGCAGCAGCATAAACAACTGCTCCTGAAACGTATCCACCTGTTCCAATCACTACATCTGGTTTAAATTCACGCAAAATTTTCTTTGCTTCACGAATGCTTTTCAAAAATAATTGAACCGTTTTGACATTATCAAAGGATAAACTCCGCTTGAACCCTTGAATTTCTAGTGTTTTAAACGGAATATCGGTTTGAGGTAAGATTTTATTTTCCAATCCTCTTGTTGCACCCACATATAAAAAACTTGATGTTGGGTCTTGCTCTTTTACATATTTCACAAAGGCTAAGGCTGGATAAATATGTCCTCCAGTTCCACCACCAGTGACTAATACTTTCATTGTATCTTCCTCACTCTTTATTATTTTTTCAATGCAGCAACTGCGGCCATATAACGGTCACCACGAACTTCAAAGTTCGGATATTGATCCCAGCTAGCATTAGCTGGTGATAATAAAATTGTGTCCCCTTTTTCACTTAATTCAAAGGCAATCGGTACAGCTGTTTCTACATTTTCAGTCAATTTAATTGTTGGAATGCCTGCTTTTTTTGCAGCATCTTCTAGTTTATGTTTCGTTTCGCCGAACAAAACAATCGCTTTAATACCTTCTAATGAAGGCACCAATTCATCAAAACCATTGCCACGGTCTAAACCACCAGCAAGCAAAATCAATCGCTCATGATCAAAACCACCTAATGCCATTTCTGTAGCTAAGATATTGGTTGCTTTTGAATCATTAAAGAATACAACCTCTTCAATTTTATCCACGTACTGGGTACGATGAGGAACTCCTGTAAAGACGCTTAATGCTTTGGCAATAGCTTGATTGTCAATTCCCCAAAGTTTTCCTACCGCGATAGCAGCTAAAGCATTCTCAACATTATGTTTTCCCGGAACACCTAATTGATCGACTGGTAAGATAGCTTCCTCTTTAAAATAAAGTTGTCCTTCAAATAAATAGGCACCTTCCACTTTTTCTTTAGTTGAAAAAGGAACGACGGTTGCTTTGGTCGTTTTCGCTAATGCTTGGACTTCTGTTTGATTCCAATTCAACACAAGATGATCTTCGTTGGTCATATTCTTTTGAATGTTCCATTTAGCAGCAACATATTCTTCGCGACTGCCATGATAATCTAAATGTGCTTCATACAAGTTCGTAATAACGGCTATTGTCGGGTGAAAAGTTTGCGTACCCATTAATTGAAAACTAGATAGCTCCATAACCAAACAATCATCACTCGTTACTTCTTGAGCGACAGAACTTGCAGGAAAACCAATATTTCCAGATAAGCGAGCGGTTCCCTTTGATAGACCTGTATTTAATACACGTTCAATCATAGTTGTTGTTGTTGTTTTACCATTTGTTCCAGTAATGCCAATAATTGGTGCTTCTGAAATTTGGTAAGCTAATTCCACTTCTGTTAAAATTGGAATCTTTTTTTCTAATGCTTTTTGTACTAATGGTTGTGTATAAGGAATTCCTGGATTTTTTACCATTAATGAAAAGTCTTCATCCAATAGTTCAATGGGATGACTGCCTGTCACGACTTTGACACCTAATGCCAACAAATCTTGCGCTTCAGGATTGTCTTCAAATGGTTTTCCGTCATTAACGGTAACAAGTGCGCCCAAATCATGTAACAATTTGGCCGCACTAAATCCGCTTTTTGCTAGTCCTAAAACAAGGACTTTTTTATTTTTGTATTCAGTAATAGTTTTCATCTTATTCATCTCCTACGAATGTGTCTTTCAAACGCTTATTTACTAATTATAGAAAATAAATGACTAGTGTCAAAGCTGAGCAACCTAAAGCTACTAACCAAAATACACTATCA
This sequence comes from Enterococcus saccharolyticus subsp. saccharolyticus, assembly GCF_029023825.1. Taxonomy (NCBI): domain Bacteria; kingdom Bacillati; phylum Bacillota; class Bacilli; order Lactobacillales; family Enterococcaceae; genus Enterococcus; species Enterococcus saccharolyticus. The sequence continues at coordinate 703,248 of NZ_CP118957.1, read as the reverse complement.
ATTTTCCATTCTGTCCAACCGCTCATTTCAAAATGATGATGAATGGGTGACATTTTAAAAATACGTTTCCCTGTTAATTTGAAAGAAGCTACTTGTAACATGACACTTGCTGTTTCAATGACATAAACAAGTCCAATTAAAAGCAGTGTCCATTCTTGATGTAATAAGATAGAGATGGCTGCTAATAGTCCACCTAACGCAAGAGAACCAACGTCTCCCATGAAAATTTTTGCTGGTTTATGATTGTATAAAAAGAAACCAATCAATCCACCAATCACACTTAAACATAAAATTAATATGTCATATTGTTGTTGGTGCCAAGCAATAATGGCATACGTTCCAAAAGAGATTGTTCCTAAACCTGAAACCAATCCGTCAATCCCATCCGTTAAGTTGACTGCATTTGAAAACCCGACTAACCAGAAAATGACAAACAAACCATATAGATAAGATAAAGGTACTGAAAGACCAAACAGATTTAATACATTGGCATTTCCTTCATATAAGAAGACCAAATAGAAAACAACTGCTCCGACGATTTGACCAATTAACTTTTGTAAGGAATTTAATCCCATATTTCGTTTTTTGAAAATCTTGATAAAATCATCTAAGAAACCTAATAATCCATAAAGTACCAAGATAAACAATAGAATGAATAGTGAAGGTGTTAATTGTTGTTGCCATAATCCCACCCAAAGTGCGGTAATAATCGAAGCAACTAAGAAAACCAAACCTCCCATTGTTGGTGTTCCTGCTTTGATGTTGTGCCATTTTGGTCCTTCATCGCGAATTTCTTGTCCATATTTTTTTGCTTGAAAGTACCCAATAAATAGCGGCATTGTCGCCACTGTAATCCCAAAACTACTTGCAAGTGGCAGAATCATTTTTGTCCATTCCATGCTTTTTCTCTCCTAAATTAATTTTCTTTCAACGTAAACGTTAAACCGGTATCTGTTAATGCTTCATATGGAGCGATACTTTGCGCAACACAATATCCTTCTCCTTCAAAAGTTACCTCAACATCTAATAATTCACCTAGTTTAATCAAGTCGGCTTTGGACCAACCAATCGTATCAGGCATATAACGTTGATCACCATTGGTTAAGAGGAACAGTTTTTCAGATGGCATCACTTTTTTACCATTTTCAATGGATTGCTTTTTAACTTCATCCCCGTTGCCGATAACGACAACAGATAAACCGCGTCTTTGTGCATACTCAGCTGCGGTGGTAGTATCTAAATTCCGATAATCTTCGACTGTAATCATTTCTGTACTTGTTTCATCGGGATCTTCTACCAAATCGACATCATATAAATCCATAGCACGTTTTAATAATGGTGTCGCAATGCTTGGAATAATGGAACCGTCTTGATGATCTGGACGTTTCATTGTCACATACATCACATATTTAGGGTCCTCAGAAGGAATCATCGCCACTGAAGAATACAAATAGTCACTTTCGCCCGATAGATAGCTACCGTCACGTGCAATTTGCGCAGTCCCTGTTTTAACAGATACATTGTACCCGGGAATATCATAACGACCATAGGCAGTCCCATAATCTGGGTCTTCTGCTGTATCACGCATGTATTCACGTACCGCTTGTGCAGCCGATGCGGAAACTGGATGACCTACAACTTCTTTTTGTGTCACCATTTCTTCTTCTGTTTTCGGATTCACAATTTTCTTAATAAATTGCGGTTTTAACATTTGACCATCGTTAGAAATCGCCGTAAAGGCTTGTAACATTTGTAATTGCGTGACGCCGATTGCTTGACCAAATGAAGACATTGCCTGACTGACAATATTATCTTCTGGTAAGTTCCCAGTATGTTCTTCAGCAATACCTGAATAAGTACTACGACCAAAACCAAACTCTTTCAAATAACGTTGCCAACGATCCGGCATTCTTTGTTCAAGTTTCACCATTCCGATATTACTTGACCAAGATAATGCTTGGCGCATGGTTAATGAGCCTTTTTCACCCAAATCCCAGTCGCGAATTGTGGTATCGCCAATACGAATGGCATCCGTACTATATGTTTCATTAGGATTAAAGACGCCTTGATCAATGGCACCTGCTACTGTTAGAATTTTAATGGTTGAGCCCGGTTCATAATTGTCTTGTGCAAAAAGATTTTGCCAGATAAAGTCATCTTCTGTAAACTCTTCTTTGGTTTCAGGATTAAACGTTGGTCGCTGTGACATAGCAACAACTTCACCCGTTTTTGCTTCCATCAATACTGCGGTAATATCTTCTGCTTGAATATTTTTGACCGCTTCGTCCATCAATGTTTCTAAATAGCTTTGAAGGCGGACATCCAAAGTCGTATAAATATCTTGCCCATCTTGTGCGGGTTCAATTTCAGCCGTTGTCCCTGGTAATGGATTTTGGAAATTATCTTTTTGGAAAGTCATTTTTCCATCTTTCCCTGCTAGCACATCATTATAAACTTCTTCTAATCCCATACGTCCTAATAAATCTTCTTTATTGGTTTCTTTATTCACTTGAATATCTGCATACCCAATAAAATGCGAAGAAAATACCCCGTTTGGATAGATGCGCGATGGATGTTCATCAAAATACAACCCTTGAATTCCCTGTTTTTTCATTCCTTCTTCAATCGCTTGTTTTTCTTGTAAAGTAATGTTTTTACCGTTGGGAATATCTACTTGGTATTTATCGTTTTCTATACCACTATTTAAAACTTTTTCAACGGTCGTTTTACGAACACGACCTTTTAATACGTTTGAAACAATTGTTGCCAGTTTGTCAAAGTTCTTTTCTTCGGCATATAACTTTTTATTGCCACTTTCATATGATTTATCCAACACCGCATACAAAGAGTAAGATGTTGCATCTTCTGCAATGGCTACGCCGTTTCGGTCATAAATTGTGCCACGTTTTGCCTTAATCACTTGACTTCCTTTATATAAGTTCTGAGTTTTTTCTTCTAAAGAAGTTCCTGCCACTTGTCCGACAATAACAATATAGCTCAATCGTGTGACAAATAAAAAGAACAATCCAATACTCGTAGTAAAGAGAATAATTCCTACTTTTTTGCGATTGTTCATTGTAGACAAATTTTTCTTTTTAAAGTACTGCTTGATTTTCTCTATAATTCGCATTTACTTCTTCACTTTCCTTAAATTATCACTATTAATGGATAATCCTTCTTCTTCAGCGATTTTTTGAATTCGTTCACTTTTAGACAATTCATTTTTTTCTTGTTCTAATTGAAGAATTTCTGCTTCGTTAGTTGTCACATCGTCTTGAAGAATGGAAACATCATGCTCGACTTGGCTAATCGTAGTACGTAAGCTAATCATTAATACTCCTAAAGCAATTAACGCAACCAACAAACTCAAGCTGATGACTTTTTCCATACTAGTGATGCGACTTAACTTGCGGGCTGGAGATAAAGGGACAACAACAACTTCAGGACGTTCCGGAGTATGCGATGGCTCATGATTTGGATGCTCTTCATAGGGCACTTCATGATGTGCATTTAATTCAGCCATAACTGCTACTCCTTTTCCTTTAGTTTTTCAGCAATTCGCAGTTTGGCACTACGTGAACGATTATTTTCTTCCAGCTCTTCTTCCGATGGTAGCAGAGGCTTACGGGTAATTACTTTTAATTCTGGTTGGAATTCTTCGGGAATGACCGGTAAACCTGGAGGTAAATCTTTCATTGTGCTGTATTCTTTGAAGATGTTTTTAACAATACGATCTTCTAAAGAGTGGAAGGTAATTACGCTGATACGCCCATTCTTATTTAATAATTCAATTGCTTGTTCCAATGAATCTTCAACGACACCCAACTCATCATTTACTGCAATACGAATCGCTTGGAAAATTCGCTTCGCAGGATGACCACCTTTACGTCTAGCTGGTGCTGGAATCGCTGACTTAATAATTTCAACTAACTCACCCGTTGTTTGAATTGGTGAAACTTCACGTGTGCGCTCAATTGCTCGTGCCACTTGTTTAGAAAACTTTTCTTCACCATAACGGAAAAATATTTTAACTAATGCATGATACTCATAATCATTTACAACTTCGTAGGCAGAAAGAGATGCTGTCTGATCCATACGCATGTCTAAAGGCGCATCCTGATGATAACTAAACCCGCGTTCTGCCTCATCTAATTGAGGGGAAGAAACACCTAGGTCATAAAGAACACCATCTACCTTGGTAATACCTAATTGATTTAATTCTTCTTTTAAATAGCGAAAATTACGTTTTATAAATGTTACTTGCCCTTTTTCTACATATGACGCTAAACGTTCATTTGCAAAATCAATGGCCTTTTGGTCTTGGTCAAATGCATATAAATGCCCTTGTTCATTTAATTGTTTTAAAATATATTCACTGTGGCCGGCTCCACCTAGGGTACAGTCTACATATATTCCATCGGGTTTTATATTCAAACCATCAACCGTTTCTTTCTTCATGACGGTATAATGTTGAAACTCTACCATTTATTTGCCTCTTTCTATAAACCGAAATCAATCATGGTTTCGGCAATCTCATCAAAGTTTTCTTCAGCTTCTATCGAAAATGCTTCCCATCGCGCTTCATCCCAAATCTCAATGCGGTTAGAAACGCCGATAATCACACAACTTTTTGCTAAGTTTGCATGTTTGCGTAGTGTCGCAGGAATATTAATTCGACCTTGCTTGTCAATTTCACATTCAGTTGCTGCGGAGTAGAAGAATCGTACAAATGTCCTTGCATCTTTTTTCGCAAGAGGCATTTCATTTAATTTCTCTTCTAGTTTCTCCCATTCAGGTAAAGGGTAGCCAAAAAGACAGCCGTCTAATCCTCGCGTCACCACAAATTTTTCACCGAGTTTATCTCGTAATTTGGATGGGACAATAAGCCGGCCTTTTGCATCGATAGAATGTTGAAATTCGCCCATAAACATCGATGATTCCCCCAGTCGCCACCTGATAAACACAGTCTACCACAATCCCCCACTTTCTACCACAATTTATGCGAAAATGCAGGGGAAGTTCTCTGATTTATCCTTACCAAAAAAGGAATTTCTAGCAACGACAAGCTTTTAAAAGATTTTAAAAAAACTTTAAGAAAACAGGTCTACACCAATGAAATAATGTTCAAAATAACTAGAATAGCATGTAACAATAATGACAGTAGATAAACCGAGCGCCAATACATTTTGAAGAAACGTCCATATTTAATCTCTGCATAAAAATACGCGTGAAAAAAAGCCAAGCCAATTCCTAAAGAAAGCAAAGAAATTAAAAAATATGGAAAAATAGTTGTACCAAATGTCGTCGCCGATAATTTATGAATGCCGTAAAGTAAAAATGGCACAGCTAAATCGGGGGCTTTCATTTGAAATCGTTTCGTTAAAGACAATAATTTTACAATCACTTGTGCCACTAACAGTACAAGCAGAGGAAAAATGTACCAAAGTAAGAGAATCGGTGAAAATGTTGTCATAAGATTAAATCCTTTCTGTTTACAGATGTTTCATTTTATTTTTAAAGTAGTTCTTGAAAACAAATTATTATACCAAAAATTAAAACGGCAAAAAAGAGAAATTTCCCGTTTTGATTTTAGGAAAACTTTTAAGTTTTATGGTTAGAAATCTTGAGTTATTCGACTATTGGTTGTACACTGTCACTATCAATAAAAAAGGATGACTCAAAATGAACGACAAAAAACCAACAAGTACTTTTGCTAAAGTAACCAAAATTGTGATTTGGTTAATGTTAATTATTACCATTGGTACAGCCATTTTAGGTGCTCTTGCAGCATTCTCATAAGCAAATACTTTCTAAATAAGAGGTCTGAGTGTAATTACCCAGACCTCTTTTTTTGTATTATCGATGTGCAACTTTCCCAGCAATTCGTAACAATTCACGTGCATGTTCTAAAGTTAATTCCGTAATTTCAGCGCCAGCTAACATCCGAGCCACTTCATCAACACGCTCTTCATTTGTCAATTGAACAACATGGGTTTGAGTGCGCCCATCTTTGACTGCTTTCGAAATAAAATATTGGTAATCTGCGACTGCAGCAACTTGTGGCAAATGAGTAATACATAATACTTGTGAATTATCAGCAATCTTCGCAATTTTTTCAGCAATCGCTTGAGCAACCCGACCACTTACGCCTGTATCGACTTCATCGAAAACAATACTGGTCATTTCTTGTGTTTTGGAAAAAATCGTCTTTAACGCTAATAAAATACGAGACAATTCTCCTCCAGAAGCCACTTTTACTAATGGTTTTAGCGGTTCTCCTGGATTAGTACTTAAATAAAACTCTACTTGATCAAAACCAGTGTCACGTAACGTTTTTCCAGTTTCAAAATGGATATCAAACTGGGTATTTTCCATATATAGTTCTGATAATTCTTGTAAAATTTCTTGTTCCAGTTGTTGCGCAATCTCTTGACGTTTGACATGTAGTACTTCTGCTAATTGCCAAACATATTGCTGTTTTTCTGCTAATTGTGCTTCTAATTCTTCTAATTGTCCTTCAGTCATGGTAGCGGCAGATAGTTCTTCTGAAATTTTATCATAATACGCTAAAATAGTTGGAATTGAATCGCCATATTTTCGCTTCAATTGACGGATGATTTCTAAACGAAGAACGACTTCTTCTAAACGTCCTTCATCTAATTCTAATCGATCCATTTGCCGAGAAATATCACTCGCCGCATCTTGTAATAAATAATAGGCATTTTGAATATTTTCGTTAATCTGTTCATAATCATTGTCTAAATGTGCAATTCCTTGCATTTCATTTAAGGCAATGCTCACACCATCCAAACTATTACCTGTTTCAGAAGAAAGTACGCCATATGCTTTAGCAAGTGCATCAACAATTTTTTGGAAGTTACTTAACTTATCACGTTCTTCAACTAAAAGTTCTTCTTCATCCGGTTGTAACTTGGCTTGTTCAATTTCTTCTTGCTGAAAACGTAACATATCCATTCGTTGCACATAAGATTGTTCATTTGATTGAATTTTACGTACTTGTTTTTCTAATTGACGAAATTCATGATAATGTGTTTGATAATTTGCTAAAGCATGTTGAAAGTCTTGCGAACCAAAACTATCCATTAATGATAAATGTTTGTCTGCTTGCAGGAGTTCTTGGTGTTCATTTTGTCCTTGAATGTCTACTAAATACATCCCGATACGACGCAAATTTGCTAAGGTCACTGTCCGACCATTCACACGACAAACACTTTTTCCTGAAATAGACATGTCGCGTTGAACGATTAATACGTCTTCTGAACAATCAATGCCTAATTCATCCATCACTTGTTGAAAACCATTTTGTTGTGGCAGTTCAAATAATCCTTCCAACAAGCATTTGTCTGCTCCTTGGCGAATGTAATCACTGGAACCACGACTGCCAGCTAATAAGCCCATCGCATCAATAATGATAGATTTCCCGGCACCTGTTTCACCTGTTAATGCCGTCATGCCTTGATGAAAACTTAAATGCAGTTTGGGAATAATCGCAAAATTTTCAATCGTTAGCTCTAGTAGCATACGATTCACTCCTAGCGGTTGTATTTTTTAAGTTCATTAAACAAAAGACTACGTCCTTCTTGTGTTCGTGCAATCATTAAAATATTATCGTCGTCGTTGAGGGTACCAAATAATTCTTCTTTAAAACGTTTATCAATTAAATTCGCAATTGCCGAAGCATTTCCTGGTAAAGTACGCAAAATAACAAACTTATCCATTTCATCCACAGAAACAAAGGCGTTTTTTAGTAATTTATCTAATTTTTCAACGACATCTTCAGTCGATTCCAATGGTAAACTGTAACGGTACCCACCTGAAGCAGCTGGAACTTTAATTAGTTTTAATTCCTTAATATCTCTGGAAATTGTCGCTTGCGTGACATAGACGTCTTTTTGCTTTAAATACGCCACAAATTCTTCTTGTTTTTGAATGTCATATTCTGTCAAAAGACGCGTAATCAAACGATGGCGCTCTTTTTTTCTCATAAAACTTTCCTCCTAGTTAAATTCTTATTTATCATAGCTCATTTTCTTCTAGAAAGAAAGAACCAGCTTGATAAAAAAAGACTCTTTAGAAAACTATTTCTTTCTAAAGAATCTTATTTTTATTTATCTAGTTGTTGATGCGCATCAGCAACAATTTGTTCAATATTCACTGTTTCTGCAATGACACCTGTCGTCAGTGATTTTTGTAAATGGACAATAAATTCGATATTCCCTTCACCACCAGTGATTGGTGAATAGCTTAAATTTTGCACATCATATTTTTCACGACTAGCAAAATGTAAAATATCTTCTAGCACTGCTTTATGCGTTGCTGGATCACGAACGATACCATTTTTGCCAACTGCTTCTCTACCAGCTTCAAATTGTGGTTTAATCAATGCCATAACATCTCCATTATCGGCTAAAATAGCATGTAATGGGGGCAACATTAAGCGCAGTGAAATAAAAGAAACGTCAATTGTCGCTACTTCCGGTGCACCATTTTTAAAATCAGTTGGTTGACAGTAACGGAAATTTGTACGCTCCATCACAGTCACACGCGGGTCTTGACGAATTTTCCAAGCTAATTGATTATAACCAACATCTAAGGCATAGCTTTGTTTCGCCCCATTTTGTAAGGCAACATCTGTAAAACCACCTGTGGACGCGCCAATGTCTAAAACAGTTTTATCTTGTACCGTAAAATCAAATAGTTTCAACGCTTTTTCTAACTTTAATCCGCCACGAGAGACATACGGCAACTTTTGCCCTTTAATTTGTAATGGCGTATCTAATGGAATTTTTTCGCCAGGTTTATCTAAACGCTCATTATTTTTTTCCATATAAACTAAACCAGCCATCACACCACGTTTGGCTTGTTCTCTGGTTTCAAAAAGTCCTTGTTGGAATGCCAACACATCGACTCGTTCTTTTTTCATGTAGTTCCTCTTTCTTTATAAATAAAATAATCCACAAACTTCTTTCAATAAACGGGCATCAAATGTTGGGAAAGAAGCCAGTTCATTCAAAATTGTTTCAGCGGCAGTCAATTCATCTAACAACGCTTGTTTTGCTCCTGCGACACCTAATAATCCAGGATACGTGCTTTTTTCGAGAAATTCATCTCGATTGGTTTCTTTGCCGAGCACTTCCGTTGTGCTTAACACATCTAATAAATCATCACGAATTTGAAAAGCTAATCCCAGATGTTTCGCTACTTGATCTAATTGCGTCAAAGTTGCTTCTGATTGATTTGCTAAGATTCCTCCAGCAACCATGGCAAAACGGATTAACGCTCCTGTTTTTCGTTGATGAATCGCCATTAAGTCTTCGATTGACACTTGCTTGCCTTCTGCTTGCATGTCAGCTGCTTGTCCAGCAACCATGCCATGTGTGCCAGAAGCCTTCGCCAACAATTGTAGCAACAACACTTTTTCAGTTGGTTCAATTTCAGCCATACTTAATAATTCAAAAGCCGTTGTTAATAAACCATCACCAGCTAAAATCGCCATCGCCTCACCGAAAATTTTATGATTGGTTGGCTTTCCTCGACGTAAATCGTCGTTATCCATTGCTGGTAAATCATCATGAATCAAAGAATACGTATGAATCATTTCTAAAGCAGCCGCCGTTTGATAGCCGCCTAAAGAAATTTCTTTTTTAAAAGAAGCAATGGTTGCTAACAATAATAAGGGACGAATCCGTTTGCCACCAGCATTTATTGAATACAACATACTTTCTTGAAGCGTTTGGTCGTTGGTCTGCTCGCGAATAAACCGAACCATTTCTGCTTCGGTTTGTTGGATTTCTTTTGCTTGAAAACGCGTCAATTCACTCATTTTTCTGCCTCTTCAAAAGGAACTTCTTCATTTGATTCTGTCATCATTTTTGTTAACGTCTGTTCTGCTTTTGCTAAGGTATCTTTACATTGTTTACTTAAAATCATTCCTTGTTGAAAAGCTGTTAACGCTTCTTCCAAAGGGACATCCCCTTGTTCTAATCGCGTAACAATTTGTTCTAATTCTTGTAATGATTCTTCAAATGTCGGATTTGACATGATCTTCCTCCTTAATTTCAAGAACTTCAACTTTTGCTTGACCGTCTTGGTAATGGACATCTAAAACATCCCCTACGGTTAATTCTTGCACTGATTTTACTACAGTTTCTTTTGTTGTATAACTATACCCGCGTCCCATAATCTTTAAAGGACTTAATAAATCCAGTGATTGAATTGTTTGTTGAAATTGTCTTTGTTTCTGTTCAAAAATTCGTTGAATTTGTTTGTCTAAACGTTCCGACAAATAATTCACTTGTTGTTGTGATTCACGCACACGGGCAGTTGGCACAACTTGTGCTAATCGATGAACCGTTTGATTCGCTGCGCGCTCTTTTTCGTAGACCAAAGTTTGCATTTGTTGGAATAGACGTTGCTGTAATTGATCTAATTTTAGCGATTGCGCTTCATACAAACGCTCAGGTTGACGGAATAGATACGAATTTTGTACGCGTTGAAAACGTTCATCTTTCCGTTGCATTTGATTAGCATACGCTTGAATCAAGCGGGCTTGACGTTCTTCAATTCGTAAAATCTCATCTGTTAATACGGGTACAGCTAACTCTGCTGCTGCTGTTGGCGTTGCTGCTCGAACATCAGCGACTAAATCGGCAATCGTCGTATCCGTTTCATGACCGACAGAAGAAATAACCGGGGTACTTGCTTCAAAAATCGCCCGCGCGACTCTTTCTTCATTAAATGACCATAAATCTTCAATTGAACCACCTCCACGACCAATAATCATGGTATCAAAGTTCCCCATCGCTTCCACTCGCGCAATATTTTTTACCACATCATCGGCGGCTTTTTCACCTTGAACAACAGTTGGAAACAAAACAATTTGCGCAATCGGATAACGGCGACGTGTGGTGGTAATAATATCACGAATGACTGCACCGCTGGGACTAGTAAGTACAGCAATTCGTTTCGGATAACGTGGCAAAACTTTTTTAGGTGCTTGAAATAAGCCTTCTTTATTTAATTTTTCTTTTAACTGCTCATACGCTTGATACAATGCCCCCACACCATCAGGTTCCATATGCTCAACATAGATTTGGTAATTTCCACTAGCTTCGTACAAAGAAATACGTCCAACAGCCATCACTTTCATCCCTTCTTCTGGTCTGAAAGTGAGTTTGTCAAACGCTCCTTTGAACATTACTGCTGAAATTTTGGCACCATCGTCTTTCAAACTGAAATACTGATGATTGGGACGCAAGCGAAAATTCGAAATTTCTCCTGTTAAAAACACACGTTCTAAGTATGGATCAACATCAAATTTTCGCTTTAAGTATTTCGTCAGCGCAGTCACAGACAAATACTTCTGTGTCATTTTATTTTTCTAACTCCTGACGTTTTGCCGCTTCAACGGTTTGCATCATTAACATCGTAATCGTCATGGGACCCACACCTTTTGGCACTGGTGTAATGTAGCTCGCAATCGGTTCGACTTCATCAAATTTCACGTCACCAATTAACTTGCCTTCTGGGCTACGATTCATCCCTACATCAATGACAACTGCTCCTTCTTTGACAAACTCTTTTGTAACAAAGTGACCACGACCAATTGCGACTACTAAAATATCTGCTTGTTTAGCAACTTCTGGTAAGTTCTTTGTACGTGAGTGTGTCATTGTCACTGTCGCATTTTTTGCTAACAACAATTGTCCCATCGGTTTACCTACGATATTACTACGTCCGATAACCACGGCATTTTTTCCTTCTAAATCAATATCATATGCTTCAAACATCTTCATAATACCATATGGTGTACAAGGAATCATTTCTGGTGCGCCAGCTAATAGACGACCCAAATTCATTGGATGAAACCCATCAACATCTTTTTTCGGATCAATTGCTAATAAAATCTTTTCTTCATCAATATGTTTTGGTAAAGGAAGTTGGACTAAGATTCCATGAAATGCTGAATCTTGGTTGTATTTTTCAATTTCAGCCAACAACTCATCTTCAGTAATCGTCTCTGGATAGCGTTCCACTTTCGAATGAATACCGATACGTGTTGCCGCTAATTCTTTATTTTTTACATACGTTTTACTTGCTGGATTATCGCCCACTAATAAAACGACTAAACCAGGTTGAAGATTTTCTTTGACTAATTGTTGGACCTCTAAACGAATTTCCTCTTGCATTTTTTCTGCTAATTCTTTTCCATTGATTAATACACCCATTTTGTTACATAGCCCCCTTGCATTTTTTATCATTTTAACACATATTGATTTCCCAAAAAATATTTTCATTACCATTTTCATCAAATTATTGATTTTCGTTCGGCTATTCATTGAAAATATTCATAAAACAACGATACACCACAATAAATCTTCGTTAATTCATTGTAGAAAAGAAGCTAGCTTATTCGCTAGCTTCTAATTTATTATTGATTGTTGACAATACACCATTGATAAATTTACGTGATTGATCGTCACTAAATGTTTTTGCTAATTCAATTGCTTCATTTAAAGCAACTTTATTGGGTACATTATCGACATACAACATTTCAAATAATGCAATACGTAAAATAATGACATCCATTTTAGACAATCGTTGTAAACTCCAACCACGACGCAAATGTTCTTGAATCATTTTATCTAGCGGCTCTTTGTTCTCACAAACACCTGTTACTAATAAGTCTAGATACGTTGGCACAAAATTTTCGTGTTCTTCATCAATCATCTCTTCATGTTCCAATTCAATGGCATGCAAGATAGCATCTTTTTTTTCTAAATCTTGGTTAAAATCTAACGGGAATAGCGCTTGAACAGCCATTTGTCTGATTTCATGTCTCGATAATTCTTTACTCATTTTCTTCCTCGTCATTTCCAAATAATTCTTCTAAATCTAATTGCTCAGGTTTTTCTGGAACTACTGCCATCACATGAATATTCACTTCTGATAATTCAACATCTGTCATGAACAAGACTTGTTCTTTCACACGTTTTTGAATTTCCATTGCAACTTTAGGTACTGAAACACCATACTTCATATAGGTATAGATATCTACTTTGATCCCAACTTCATCCATTTCTAAACGGACACCTTTTCCGTATGCTGAACGACCTAATAATTCTGTTACATTATTTGCAAAGGAACCTTGCATACGATAGACACCTTCTACTTTTGAAGCCGCAATTCCAATAATTACTTCAATCACTTCAGGAGCAATTACGATTTCTCCTAATTCTTGATTGGCATCTAATACGAAATTTTTTTCATCGACCATTCTAAATTCCTCCATCTCTGAATACGATTTAACCTTCTGTGGTATTTTTGGTAAACAGACACCACTGAAAAAAATCTTACAGTTCAAATCCAATGTTGACAGTCATCAAACAATCCCTACCACTGTTTTTTTCTAGTGGAGAATGAGCCTGAACTTCGCTTCTAGTTTATCATTTAATCACCAGATAAGCTATAAAAAGTCTTTTTATTCAGTCGAAATTACAAGATGATTAATTCTTTAGGCGAATGCGTTAAGACTTTATTTCCAGTCTCAGTAATCAATAAATCATCTTCAATACGCACGCCACCAATTCCTGGCAAATAAATACCTGGTTCATCTGTAATCACGTTTCCGGGCACAAATGCCTTATCTGCACGGAATGACACGTTTGGTCCTTCGTGAATCTCTAAACCAATCCCATGTCCAGTTGAATGACCAAATGCTTCGCCATAACCAAAAGAAGCAATATAATCACGAGCAACAGCATCCAATTCAATGCCCGTCATACCGGGTTTAGCTGCATCTAAGACTTTTAATTGGGCATCTAACACAATTTGATAAATTTCTTTTAATTTTTCACCTGGATCTCCAATGGCAAACGTACGTGTCATATCTGAAACATATCCATTATAGTAACAACCAAAATCAAGAGTAATCAAATCTCCTTGTTCGATGACTTTTTCGCTGGCCACACCATGAGGCATCGCTGAACGTACACCACTTGCAACAATCGTCTCAAATGAAACACTCGTAGCACCTAATGAACGCATAAAGAAATCTAATTGATTAGCTACTTCAATTTCTGTCATGCCAGGACGAATCATTTTTAAAATATGTGAAAAACCTTGATCTGCAATATGACATGCTTGTTGAATTGTGGCAATTTCTTCTTCATCTTTTACTTCACGCAAACTTTCAATCATTCCAGAAATTGGTACCAATGATGATTCTTCAATAATATCTTCTAACACGGTATATTCTGCAAAGCTAACGTAGGATTCTTCAAAAGCTAAGGCATGAATTTCCTCTTCTTGACAAATTCGTGCCACTTCATCAAAAATTGGTCCTGAATTTTTCACGATTTCATAGCCTTGTGCTTGTTTTGCCGCTTGTTCAGTATAACGAAAATCAGTCACAAAAAAAGCTTTATCTAACGTAATAACCGCTAAGCCTGTTGTTCCAGTAAAGTTTGTTAAGTAACGAAGATTGTAAGAACTTGTGACTAAAAAGCCATCCACGTCTTCTTTTCTCATTTGCTCACGTAGTTTTTGTACTCGCAACATGTGATTAATTCCTTCTTTCCATTTGAATTCATGTTTCATTATAACAAACTTCTTCTTAAAGCGAAAAGGGAAGACTTAAAAAAACAAAAAGGTGAACCAACGAATCCGTCAGTTCACCTTTTATTTATTTATTTTTTCCAAAGAAAAATGAGACGACAGCTGCAAAAATAACTGCCCCTAAAATAGACGGGATAATCGCCATGCCAGCTAATCTAGGACCCCAGCTGCTAAATAAACTTTCTCCAATTGAAGAACCAATAATACCTGCAATAATATTAAACAAACAGCCACGTTTTTCTCCTGTGATGGAACCTGCGATTGCGCCGATGACTGCACCGACAATCAGTACCCATAACCAATGCATAGAAAGCACCTCCCCATATATGATAACATTATTCTAACATAGACGACTTCCTCAAGAAAAATGATATCTATATATAATTAGTTATTTTTTCTTTACAATCGATAAAACACCCCGTTTAACAACATCAAAGAAGCTTAAAGAATGTACCATTCGACTAGGATCGACATATTCTCTTATCGCGCGTAATACGACTTTTGGTTGCTTCGATGCAAACGTATAGGTGCCGTTTCGTTTCGTTTGCACTGCATATCGCGGAATCCATTTCCCTTTAAATAACACAGAAGCTACAACATAGTCCACTTCTTCCCATGGAATTTGAATGAACTTTCGAGCATCTCGATCATTATAAAATTCAAAACCTTTATCTCCAATCATAATCTTTCCGTAATCGGTTAATCCTGTAAATGCCGTCGCAGGAATGACTAAATCAACTTTTGTATTTAACGATTGAACCATGTTCTCCACCTCGTATTTTTCTATTAGTATAGCGTTTTTTCTTTCGCTTTGTAAAATGAAATTATGTAAAGAAAACCAGACGAAGAAGTTTTCTTGTCTGGTTTCGTTTGAAATAATTATAGAAGTCCAATCACGTGACCTAGGATACCAACAACGAATAAACCAAGGATAATCACAATTGGTGAAACTTTTTTCTTCAATAACCACATACATAAGAATGTCAATAATAGACCTGCTAAACCAGGAATCAATTGATCTAAGTTATCTTGTAATGTTGTGACTTTAACATTTGACAATGCTTTACCTGCTGCAATATCTCCAAAGACAGATTGTAAACCCGCACCTGTCATTTGTACTTTATCCCACTCAATGTAAGCACCTGGTGAAAGTTCAACTTCAGAGACAGTTGGCACAAAACTAATATTTACCCACCGTTGTACTAAGGAAGCCAATACGAACATCCCTAAAATAGACGCACCTTTTGTCACGTCTTGCAATAATCCACCAGATAAGTCATCTGTAATTGCAGAACCTGCTTTGTAACCAAATTCTTGTGTATACCACATGAATGCCCAACGAATAATATTCCATGCTAAGAAGAAAATAATTGGACCTAAGATGTTACCACCCATTGCTAATGAGGCACCTAATGCACCTAACATTGGTCGTACAGTAAACCAGAATACCGGATCACCGATACCGGCTAAAGGTCCCATCATCCCAACTTTTACCCCTTGAACAGCCACATCATCAACGGCTGCTCCATTGGCACGTTCTTCTTCTAAGGCTAAGGTTACACCTAAAATTGGTGATGCGATATATGGATGTGTATTAAAGAATTCCAAGTGGCGTTTTAAAGCAGCTGCACGGTCTTCTTTTGTTTTATATAATTTTTTAATTGCTGGAATCATTGAAAAGGCGAATCCGCCATTTTGCATACGTTCGTAGTTCCAAGAACCTTGGATAAATGTTGAACGCCATGCAACAGCTAAACGATCTCTTTTCGTTAATTGAATTTTTTCTTCTGCCATTTTTCCTATTCCTCCTTTGAAAGATTAATAATCGTTTAGAATGTCACCTAGAGGATCACTTGCGTTTCCTCCGCCTCCACCTGTTGATGAACCACCCATTTTAGATAGGTTCAAGTAGATAAGCGCTAAAGCAACACCGATTGCACCAATTCCGATAAGTGTCAAATCAGTAATGGCAGCTACAACAAATCCAAGAATGAAGAAAGGCCAAACTTCTTTGTTTGCCATCATATTAATAACTAATGCGTAACCCACGGCTACAACCATACCACCACCGATGGCCATACCTTCTGTTAACCATGCAGGCATTGATTCTAAACCAGATTGTACAACAGACGCTGGAATAAATAGTAAAGCAGCTGCTGGAATTGCAATACGAACACCTTGCATACAAATGGCTAAGATTTGCAACACTTCAATTTTGCGATAGTTTCCTTCTTCGGCTGCGGCATCCATAATATGAACTAATGGTACGGCTAACGTACGAACAACCATTGTTAAGAATAAACCAGCTACAGCTAAAGGAATAGCGATCGCAATCGCAGATGGAATACCTGCGGCTCCTTGGCCACCTAAAACTAAAATAATTGCTGCTGCAACTGAAGCTAACGCTGCATCGGGTGCTACGGCTGCACCAATGTTTGCCCAACCAAGAGCGATCATTTGTAATGAACCACCTAGCATAATCCCTGCTTCTAAATTCCCTGTTACTAACCCAATCAATGTACATGCTACCAATGGTTGATGGAATTGAAATTCATCCAAGATTCCTTCCATACCAGCTAAAAAGGCAACAGCAACGACCAATATCACTTGGATAAAATTTAAATCTGACATGATAAACCTCCTAGTTCAATTTATTTTTTATTTCAACTCTGCTTTCGCTTTATTTAATAGTTCATCGAAATTCGCTCGAGAGTCGTTTGGTACTTTACGAACATCAAATTTCACGCCTAATCCTTTTAATTTTTCATAAGCTTGAACATCTTCTTTGCCCATAGATAATACGTTATTTACTACTACTTTTCCTGTTGAGTGTGCCATTGAACCAACGTTGACTTCTTCAATTTCTACGCCGCCTTCAACCGCACGAACAACATCATTAGGATTTTCAAATAATAATAACGCTTTTGTTGAACCAAATCGTGGATCTTTGGCAACTTCAATCATTTTGTCGATTGGTACGACATTTGCTTTTACCCCTGGAGGTGCTGCTTGCTCAATCAAACGTTTGCGCAAATCATCTTTAGCAACTGCATCACTCACGACAATAATACGTGTTGGTTGTGTTGCTTTTGTCCAAGCAGTTGCGACTTGCCCGTGTAATAAACGCGAGTCAATACGAGCTAACACATATTTAATTTTGCCATCGCCAACAACCGTACCTGGAGGAAGTGCTCCTTTTGGTGTTGCGTCATCAGCTGCTTGAGCGGGTGCAGCAACTTCTGGTTCTAGTTCTTCTGGTTTGACTTTGACACCATCTCTAGCAGTAGCTAAGATTGCTGCTGCAATATCTTGTGCCGAATTCATAGAAAAACGAGAAGCATATGCTTCAATCACCATTGGTAAATTCATTCCAGAAACAATTGCCCATTTATCTTTATGGCCTTCTAATAAATTATTGGCTTGGTTAAATGGTGTTCCTCCCCAAAGATCGACTAAGAAAAGTACTTCTTCTTGGTCATCAAATGAATTAACTGCTTCTTGCATTTTTGCTTTGATATCATCCGGACCTTCGCTTGGTTCTAGCACACAAGCAGCAACATTTTCTTGTTCCCCGAAAATCATCGCTCCTGATTGTAAAATTCCTTTAGCGAAATCTCCATGACTTGCTAGGATAATTCCTACCATCTTCTTACCTCCTATTTTCTAAATTTCTATGTTCGTGCTTACGATTTATCTAACAATTCCATTAAATTGACTTTGCGATCCGTTGGAACTTTACGAACTTCTAATTCAATGTCTTGTTCATTCAAGTAACGAAAAGCATCCGCATCTTGCTCATCAATTGAGACAAAGTTTGTAATCATTCGTTTCCCTGTTGTAAAGCGCATACCACCAATATTTAATGAGTTCAATTTCATTCCTCCGCGAATCAAACGTTCTACGTCTTGCGGATTGGTAAATAATAACATGACTTTTTGCTCTTGAAATAATTGGTTGTCGTAAACGTCTAACATACGTGAAACAGTTACAACATTTGATTTAATACCTGGCGGCGCCGCTTCTTGCAGTAAAAACTTTCTTAGTGAATCATTTGCTACTTCATCACTGACAACAATAATTCGGTTAATTCCGATTTGCTTTGCCCAAGTCGTCGCTACTTGTCCATGAATTAGTCGATCATCGATTCTTGCTAATCGAATCTCCATTGTCTCGCCTCCTCGCCTCTGGTTGTTAGTAAGTCTCCACCTCCCCATACACTTTAATAAAAGCAAGAAGCGTGCCAAAACACTAAACGATACACTGTTAACTTAATACTTTCTTTAGAAAAAAATACAATACACTAGAACGATACACTGTGTTTTGTGTATTATCCTAGTGTATTGTATTAATTTTTTTCTTTCGTTTGGCGATGAATCATCGCCAATAAATAATATTCTTCTGCTAAAGGAATCATCAAATTTAATGTACGCCCTAAGGATTGAACATGTACATGCAGTTGCTCATAGTCTTCACTTGCTTGCAACCAATGTACTTCCTCATTTGTCGTGGATAATGGTTGATTTAACAACACACGTTCTAATATTCCTGCCGCATGTAATAAGAAATTAATACGAAAACCTTTTTCCTCACTCGCAATATGCCAATTATTCATAATATCTGATGTAAATTGCCAGAGTGGTTCAATCATCTTTTTCGGGTTTAAGAAAGTATAATTGTTTTCTAAAAATTCGATACACACTTGTTTGGTCTGTTCTTGATTCATGCTGACTGTTTCAGCCAACAATTGGTTTCCTGTCAACAACCGGTCAATCAATTCATCGGTATCTTGCGTAACAAAACTTTCTAAAGAAATAAACGGCACAGGTAGCTTAGGATCAATCACGCCTGTCGTGGCAATTAAGTCGTATTTCTTTTGAATCTGTGGCACTTTTTCTTTTAAATCTACTACTGACAACGTTAAGATTTCAATATCTGCAATGCGTTTTTTAGCTAACGCACGTTGAATCGTTTCTTTAATCTGTTGTGCAGTTCCTTCTCCAGAAGCACAAATCGCTAAAATCCCTCGTGGTAAATGCGGTTGAATCCCGGCATGAGGAAACTCTTCTAGACGGCTATAACCTCGGAAGTTTTCTAATGACTCATACAATTCTTCTAAACTGGTTCCTAAAACCGAAGCTTTGCGTACAGCTTCTAACACAATCGGCGTGGTTACCATATCAATCGTTCGCACAAATACCCCTGTCTCGCGTTGGATTTCGGCATTAAAAGTGACCAGCGAGCCCATGTCGACTAATAACAACACACCACTACCTTCATTCACAGTTAATACAGCTTGTTTCATTTTTTCCAAGGCAATTTTCGGGGGCATATCCAACGACATGTCAACAGCTGCGACTTGTTCAATCCCTAATAACTGTTTCACGACGTCTACCATACTTGTCGCGGTGCTATTCCCGTGAGCAGCTACCACCACGCCAATTTTGCCTTCCGCCGAACTATTTTTTAAAGAAACCAGCAATACTGCTAGATAATACTCTTCACTTTCTGGAATTGTCACATGAAATGATTCACCTATAAACTGGCGAATTTCTTGCGCCACTTTAAATTCTTCTGGATAATCCGCAACCATTTCACGAATATTGTCATTCGTGTGTCTCGTTTCACCTAATTGAATTTTTTTCAAAAACGAACTAATGTGTAAACTCATCGCATAGACAAAATTTTGTTGAAAATCATAATTCAAACGATTACGAACCATCGTATAAATCCGATTCGTTAATTCAATAATCTTTTGATCGACAAACTCACTTAATTTATTATCTGCATGGAAAGAAAATCCGTGGTCTTTATAAAATGATTTCAAATGGACGTTAATGTCCGTTGAAATAAAATGGTTAATAGCTTCTTGATCGACACCATCCGCTTTCAACAAAGCTGCTTTATCTCCAATAATATCGTACAAATTGTAAGGTAATTCATAGGAATCAGATTGAATGTTTAAAATGTCTTCATTTGGTTGAATCACAATTTTCGGTTCCAAACTATGCGACAATTCCATTAAGATTTCACGTTTATTTGCTAACATAATCAAACCAGATCGAATTCCTTCTGGTACATCATCTAAGCTTATATCAATTTGTGACTGGTGCATATGATTTAAAAAACCACGAGCACAAACCAATTGGACGTTAGATTTTAATTGTCCAATATTTCCAAAACTAACACTACCAATAAGTGCTTTAACTACATCTTCGGTTAACGAAATCGTTCGCTGAATGCGACTCGCTTCATGGGACATCATCACTTTGACCAAATCTAATTTTTCATTGGCAGGTCGCTTTTCAAACGAAGGCATTTGAATATTAATCGGAATCCGACGCACAAATGTATCTAATAAAGCTGAATTAGGGTCTTCTGTCGTTGCGCCTACAATTCGCACATCTGCAAAATGATTTTTCCCCGTTTCACCTAAACGGCTATAAGAACCGTGATCCATAAAATAAAAAATCATTTCTTGACCTTCTGGTGGCAAGCGATGTATTTCATCTAAAAAGAGCATACTACCATCAGCTTGATCAATCACGCCTAGTTTCTCTGTATCGGCACCCGTAAACGCACCTTTAACATATCCAAATAAATGACTCATCAATAACTCGGGATTATTGGCGTAATCAGCACAATTAAAAACAATCATTTCTTTCTCTTGGGCAATCACTTGATTCGCTTTAGCAAATTGAAACATCGCATGAGCAAAAAAAGTCTTCCCTGAGCCAGTGGGTCCAGTAATTAAACAATTCAACCCACGCGGTGGATACAAAATCGCCGCTTTGGCTTGCTCCCCAGCATTTTTCATACTACCGTTCATCCCAATAATACGTGAGAAAATATCTCTTGCTGACAAAAGTTGGGATACGCGTTGTGGTTTTCTTTTTTCCCGCGGTTGCCTTGTTTCTTTATAACTTGGGACGTATTTTTCCTGTACATTGTGAATCGTAGCTGCTAGTGTATAGCCGACTGGACGCCCCTCTAATTTAAGTAAACGACCTTCACGCACCAGTTGATTCAAATCTTTACTTACATTGCTTCGTTGAATGTGAAGTGCTCCAGCAATTTCAGCAGTGGTTACTGTAACTTTTTCTACACCGGAAGATTCATTTTCTAAATCGACAATATATTGATAAATTCTTTCCATACGCTTACTCAAACATCTCACCTCTTCATCACACTTCTTCTTTTCATTATAAACGGTCTCATCATGAATTACCAATGGCACTCGAAAAAAACAAGATAGATCAAAAATGACCTATCTTGTTTGTTCATCAAGGGTTGAAAATGGAATAATTGGTTGTGGTGGAATCGTTGGTTCATTCAACGTTTTTTGCATCCACACCACATCACACCATCGATCAAACTTAAACCCAACTTTTGCATATTTGCCTACGTATTGGTAACCAAATTTTTGATGAAATTGCTCACTTCTTTGATTTCCCGCAGTAATACACGCTAATAATTGCACTACATGTTGACGAGCTAAGGTTTGTTCTAGTGCTTGATATAGTTGTGTTCCTACACCTTTTATCGGACAATTTTCTTTAACATAAACCGTTGTTTCAACAGCCCAATCATAGGCGGCACGTTTGTTATAAGCTCCTGCATACGCATAGCCAAGAAGATCACCGTCTTTTGTTTCTGCAACTAAATACGGGTATTTTTCAAGTGTTTGCTGAACACGTTGTGAAAATTCTGCAACTGTTGGGACAGTATATTCAAATGTAATCGTTGTTTTTTCTACGTAAGGCGCATAAATTGCCAGTAATTTTGCTGCATCCAAGCTCGTTGCTGGTCGAATGAAAAGATTAGTCATTCGCTTTTCCTGCATACACCGTTAAATGTCCAGGTAACACTGCAACATCGATTGGTAATTCTGGACCTTCGTCTCCGTCAACATTGGTTACCAGTGTTTTTTCTTTCACAGCAATTGTTCCTTTGGTAAATGTTACATACCCTACGTTATCTGTTGTTTCTTTGACACCTGTTAATAAATCTGGCAAGCTTTTTACGGTATCTAATAAGCTTTCATCTTTCAGATATAGTAAGTGCATCTTACCATCATCGACTTGTGCATCCGATAATAATTGCTCAAATCCACCAACAGAGTTAGTTAACCCAATAATAATCGTTGTGCTAGTGACTGCTTGTGCTTCACCATCAATCGTTAATTCAAAATCATACGATTCTGTTCCAATAACATTTTTGATTCCTGAAATAAAATAGGCTAGTTTCCCAAATTTTGTTTTATCTTCTACATCCACATCGTTAATCGATTCTGGAATCCTACCAATAGCTACCACATTCATAAAATATTGATCATTCAATTTACCTACATCCAATGATTTCGTACGTGTAAGATCTAAATTCGCAATGGCTTCTTCAGGATCTAACGGTAAATTTAATGCTCGCGCTAAATCATTCACTGTACCTAGCGGAAAGAAACCAAAATTCGGACGGAATTCTTCTTCAGCTAACCCACTGATTGCTTCATTAACTGTCCCATCGCCTCCCATTGCAAAGACACTGTCGATTTTTTCTTGGGCAGCTTCCTTGGCAAAATCAATTGCGTCTCCTGCTTCTTCGGTATGTTTTACAATTACTTCATCAAATAAAGAGTGTAATTTTTCTGTTGCTTGGTCTTCATATTTCTTTGCTTCTTCTCCACCTGAACTTGGATTTACAATTAATAAGGCTTTTGTCATTGTTGGTTCCTCCTATTTATTTTTTAATTTCCAGCAAAAATTCACTTCAATTGTTTCTTCAATCATTGCGGGATGAATCGTTGGTAGCGCAACTTGACGGCTTTCTGTTTGAAATGTAACTGGTGAAAGAAACGTCTGTTGATTGGTTGGACTATGATTAATCTCCACCAGCTCCCCTAACACTACATTTGAAGCTTGGGCGAGTACTTCTGCTTGATAACGCGCATCACTTGTTGCATTTTCCAGTAGTTGTTTTTGTAACGCCAACCGATTTTTCACAGTAAATTGCAGTGAAATCACTGGTTGCACTTTCGTTTCAGCAATATTCGCTAACAATTTTTTCAAACGGTTTTGATCAATCGGAAATTGTAATTCAACCGTTTGACTCACTTCATAGCCAATTTGTTCTGTTTGCCAAACATCTTCTTTTAATTCGCTTTTTTCTTTTACATCGACTGAAAATGAATGTGTCTTCAATGATTTACCAGAAAAATCCTGTGCCGTAATGACATTTTCTAATTGAGCAATTTTTTCTTTTGCTGCTTGAATTGCTTGCGCATAGTCTGCATGTACAGTTATCACCTGTAAAAAGACACTCACTGTATCAGGTGCTATAGACACATGACCAATCCCTTTGACTGTCACTAATTTTCCCACTAAATCATTCCTTTCGTTTTCATTAAATTTATTTTACACGAAAGTTCAAAAAAATGCGTGAATAAACAAAAAACCCGTTTTTCAACGGGCTGTATCTTATCGAATTTCTCTACTATTTAACGCATAGCTACGAGATAGTGAATCACGCGTCCTTTCCCCGAGTACCTCGGTTATTCGAAAGCTTAATCCAATTATCTGGCGGTTTTTTGATTAATCCCATGCTCATCAATAGCTTGTTGATTTTTCTTTTGCATAAGTTACTTCGGTATACGTTTTCCATAACTTCACGTCCTTTTTATGAACTTGGGGTTTCTGAAAAGTAGATGACCTCTTTTCACTTCTACTATACTATGCGTCGTTTTTTTAGACAACTAAAAAGGTGGAGAAAGATTACTCAAAATAAATGTTGAATGATGACAATTCAATCGGCCTATTTGGATCATGTCCTTCCATAGCAACTTTTGGTACCACTTTGATAAAAGAAGAATTTTCCGCAATTGGAAACAAAATCATCGCTCTTCCTTGAATAACAACATTTTCATCAACTATTTCTTCCTTCAATTGTGTACCATTCACAATGTCATCTAATCTTGGTGGTACATACATGAAACAACATTCCTTTCTAAAATAAAAAAAAGCTAGAAACTCCGAAAAGTTTCTAGCTAAACATATCTAATTAAGCTTCTTGAGCTACTGGGTATACAGATACTTGTTTTTTGTCGCGACCTTTACGTTCAAAACGTACTACGCCGTCAACTTTAGCAAATAAAGTATCGTCTCCACCAATACCTACGTTTACGCCTGGGTAGATTTTAGTACCGCGTTGGCGATAAAGGATTGAACCACCTGTAACAGTTTGACCGTCTGCACGTTTAGCGCCTAAACGTTTAGATTCAGAGTCACGTCCGTTAGATGTAGAACCGCCACCTTTTTTGTGGGCGAATAATTGTAAATTCATTTTCATCAACATGAGATGCACCTCCTGTGGTTATAATTGTGTGTTAATTTGGATATATTCGCTATTCTCTTCTTGAACAGCTTGAAGACCTAGTAGCAAATTCTCTAATAGAATTTGCACGATATTCATTTGTTCTTGCGTCATATCAGCAGGTACTTCTACGTATAAGTAGCCACCTTCTTCATGATTAACATCGAGAATTGGTTGAATACCCGCTAAGGCTTCAATCCCATTCACCGCGCTAATTGCTAAGGCCGAAACGGCTGCACAAACAATATCATTCCCGTACTCTCCAGCATTTGCATGTCCTGAAATCTCGTACGAAACGATTCTTCCAGAAGTATTGCGTTTAAATGTTCCTTTAATCATAGCTTACCCTACTTTTTTGTAAGAATTATGCGTTAATTGCTTCAATAACAACTTTTGTGTAAGGTTGACGGTGACCTTGTTTACGGTGAGTGTGTTTTTTAGGTTTATACTTGTAAGTAACAACTTTCTTTTGTTTACCGTGTTTTTCAACAGTTCCTTCAACAGTTGCACCTGCTACAGTTGGAGCACCAACTTTTGTAGATTCGCCACCCACTAAGATTACTTCGTCAAAAGTTACTTTTTGTCCTGCTTCAACGTCTAATTTTTCAACGTAGATTGCTTGACCAACTTCAACTTTAACTTGTTTACCACCAGTTTTGATAATTGCGTACATGCTATACAGCACCTCCTTGTAATATACTTAGACTCGCCATCCCAAGCGACATTCTTGTACTTAAAAACTTGTTCTGTGCGGTTGTAGCTGTGGAGTCCACAATTACAACAATACTACTTTATCAAAAAATGAAACGATAGTCAATGAAAACTTTTGAATTTTTTACAAAAGTTTTTCTTATTGTCTATAAGCAGGAATTGTTTGTTCATACGCCGTAATGGCTTCTTCTTCTTTTAGCGTAATTCCAATCTCATCTAACCCATTTAACATTTTGTGTTTCCATGTTGCATCAATGTCAAAGGTATATTCATTGTCACCAGAGATGACTTTTTGATTAGGTAAATCAATCGTAATTTTGTCAGTTGACTCCAATGCTGCCAGTTGTTCCAATGCTGGTCGTGGAAGAGAAATTGGCAATAAGCCATTTTTTAATGAGTTCATATAAAAGATATCCCCAAAACTTCCCGCAATGACTGCGCGGAAACCATAGTTGGAAATTGCCCACACAGCATGTTCTCGAGAAGAACCACCACCAAAGTTATCTCCAGAAATTAAGATAGAGGCTTCACTATATTCTGGAAAATTTAAAACAAAATCTGGATTGGGTTTACGACCTTTGATATAACGCCAATCATCGAATAAAAATTCACCAAAACCAGTTTTTTCAATTAACTTTAGATAAGTTTTCGGTAAAATTTGGTCCGTATCTAAATTATCATTCATAAAGGGGACTGTTTTCCCCTCATAGACTGTAAAAGGTTCCATATTATTCCCCTCCTATAATTTCTCGTACATCAATAAAGCGACCATTAATTGCGGCTGCGGCAGCCATTGCCGGACTACATAGATGGGTACGTGAATTTTTTCCTTGACGCCCCACAAAGTTTCGGTTTGAAGTAGACGCACAATGGATAAATTCAGGAACTTTATCTGGATTCATCCCCAAACACATAGAACATCCAGGTTCACGCCATTCAAAACCGGCTTCAATGAAGACTTTATCTAGTCCAATTTTTTCTGCGGCATGACGAACGGGTCTTGATCCAGGAACGACAATTCCTGTGACGCCTTCTTTGATTTTTTTGCCTTTTAAAATTTTGGCAGCTTCTTGTAAATCAGATAAACGACCATTCGTACACGAACCAATAAAGACATACTCAATATTAATATCGGCAGCTTTTTGTCCAGGATGTAAATCCATGTATTCATAGGCAAGACGATCATTGTGGTCTTTGATTTCTGGGAATGGCGTATTGATTGACACACCCATCTCTGGATTGGTGCCCCAAGTAATATATGGTTCCAACGTGTTTGCATCTAATTCAATCACGCGATCATATTCAGCATCTTCATCGGTATACAAGGTTTGCCAATCAGCAATCGCTGCCTCCATATCTTTTGGTGCATATTCTCTGCCACGAACATATTCGAAGGTTTTTTCATCAGGTGCCATCATACCCATTTTAGCTCCACCTTCAATCGACATATTACAAATGGTCATACGTTCTTCCATTGTCAGATTTTGAATGGTATCTCCATAAAATTCAGCTGCATACCCAACACCAAAATCAACGCCATAAGTCGCAATTAAAGCAAGAATGATGTCTTTCGCATACACACCCGGTTGCAATTTACCGGTAACATGAATTCCTAAACGTTTTGGTTTCTTTTGCCAAATGGTTTGCGTTGCTAATACATGCTCGACTTCACTCGTACCAATCCCAAACGCAATCGCACCAAATGCGCCATGCGTTGCTGTATGTGAATCGCCACAAACAATCGTTTTCCCTGGTTGCGTTAAACCAACTTCAGGACCTACCATATGCACAATTCCTTGACGCGCCGAACCATTATCACAAAGGGTAATACCAAATTCTTCACAGTTTCTTCTCAATGTATCGATTTGTTTTTTTGAAATCAAATCGGTAATGTTAAAAATATCCTTTGTTGGTACGTTATGATCCATCGTCCCGAATGTTTTATCTGGACGACGAACTTTACGACCAGCTTCACGCAATCCTTCAAACGCTTGAGGTGATGTTACCTCGTGAATCATTTGTAAATCAATATAAAGGAGTTGCGCTTCTCCTTCTTCACCACTGACAATATGACGTTCCCAGACTTTATCAAATAGTGTTTTTCCCATGTGAAAGCCTCCTTTAATTTCTTGATTTCACAATTACTTTAGTTTTTCTAGAATGGCTTCAGTGAATGCGGTAGTCGTTGTTTCTCCACCTAAATCTTTAGTTAAAATACCTTCTTCCATTGCTTCAAAGCAGGCATTTTCAATACGATCTGCTTCATCGTTCATATTAAACGATTGACGTAGCATCAAACTTGCCGATAAAATCATCGACACAGGGTTAGCAATATTTTTACCAGCAATATCTGGTGCAGAACCATGAATCGGTTCGTACAATGAAACGCCTGATTCGCTATGACTAGCACTTGGTAAAACGCCCAGTGTTCCTGGTAAGACAGAAGCTTCATCACTTAAAATATCTCCGAATAAATTTTCTGTGACAATGACATCAAAAGCAGTTGGATTTTGCACAATACGCATTGCGGCTGAATCAACATATTGATGTTCTAAGGTACAATCTGGAAATTCTTGTGCAACTTCTTCAGCAATTTTACGCCATAATTTACTAGTAGCTAAAACATTGGCTTTATCTACCGACAAGACATGTTTCCGGCGATCTTGCGCAATTTCAAAGGCTTTACGAATGATTCGACGAATTTCATCTTCTTGGTAACGATTGGTGTCATACGCTTCTGCTTCACCTAAATGACGTGGTTCACCAAAATAAATGCCACTCGTTAATTCACGAACAACCACAAAATCTGTTCCTTTGACAATCTGTTCTTTAACAGGAGAAAGTGGCAATAACGCATTTGGCACAGAAATTGGACGAATATTTGCAAAGAGATGCAACGCTTTACGTAAGGCCAATAATCCTTGTTCAGGTGTTTGCGCTGCGTGTTCCCATTTTGGTCCACCAATCGCACCTAATAAAATCGCATCCGCTTGCTGACAAGCAGTTAACGTCTCTTCGGGTAAAGGTTCTCCTTTAGCATCAATTGCAGCCCCCCCAAAAGGATGTGCTTCAAATTCAAACGCAATTTCTGAATTTTCTACTGCTTTTTTTAGAATCGTAACGCCACTTGTCATAATTTCTGGTCCAATACCGTCACCGGCTAACACTACAATTTTCTTTTTCATTTGCGTTCTCCCTTTTCTTTAAGAATAGCACTCGCTTGCGTATATGCCTTTGCAGAAGCTTGCAATACGTCAAAATCAACACCAATGCCGTTAATTCGTTCTTTGGTTTTTTCACACTCAATAGATACATGGACTTCTGCTTGCGCATCTTCGCCACTGGTTAACGCCGTAATGTCATATTCCACAAGGCGTGGTTGTTGCCCAAAAATTTGATCAATCGAGTTATAAATTGCTTGAATACTTCCAGCACCAATGGCAGAAGCCGTCTGAACTTCTTCGTTAGCATCTGCGATAGATACCACAGCACCTTGATACCCATTTGATACATATTGCAATTGCACTGTTTTTAATTGATAGGTTTCTTCACTACGACGAACTTCATCGGCTTGTAAAGCAATCAAGTCTTCATCAGTAATCTGTTTTTTCTTATCGGCTAATTCTTTAAACTTCTTGAAGAGACGTTGCACTTCTTCATCTGACAAATCATAGCCAAGTTCTGCCATTTTTGTTGTAAAGGCATGTCGACCAGACAGTTTCCCTAAAGGTAATGAGTTTGTATGAACACCAACTAATTGTGGAGTAATAATTTCATACGTTTCGGGATTTTTCAAGACGCCATCTTGGTGAATACCTGATTCATGCGCATAAGCATTTCCACCAATTACTGCTTTATTTTTAGGAATCGCAAAACCTGATAGACGTGCAACAATATCACTTGTACGTTTTGTTTCGCTCAAAACAATTGTCGATTCACATTCATAAAAATCTTTACGAATGTGCAATGCGACGGCAACTTCTTCTAATGCAGTATTACCTGCGCGTTCGCCAATGCCATTAATCGCACCTTCTACACGATTAGCACCATTTTCAATCGCTGCTAATGCGTTGGCTGTCGCCATACCTAAATCATCATGGCAATGAGAAGAGAAGATAATTTCTTCGTCACTCTTAATATTTTCAATTAAATACGCAAATAACGCGCCGTATTCAGTTGGATTAGAATAACCGACTGTGTCTGGAACATTAATAATTGTTGCGCCGGCATCAATTGCGGTTTGAATAGCTTCTAATAAAAAGGCTTTATCCGTTCGTGTCGCATCTTCTGGTGAGAATTGGACTTTTTCAAAACGTTCTCTCCCATAACTAACATGTTCTTTAATAGAAGCTAGCACTTCTTCACGGGTCATTTTTAATTTATATTTTAAATGCACATCACTTGTTGCTAAGAATACATGCAATTGAGGATGTTTGGCATCTTTTAAGGCTTCATACGCACAATCAATATCTTTTTTCTGACAACGTGCCAAACCCGCAACAGTCATCTTCGTTGCTACTTGGGCAATCGCTTGGACAGCTTCAAAATCACCAGGTGAAGCAATCGGAAAGCCCGCTTCAATTGTATCAATGCCCCATTTTTCCAGTTGAAGGGCAATTTGAACCTTTTCATTGGTATTAAAATTTACCCCCGGTGTTTGTTCTCCATCTCGTAGGGTTGTATCAAAAAATTGTATCTTTCTCATTACTCTTCTACCTCTCTTTTTTTCATCGTTTTATTTGATGTTACATACACGTAATTTCCATCTAATGAATAAAAAAAGCACTCCACAAAGGATTTCCTTTATGCAATGCGAATAGGACTCTTCTTAAATGTAAAATAGAAAAGAGTCCTGGATTATAATAATAATAATAAAAATGTAGTTGTTGAAATTACTGCTGTATTTTTCATAGTAACCACCTAATCAATAAGTTCTTGATAAAAAGATACCGAAAAAGAAAAAAGAAGTCAACACTTTTGTTTTAATTTTCTGAATATTTCGTCATAAAATAAAAAATAGATAACTTTAGGCATTTGATCTAAAGTTATCTATTTGAGAATTATTTCTTTACTGCTTTTTTTTCTGCCTCAAATTCGTCTTCTGAGCCAAAATATTGAACAAATGTTGTAACAGCATTTGCTTCATGATGATTCGAAACGTTCACTTCTGCCACTTGTCCTTGTCGATAACCGGTAATGACAAATCGGCACAAAATTTCGCCCTTAGATAATAAAGAAACGACATCATCCTCACGTTTGAATTCATAATTTTTGTTCTTTGCATATCCACTTTCATAACCATCTTGACATAAACTCTCAATGACTTTTACTTTCTTTGCCATTTGCATCACACTCCTTTTTGTAAAATTATACACAACTTCTGATATTTAGCAATACAGAGCGCTTTAACAGATGAAAAAACAGCCCTATTTACTAGAGCTGTCGCTTAATTTTCTGACAAAAACGGTATCTATAAGTAACGTAACAATTACACCCAATACAATACCGATTGCTAAGTTATGCGTGTAAACAATCACAGCCACGGTCATTATCAAGATAAAGCCGTCTTTGATCTGTCTATTTTTGAACAAACGCAAACTTTCCCAATCAAATGTATCAACAGCCACCGTCATCATAATCCCGATTAAAGCAGCAGTTGGTATGCCAATCATTAAATCACGAAATGCAAAAATAAATAGCAATAAGGTCATACCTGAAATAAACGTGGATAAACGTTTCCGTCCACCAGATTTAACATTAATAACGGCTTGTCCAATCATGGCACATCCCGCTTGACCACCAAAGAACCCTGTCACAATATTGGCTAACCCTTGTGCTTTTACTTCACGCTGACTATCACTTGTACTCTCTGTCATTTTATCTACAATCGGCACCGTTAGTAAGGATTCAATCAAACCAATCATCGCTAACGCTAACGATGTCGGCAAAATAATCCATAACGTTTCTACTGTCAATGGTACGGCAGGTAAGGCGAGCATTGGCGTAATATCATTCATCGCCCCTAAATCACCGACTGTTTGTAGATTGCCTTTAAATAAGAAAGCAAAGATAGTCATGACTACAATCACAATCAACGCAGATGGTACAATTGTTGTAAAACGAGGGATTAGATAAATCAAACCAATACTGAGAATAACCATTGCATAAGACGTCCACGTTTGCGCTGGTAATTGTTGTACTTGTGCCATAAAAATTAAAATAGCCAATGCATTCACAAAACCAAACATCACTGTTTTAGAAATAAAACGCATCAGTTTATGAATGCCTAAAAAACCAAAAAGCATTTGTAAGACCCCAGTTAAAATCGTGGCGGCAATCATATAATTCAAGCCGTGAGACTGCACCAATCCCGCAATCACTAATGCCATGGAACCTGCTGCTGCTGAAACCATTGCTGGACGACCACCAGTAAAAGTAATCACCAATAAAGTAACCGCCGAAGCAAACAATGCAGCTAGTGGCGGTACCCCTGCAATAATCGAAAAACCAATTACTTCTGGCAATATAGCCACCGAAGAAACTAAACCAGCAAATAAATCATTGCGCTCATTTCCTAGCCATTCCTTTTTTTCTATTCGAAATAACATACTAAAACTCCTTTACTTCATTTGAAAACTTTATCATCTTATCACAAATGAATGAGAAGGCAAAAGCTTGCTGTTTGTAAAAAAGCAAACGAATCACTCGGCTTCATCGAAAAAATAGCGATATATGCGTTCGCATTCTTCCTCTGTTGCAAGTGCTTTTCCTCGAGACATCAATTCATAAGGAGTATTCGCCGCGACAATAGTTACACCCGTACATACAAAGTTATTTTTTTCGTAGAAGTTTTTACGGCGCACGCGTTGTTCGAAATTATCCGCCTCTTTATCTAATTCTTCAATTAACAGCATTTGTTTCTTATTGGGGAATGTTTCTTGCATATAATCTAAAACAAATTTCCCATACCCTTTTGATTGAATCGTACCATCAATAGCAAAGAAGAAAATATACAACAGGTCGTCTAACAGAATATAATAAATCATGCCACAGACTTGTTCTTCTTGAAATAAACCAAAATAATTTCCTTTTTTCAGAATGGCTTTATCTATCAATTCCTCAAAAGGTACTCGCTCTTCTACTGGAAAAGACGATACATAGAGTTGTTCAACTGCTTAAATTTCTGTTGGTACGTGTAAATCAATTGATCGAATAGTTAACATACTTCCTCCCAAAAATATTTTTTCCTCTTTGATGATTTTATTTTCTCAGATGGTCGTCAATCTATCTGTTTAAAAAAGACAATAAAACTATTCGAACAATAGCGATTGAAAAACAATCTGTCTATCATTCGAATAGTTTATCATTACCTTCTGACACAGTTTACTCATTTTATTTTTCCATAACGTCTTAGATAGTGCTGTTCTAAATATTTCTGTAAATATTCAATGAGTAAACAAATACACCAATAAATAATCGCAACCAGTACATACATCGACATATAATCAAATGTTCGACCACCCACAATTTTAGCCTTTTGAAAAATATCGGGAATTGTAATCATTGCAGCTAGCGACGTACCTTTGACTAAATCCATCGCTACATTACTTAACGCAGGGATTGAAATTCGGAATGCTTGCGGCAAAATAATTGAACGCATCACTTTTGGAAACGAAAAACCTAAAGCATACGCCGCATCCCATTGTCCTCGGTCAACACCTGCAATAGAACCACGATAAATCTCACCAATAAATGCACTACTCGTCAAACTAAAACAAATAATCGTCGCTGTCAACGCATCTAATTGATACGGCAAACCAAAATATAACAGAAATAAAACGACCAAAGCTGGAACCCCACGAAAAAAGGAAATGACTAGTCGTATCAGCTTATTTAATACACGGTTTGGTAAAAAACTCAGTGTCGTCAATAAAATCCCCAAAATATTTCCAAAAAAGAACGAAGCGACCGCAATTCCAATTGTATAAGATAAGCCCTCTAAGACAAAAGGCAGCGACTCCCACATCAATTGTAAATCAAAGGTTGGAATATACATTACTCAGTCTTTTTACTTTCAATCAAATCTTCTTTTGGTTTTTCAGAAACATCAGTTTGGAAATACCCTTCTGAAATTTTAGCGATTGTTCCATCTTCTTTCATCTCTTTTAATGTCGCATCTACTTTTTCACGTAGCTCGTTGTTTTCTTTGACAAACAAGAATCCTGTTTCAGCTAAATCAAAATAAACATCTTCTAAAATTTTTACAGGGATATCAGGTAATGCACCCACAGACATTTTTTGTAAATAATAATCATTAATAATGACATCCGTTCGACCATTAGCAACATCTGTTAAATATTGATCGTTTGTCGCATTATCATAAACGACTAATTCAGCGCCATAACTCTCAGCCATTTTCATATAGCTTGTGTTTGGTTCACCAGCAGCTTTTTTCCCTTTTAAATCCTCTAATGAATGAATCCCAGAATCATCACTTTGACGAACAATCATACTTGTAAAGGAATATTTAATAGGTGTACTTAAGCTAAATTTATCTTTACGGTCACCAGACAAACCAAAATCGTTGGCAGCAAAATCTGCTTCCCCACGTTGCAAGGCGGCAATTTGACCATCTACATTGTATTCTTTAAAATCGACAGTAACATCCAAACGTTTCGCTACTTCTTTGGCAATATCGACATCATATCCAACTAGTTCATTGTTATCATTGTAATAAGAAGATGGAAAAAGTGTACCTGAAGTTGATACAGTTAATTTACCTGCTTCTTCAACTTTTTCCCAACTCACATCTTTTGCTTCTTTCTTCTCTGTCCCACATGCAGTTAATAATAAACCTGCCGTGAAAAGTGTCGCTGTCACTACCCATTTCTTCATATTTTCCCCTCCAAAATTATAACAGTTTTTTTATCTGTTACATATTGTAATGTTTTGATTATACCCGATATTAAAAGGGATTACCAATGAAGTGATGCGCATAAAAAAAAGACTGTCTGCACAGTCTAATGATAAAAGTTTATCCCTTGCTCCGTATCTTCTATCCAACTATTTTTAGGTGCACGCAAAATTAAATAGGTAAAATAAAAATCACCCACGCATCCTGATGCATGCATCGAAGCTAAGAAGATGAATAAACTCGCTGATAACAGATTCATAAGATATAGTACAACCAATCCTGAAGTCAGCAAAACAAATGGTGCTAAACAAATAATAATAAATTGGTATTTCTTATAATAAGAGTGAGGACTTGTCGCATACGCCATCCCATTTTTAAAACCAAATTTTACTTTTTTAGTTGGCTGAAACATTTTGAAAAAAAGCGCATGAATGAGTTCATGAATAATGATTAAGACAATAAAGAGTCCCAACCCCAATATAAGTGTCCAAAAATTAAATGATTGATACATCGACGCAGAATGCCAAAAAGTTACACCTGAAAATAACAACAGAAAGCCAAAAAACAACACAATTGCGGCAACATTCAATAGCCAAATAAGCTTTTTATCTTCTAATAAATTGATTTCTCTTATTAACGTTCGTTGTTCCTTACTCATATGGATCTCTCCTTATTCACTTACTTTCCTTTCATTATACCAAAAGCACAGCCAATCATGACTGTGCTTTTGAATAACTAATTAAAAAAGGTAGAGATGAACGCGAGGATTGCTAAACCACCTTGCGTTAAAATAATCTTTTTGTCACTGGTTAAACTACCGTATAATGCAACTAAAATAATGTAAACTAAAATTAAGCGACTAATTTCCAATGAAGCTGTCGCAAAAAAGACACTATACACTAATCCCACACCAATTAAACCATTATAAACGCCTTGATTTTTAAACAATGTATTGACCGCTTGATCTGCTAATTTTTCTTGCTTTAGATGAAAAACACGGCTTGTCGTTGCTGACGTGGTAGCCAATGTTTCCAAATACATGATATAGAAAAATTCGCATGCAACGAGAAGTATTAAGACTATGGAAATAATTGACATCGTTTGCCTCCTTAGAAAAATGTTATTTGAATGTGGTAATTCGTTCAGCCGCTAATCGGACAGATGGATAACCCGTTTCCTTGGCTTTTCCAATCGAGAGAATCATCACTGGCACGTAACGTTCTTTATCTAAATCAACTATTTCAGCCAATTGATCTGCTTCAAAACCACCAATTGGATTGGTTTCATACCCATGTGCACGAGCAACTAACATCAATTGCATCGCTGCTAAACTGGCATCAATTTTCACAACATCATTCATTTGTTCTCTGGTGAAATTTTGATAATAAGGAATAATTGCCTCCAATTGTTGGTCTCTCACTTCTGCTGGCATTTTCCCTTCTGCTACTGCTTGGTTATAAATTTCTTCGCCTAATTCATAGCACGCCATATCACCAAAAATCAAAATCATCGCAGATGAGGTATCATTTTGACGTGTGTTAAAACGAATCAACGGTTTTAACTTCGCTTTTTGCTCGTCACTTTCTACTACTACAAAACGCCACGGTTGCATATTCACGGAAGATGGTGCAAGTGTTGCCTCTTGAATCATCTCAAGCATTTCTTCATGAGAAATTTTATATGTTTCATCATACACACGTACAGATTTTCTTTCAAAGGTAATTGCTGAAAAATCATTGTTGACTAATTTATTTGCCATTTCTATTTCCTTCTTTCATTTGACTAATTTCGTTAATAATTCTAGTAGAAGTTCTCCTTCTTGCTTACTCAACGAGATATTGATTGGCTTTTCAGAAGAATGGTACTTCTGCTCGCATGTGGATAACTCGTCGAATGCTTGTGGTGTGATTTTTACAAAAACTTCTCGATTATTGTGTTTATTTCTTTCACGAGTCACATACTTTTTTTCTTCTAATATTTTTAAATGTCTCGTCACAGCCGCACTATCAATTTTCAATTCTTGTTGCAAACTAGTCTGCGAGCAAGGGCCATTTTCTTTTAAAAACATCATCAACTCATACCGCGTAATGCTAAACCCTGTTTCTTTCTCAAACTTAGCTGTCAGTTCTTGGTTCGCAAGTTTTAATTGATAAAATAACTTACTTATTTCTCTAAGGTTCATTTTTGTCCCCCTACAATTGACTTATCAATAATTGACTAGTCAAATATAAAAGAAAAAAATATATTTGTAAATTACTTTGCTCGAATCATTTATATTAATGAAAGAAATAACTATTTAAACAAACAAAAAACCACTAGAAACCAAGGTTTCTAGTGGTTCATTAGCGTCACAGGAGGGATTCGAACCCCCGACCGTCCGCTTAGAAGGCGGATGCTCTATCCAGCTGAGCTACTATGACAGATGTTTTAGCAACAAAAATTATTATATGGAATATCCACACAAATGTCAATTGTTTTTCTGTTATTTTTTAAGGTGTCTGCAAGAGACACCTTAAAAGCACTTATTCTGCTGGCTCGATGATCACTTCATCTGCTTCTTTGGTAATTAACGCAATCCCGTCACCTAAAGGTACTAAACTGGTAGTTAAGTCTGGATGACTGTTAATGACATCTAAAAAGCGTTTTAGCTTGCGATGAATCGTCCGACGATTACGTGGAATTTCTTCAATTGGATCTAAAATGGTGCCCCCTTGAAAAATATCATCGACCATTAGGACGCCACCTTTTTTTAATAGACGCAGACATTCTGGTAAAAATTCAATGTATTTTGATTTGGCGCTGTCCATAAAAATAAAATCGTAGGGTCCAGTTAATTCAGGTAAAATATCTGCTGCCTGTCCTTCTAACAACGTTACTCTATCTTCTAAGCCAAGACGTTTATACGTTTTTTTCGCTTTACGAATCATCACATCAAAACGATCAATCGTTGTCACGTGCCCGTCTTCACCAACATATTGAGCCATTAAACTTGAAGAAAAACCAAGCGCTGTCCCAATTTCTAATACTTGTTTTGGTTTAATTTGACCTAATAAAAATTGCATAAAAACAACTGTTTCGTGCGGAATAATGGGCACTTCATTTTCATTTGCTTCTTTTTCAATCTGACCTAATTCTCCAGATAATTGTTTTTGCTCATTACGTAAAAACGCGACAAGTTCTGGTTTTACGACTGGTCGATACATCATTTCGTTTCTCATGTTCTACACTCCTACTTATTCACTGTTTTTCATTATACGAATTTCAGAGACAACCTGCAATCTTTTCCCTCTAAAAACTTCTACTTGCTTTTTTTAGTAATTCCGATTAGTCTATAGACAGGATTTGGATTAGTAACAAAAATATGTTTTAGAGAGTCAAGGCAAGGCTGGAACCTTGATACCCCTATTTTTGTGAACCTACCAATGGTAATGACTGAAAAGCAGTCGGGTTAAAGCCCTTATCCTTTTTCGAGCTGGATTGTACAATACAATCAACAAAGGTGGTACCGCGAATGTTCAACACTTCGTCCTTTTTTAGGATGAAGTGTTTTTATTTTGCTTTCAGCTCTCGAAAGCTAATCCAATATACCAATTGTTGTCAATTATATTTAGGAGGAAACAAAATGGCAGAACAAAAAAATGATTTTACAGAATGGTATTTACAAACCGTTCAAAAAGCAGAATTGATGTCTTACTCACCTGTTAGAGGCTCAATCATCTTCCGTCCCGATGGTTTTGAATTATGGGAACACATTCAAGAGGAGTTCAATAAGTTTCTCCGTAGCGAAGGAATTCGTAACGCCTATTTCCCAATGTTAATTCCAAAAAGTTTCTTTATGAAAGAAGCTGACCATATCGAAGGTTTCGCTCCAGAACTTCCTTGGGTCACTGAAGTTGGTGATGAAAAATTAGAAGAACCTTTAGCATTGCGTCCAACTTCTGAAACGATGATTGGAACAGCTTTTTCTGATTGGATTAATTCTTACCGTGATTTACCTTACGAAATTAACCAATGGGCTAACGTCTTCCGCTGGGAAAAGAAAACTTTACCGTTCTTACGTACGTCTGAATTTTTATGGCAAGAAGGACATACTGCACACGCTGATGCTGACGATGCGCGCAAACGTACGTTACGTGTTTTAGATGAATACGCACGTTTATGCGAAGAGTTTCTAGCAATCCCTGTCTATAAAGGTGAAAAAACACCGTCTGAACGTTTTGCCGGTGCAGAAGAAACGTATTCAATCGAAGCAATGATGAAAGATGGAAAAGCTGTACAAGCCGGAACTTCTCATTACATGGGGACAAAATTTGCCGAAGCTTTTGACATCACATATCTAAATAAAGAAAATAAACACGTTCATGCACACACTACGTCATGGGGCGTTTCAACACGTTTATTAGGTTCATTAATCATGACTCATGGGGATGAAAATGGTTTAGTCTTCCCACCAACAATTGCCCCAACACAAATTGTCTTAATGCCAGTTGGTCCTTGGAAGAAAAATCCAGCAATTATGGAAAAATTAGATGAAATTTTTGCTGCATTCAAAGCGGAAGGTTTCCGTGTACGCTTAGATGATAGCGACAATTCACCAGGTTATAAATTCAACGAATGGGAATTAAAAGGTGCCTGCGTCCGCATCGAATGTGGTCCTCGTGACTTAGAAAACGGTCATGTCATGGTCAAAGTTCGTGACCTTTCAGATAAAGAAAAAGTCAGCTTTGAAGAATTAACAACCTACGTGAAAGAACAATTAGCAATTATGCCAAACCGCTTATTGGAAGCAGCACGTGCACGTAATAAAGAAAATGAACATTATGACATCGAAACCTTAGATGACTTAAAAGCACACATTGAAAACTGTAAAGCAGAAGATAAAGTAACTGGTTTTGTCCTAATTGGTTGGGATGGATCAGAAGAAACAGAAGCCAAAATCAAAGAAGAAACTGGCTTCACTACACGTAACATTCCATTTGACGTTCCAATGGAAAAAACAGTGGATATTGTGAGCGGTAAACCAGCAAAACATACTGTATGGATTGCTCGCGCTTATTAATAAGAAAAGAAGCAAAATCACGAATGATTTTGCTTCTTTTTTATAATTTCGTCAGAATTTCTGGCCCATTTTCTGTAATAGCAACTGTATGTTCATATTGCACACAAATCGAATGATCCACTGTTCGAACTGTCCAGCCATCGTCCTCCGTATAATTTGCCGTTTTTCCTAAAGTAAACATAGGTTCAATAGCAATTACCATTCCTTTTTTCAATCGGGCACCTTTGTTACGAATGCCATAATGTGGAACAGTAGGCTCTTCCCAAATTTCTCGACCAACACCATGTCCGGTAAAGTCATACACATTGCCATAATGGTGTTCTCTTGCATAATGATCAATCACGTACCCAATATCTCCAATTCGTTGCCCTGCTACTGCTTCTTGAATACCTAAGTAGAGACTTCTTTCGCAATGTTCCATTATCATCTGAATGTCTTCACTCACTGTCCCAACTGCATATGTCCAACCAGAATCACCATGATAACCTTGATAACATGCACCAATATCAATGGTAATCACATCGCCTTCTTTCAATGGTTGGTTATCTGGAAAGCCATGACAAATCACATCATTTGGTGCAGAACAAATCGAATACGAAAAATCATGATGATTGATAAAACTAGGAATTGCTCCTTTCTCACGAATTGTTTTTTCGACGACTGCATCAATTTCTAAAGTGGTGATTCCTGGGCGTATAATTTCACGAACTAATTGATGACATTCAGCGACAATTTTTCCAGCTTTACGCATTAAGTCTAATTCACGTTCTGATTTAATGATGGTCATTGTTTTTCTCCTTATTGATTAGGTAATTGGCACGATTGCGACATTTTTTACTACAAAATTTCGAAACTTTCGCTCGCTTATAAGGCAGAAACCACTCACTGCATTGCTCGCAACGTTTCATTTCAATAGGCCCTTGTTCTAAAGCTTCTAAGACACTCACGATAGCTTCAATACAATTACGATCAAACTTACTTAAAGAAGGTGAAAATTGTGAAGTAACGATTAACTCCCCTGCATGAAATTGCGCATGTAAATCAAAGTAATGGCGCTTTTGTAACGTTTGATTTGTTTTTTCAATTAACAATTCATTGATTGTTCCTGCTTGAAGTAACTCTTCACCAATTTCTAAAAGCAACTGCTGTAACTGTGTTTCTTCTTTGCTTTTGACTGTTTCATTTTTTATTTGATTTAAAACGAAAACAAAAAAATTTTCCCTCGCTAATTGTGGACTCATTCTCTTTCCTTTCTATAATTAAGCTTATTATAGCGATTAATAAGCTTAATTATACTATTTTCTCTAAAAAATACCAGAATAAAATCCAATCTGACAGGTTAATTTCTAATTTTAATGGTAAAAAAACTGAATCAGCGGATGCTTTGTTACATGATTTTATTTCGATGCCATACACAGAACGCTATTTTGTACATCTAAAATGTACTTAGTAGCAGTTAATTGCTATGGATGTACTACTATCTAGAGCAAAACCGCAAAACGCATTCGCTTATTTTATTATTGACTGAGGAGGAGATATTCATAAAGAAAATATGACGAGTATTTCTCTAAAGATTACAACGTTTCGATTGACTACACTAAAGATAAAGACGTAGTGGATTATTTGGTCGTTCCTAAGAATTATTTATAAAAAAGGATAAGGAATCAAAAAAATAGCGAGTCAACATCTTGAAAAAGAATTTGACTCGCTATTTTTGATTCATTGAGACTATCTATACGGTTTCCAGTTTCTTTTTATATTAGGGGTTTCCATTGCCGCCAGGTCCGCCACCCATATTACCTCCAGGGCCACCCATCATGCCACCTTCTGGTAAATCTGTTAGCGTTTCACCATTCACAATTAAGGTTCCACCAGTAAAGCTGCCTGTGCCATCATAGTCGACTGCAGATTGGGCGGTTAAAGTCACCACACCGCCAGCAATAGTCAAATCGCCGTTACTGTCTAACGCATCAGTATCTCCTTGGCCGACTTCTACAATCACATTGCCACCATTAATAGTTAAACTTAAATCAGTTGTGATAATCTCAGAGGCAGAAGCGTTGATACCATCATCTGTTGCGTAGATAGTCACATCCCCATCATCAATAACAATCACAGGTGCTTCAATACCTTCTACACTAGTCTCAATATCTAAAGTTCCTCCTGTAATCCAGATATTTTGCTCTGCTTTAACCGCATCATCTCCTGAAGTAATGGTGATTTCACCACCACTAATGGTTAACTGACCTTTTCCTAAATCTGTGTCATTGCTTGATTTGATGCCATCGCCACCTGCATCAATAGTCAAGGCTCCACCAGAAACGGTTAAGGAATCTTTGCCTCGAATCCCACCATCTACGCTCGTAACATTAATAGTACCCGATTCAATCCATAAGTCATCTTTACCTACAATTCCGTCTTCAAAATTGGCTGTGACGTTCAATATTCCTTGACCTGTAATTATCATATCATCTGATGAGTAGATCGCTCCATCAATTTCTTCATCACTACGTGTCGCCGCATCTTCGACTGTATTGGTTGTGCCATCTGCTAATTCTAAAACTGTTTTTTCTGCATTTTCAATTGAGATAGCTGCTCCTTCACTGCTTGTAATGGTTGCATTGTTTAAAATAATTCGTACATTGCCTTCTGTATTAACGGTCACTTGACC
The DNA here is from genome assembly GCF_029023825.1 of Enterococcus saccharolyticus subsp. saccharolyticus. NCBI lineage: Bacteria > Bacillati > Bacillota > Bacilli > Lactobacillales > Enterococcaceae > Enterococcus > Enterococcus saccharolyticus. The sequence goes on along the minus strand of NZ_CP118957.1, from coordinate 660,897 downwards.
AGTGGTTTCACCACTCAAAATGTACGTACCAGCTTCAGTAATGTTTAACCCTTCATCGGTTAAGTCAACTTCTGTCGTTTCCAAAGCATCCCAATCGACGTCAGCAGTATCACTCGTTTTAGTTTGTACGAGTGTTTCAGTTGTCGCGGTAGAGGTTGATGTCGTAGCTACAATACTGGTATTTGTTTCTAATGCAGCGGACTCTGCTTGACTACTTTCTGTTTGACTGCAAGCGGCAATCACTGTTACTGCAAGTGCTAAAGTAGCTGCGGTTAATCCTTTTTTACGCTTATTCATATTCGTTTCTCCTTATCTTCTATAAATTATGACGTGTCTTTTTTTCGTTGCGAGTAAGCCCATTGTCGAAAATGCGAGGGCTGTTACAAAAATTAATTTCAAAGCAGAACGTTCCTTTGCCTCCATTATAATTCCCTCCTTTTTTCTGTCATGTATTCGTTCTTAGTACTGTGTTTACTATATGTCACTTAACTTAAAGTTAGCTTAACTCTCTGAAAAAAAAAACGATATTCCAAAAAAACCTTTCAAATCATCTTCATGAGACGATTGAAAGGTCTTTCTTATAATATAGCTAAAGGCTGTTTATTCGTTGGTGCGGGATACAAAGCATCAATTAGTGCCAATTCTTCCTCCGTTAGTTGAAGATGTCCTGCTTGAATATTGCTAATCGTATGTGCCACACTACTAGATTGAGGAATCGCAAGCGTTTGTCCATCGCGGATACACCAAGCTAAGATAACTTGAAAAATATCTACTTGATGCTGGTGCGCAATTTCTTGTAAGACACGTTGCTCGGTTAAATGTCCACCTAAGCTATCACCTTGTGCAATCGGTGAATAAGCAATTAATGGCAGTTGGTGTTGCTGCATATATGGTAATAAGTCAAACTCAATTCCGCGCTCACTCAAATTATATAAAACTTGATTCGTTTGACAATTTTGTCCATTTGTCACCCGCATTAACTCTTCCATATCAGCTACGTCAAAATTAGAAACACCCCACGCACGAATTTTGCCTGCTTGTTTCGCTTTTTCTAACGCTTCAACCGTTTCAACCAAGGGAATGTTGCCACGCCAATGAAGTAAATACATATCCAAATAGTCTGTCCCTAGTCGTTGTAAACTATGATCTAAACAAATCGGCAATTGCTCACGAGAAGCATGCCATGGATATACTTTCGAAATCAAATAAAGGTCTTCGCGATGATAAGGTTGAATCGCTTCTCCAACCAAACGTTCCGCATTGCCTTCACCATACATTTCCGCCGTATCGATGACTGTTGCGCCATAATCTAAACCAGCACGCAACGCTTGAATTTCTTGTGTTCTTTTTTGAGGATCATCCCCCATATGCCAAGTCCCCAAACCAATTGGAAAAATAGCCTTCTGATTGATTGTTACCATTGAAATTTCCTCCCATAAAAAAATCTGCAACAACAAAATTGTTCTTGCAGATTTTCAAGATTAGTAAATTAATTCAAATAAATCGGCTGTTTCAATGTTCCCAAAATATTTTTTCACATCAATCGCATCAACCGCTTCTTTTAACGCATTTTTTTCATATTTTGTTCCTACTAGAGCATCTTCTACGTCTTTTACTTCTCCTAAACCGAAGAAATCACCATAAATTTTTGCATCAGTAATGTTACCTTCTGCAACATTTAAACGGACTTCAATTGAACCGATTGGGAATCGTTTACGACGTTCAATATCAAAAGCAGGTGACTTACCGTAGTTCCAATCCCAGTTTGCATAATATTTTTCAGAGATTGCTTTTACTTTTTTCCAGTCATCATCCGTTAATGTATATGTTTTAATATCATCCACCGAATCAACACCAAAGATTTTCAATAAGATTTCTTGACTGAATTCTTCAGTTGTCATGTCTTGATTTTCTTTCGGCAAGAAAGGTTTAATATTCGTAACACGTGAACGAATCGATTTAATCCCTTTTGATTCAATTTTATCTTTACGTACTTTCAATGAGTTCACAACTTCATTTACATCGCTGTCAAACATGATTGTTCCATGAGCAAACATCCGACCATTTGTAGCGTACATCGCATTACCTGAGAATTTCATGTCATTAATAACTAAATCATTACGTCCTTTTAATTGTGCGCCTTCAACGCCCATATCATGCAACGCTTGAATAATCGGCTTCGTTACTTTTTCAAAATCACGGAATGAATCCCCATCATCAGGCATGATGAAACTAAAGTTTAGATTTCCTTCATCGTGATAAACTGCCCCACCACCACTAAAACGGCGAACAACATGAATTCCTTTTTCATCAACGTATTCTTTATTAATTTCTTCAATCGTATTTTGGTTACGACCAATGATAATTGATGGTTCATTGATATAAAAAAGTAAAATCGGCTCGTCAATCGCCATTTCTTGTAATAAAAACGTTTCAATCGCTAAATTTACTCGTGGGTCTCTTAAATCATTTGGTACAAAAATCATGCTTCGTTCCTCCTAAATTTCAAAAGTTTTCCCTACTTTTGCTAATTCGACAGGCACTTCATGCTGTGCTGCTGCACTGGCTTCGGTACGTAATTGTTCTAAATCACCGAATTGAGGCAAGTGCGTTAAAACTAATTTTTTCACACTTGCTTGACGTGAAATTTCTCCAGCTTCTTTAGAAGTAAAGTGTGCGATGTGATTTTCATTCCCTTCAAACAGGTACGTATCTGCTAAGAATAAATCCGCATCTTTCGCAAACTCAACAAAACTTTCCAAATAACCAGAGTCACCAGTAAATACAAATATTTTACCTGTACTATTTTCCACAAACCGCATTGCATAGCAAACGACAGGATGAATCGTCTTCATAAATGTAACAGAAAACGGCCCTAAGTTCAACTGTTCTACTTTTAGGTAATCGTGACCTTCTGAAACATTCGGTAACGTCAAACGAGCAAATTGCTCTGCATCTTCACTATGACCATAAATAGGTAAAACAGGACGTTCCTCTGTCTTAGGAAATAGTTGCCAGTAGTGTTGTAATACCCCTAAATCAGCAATGTGATCTGGATGATAATGACTAAGAATCACTGCATCCAACGCCAAAGGATCGAATACTTTTTCTAATTGAATCAATGTGGCACTCCCTGCATCAATCAACAAATTATAGCCTTCTGATTGCAACAAAAAGCTTGTTGTCCCTTCACCTTTGTAAGGATAGGCGCCCAGGCAACCTAAAACCGTTAGTTTCATAAAAATTCCTCCTCACCTTTTGTTCTTAGTGTAAACGTTTCGCTAACGACACGCAAATAAAAAATAGAGCTAGAAATCTAATAAAAGATTCTTAGCTCTATTTTTATTTAATAACTTCTCAATTCGCTCACTTTTTTATCATCCAAGCGACGAACAACTTCTGTCACTAATTTGACAGTATTTAAATAGTCATCTTCATGAATAATGGATGTATGTGAATGTAGATAACGAACAGGTACGGTAATTGCAATCGATGGAATACCATCTCGGGTTAAATGCATTTGTCCTGCATCGGTTCCACCACCGGTAATCACCGTATATTGGAAAGGAATTTCCAATTCTTCAGCAACGTTAATGACAAAGTTCAATAATTTTTTATGTGGAATCATTGAAGCATCAAAAATTAACACTTGTGGACCTTTACCAAGAACCGAATCAGCTTCTTTTGGTGTCATTCCTGGTGTGTCGCCTGCTGTACCCGTATCTAAAGCAATCGCAATATCAGGATTTACTAAGTGTGTACTCGTACGTGCCCCACGCAAGCCCACTTCTTCCATCACATCGCTACCTGCAAACAAGCAGTTTGGATGTCCTTCTTTGGCTAGATTTTCTAGCACTCGTAAAGAAACAGCCGTACCCACACGATTATCCCAAGCTTTGGCTAATAAGAATTTACTATCATTCATTCGTTTGTATTCGATATAAGGTGTAATCATGTCTCCCGGACGAATGCCCCAAGACTTTGCTTCTTCTTCGCTTGATGCACCGATATCAATAAACATCTCTTTCACATCATATGGTTTTTTGCGTGCTTCCATGGATAAAACATGCGGTGGTTTTGAACCAATCACGCCATGAATCAATTTTCCTGCTTGCGTTTTGATTTCAACTTGTTGCGCGAGCATAACTTGTCCCCACCAGCCACCAAGTGTTTGAAATTCGATAAAGCCTTTTTCTGTAATTTTAGTGACCATGAAACCAACTTCATCCATATGTCCAGAAATAAAGATTTTAGGACCCCCACCTTTACCAGAATGTTTGGCAATCACACTGCCTAATCCATCAAAGAAAATATCATCCGCAAAATCTTTCGCATACGCTTTAAAGACCTCACGCACTTCTTCTTCGTTGCCAGGTACGCCACGAGCAGAAGTTAAGTTAATTAATAATTGTTCCTCTTTTTTTTCTAACATCACATACGCTCCTTTTCTATACTACCTCTTAATTATAGCACGCCATAAAAGAATGAACAGAATAGGTCCGTTATGTCTAAATTAATTTTCTCTCATTTAATTTGTTGATTATTGTTACTTGAACGCGCATCCGCAAATTTATGTCCACTCAAAACAAACGTAAATGTTTCTCGGTCAATAGCACCGACAATCTGATGCCTATCGTATAGTTCCATTAAAAATTGGGCCATCTCATTGGCATCATGATACCTTGGAAATGTTTGATCGTAATCATATGTCGTGCTGTTATTGGCCACTTTACCAAATTCTGTTTTAGTTGCGGCAGGAGCTAATACTTTGGCTTGCATAGGTGAACCAGATGCCTGTAATTCTAAAGCTAGACCTTCTGTAAAAGCACTGACATAAAATTTTGAGGCACAATACGTCACTGCTGTGGGAACCATTGTATAACCACCTGCCGATGAAATGTTAATCAATTGTGTATTCGGTTGATTTTGGTACTTTTGCACATACAACAGCGACAAAATTGTGAGTGCTTCGACATTAAGTTGTAGTAAATCTTTGGTACGTGTCAGTGATTGTTCCGCAACTGTTGTGTAATAACCAAAACCAGCATTATTAATCCACGTCTCTATATGGTAACGTGTCAATTGTTGAAATAAATCTTCGAGTTGCGCGATGTTCGTTAAATCAAACGGTTGAATAATGACCTCGACTGCGGGGTATTGTTGTTGAATCTGTTCCTTGAGTTCCGCTAATTTTTCTTTTCGACGCGCAATCAAGATGACATGTTTCCCTCTTTGAGCAAAAGCCATCGCTACGGCAGCACCAATCCCTGAGCTTGCCCCTGTAATCACATGATATTTTTTCAATGATATTCCCTCCTTCATAGTTGAAGGATACGTGCTGGAGTTTACTCCATGTCAATCATTTTTTTGTATATCTTGATTTTTTCTGCTAGAAACAGCAAATGGTCATCAATTTCTTGTCGTTGTTTTTCCAAAGCTTCTTGTTGGTGATACAGTAATTCTAATCGTTCATGAACTGTTTCCTCGCCTTGATAACGTAGCTTGGTATAAATTTTAATTTCATTAATCGGCATACCCGTTTGCTTTAAACGCAAAATAAACGCCAGCCAATTCCTATCTTTTTCTGTATAAACACGTTGATTTTGTTGGTTGCGAGCAGGTGTGATTAGACCTTCTTTTTCATAATATCTCAATGTATCAATACTCAAACCAACCAGCTGAGCAAAATGACTAATTGAATACCTTTGGGATGTTTGTTGATTCGCCATTGATTACTCCTCCACAATTCGTAAATAAAAATTCGTTGTTAAAAAATAAGCGGATGTAAAAATAAAAATAGTAATAAAACAAAACAGATAGGCTACCCAATAATTGGCATCTTGCACCAATTCTGTCAGCATGTAAATCGCAAACGAACCATGCGTAGTTGCCAATAACATCGTAGGAAAGAAAATCCATGCGTTTTGATGATATACCGCACGACGCAACGTCTTTTTGGGAATTCCAATTTGTTGCAAAAGTTGATAATTTTGTTTTTCACGTCCAGCTTCAAAAAACTGACGAACCATTAATGTACTCGCTGTGGTAATCAACACAATCATGCCGACAAACAATGCCACATACAAGAAAATACCTCCCTGACGGCGATCCGAACGGACATTGGGATAACGACTCGTTTGATTTAATCGACTAATCCGTTGTTCTTCTTTATTTTCCGATGACGCTTCATCTGATACTGGCTTGATGCTACCTTTTAGTTGCCCCTCTTTATATACATAGTGATAACTTACGTCATGCCCCCAATCGGTTGGCAATTGTGAGACATATTTTTTTTGTAGTTGTTCCTCATTGTAGCCAGTTGCATTCAAATAAACGAGCTGATAATCAATTCCTTCTACTTTTTGATACAACTCATCCGTCACCACCAATAAGTTAGAACCATATCGTAATAAACTATCGCCAATCATCGTTGAAAAACGTTGTGTCAAGTGAACCGTATTTTCATTCGGTAAGGTAATTTTCTGTTCTGCTTTGGAGAATTGGCGTTTACTCACCATCGCAGGGCTCAAATCAACCATCACTCCTTGATCGGCTTTGGTTAACTTGAGTTCAGGCAAACGTGGAACTATTTGACGAATATCGTGATACATCGATTCAGAAATCAAATCAAAAATAGCAATATTTTCATACGTTTCGTCTTCTAAAAATTGGATTGGTTGCAAAGAATGAGTACCCACGGCTTTCAACGAAACCGTTAGTTTATCCGTAATTTCTCCCCCACTTTCTTGAATCAATTGTTCTAACTGCTTGGATTCATCGGCAGTGATTTGAAAATCAACTGGTTGACTCAAATCTGTGTAACGATAAGACATCTCAAACACACTAATTGCTCCTCCAATTAATGAAATCGCAATCCCCACAATCACAGAAATGAGCGCTAGTGTTCGCCAACTTTTTGATAGCAAATGACGTGTATTTTGCAAGGCAAAGAAACGAACATCCCGATAACTAAACATTCGCCATTTGGCAGTTAAATAAAGGCAGGCTTGAATACCATACGCAAAAAACAAATACGTTCCACACACACACAATGAGAAAATCAAGAGTGGTACCCACAATACCGAAGAAAAATCTTCTGTTTGTTGAATGTACCGATTCAATACTTCTACAAAATTCACAGCAATATAATACCCGATACTAATCAATAAAACACTGAATAGCCCAATAACATATGCACTCCAACGCACAGTGAAACGGCGACTAGAAACCACTCGTTTCGGTTGAAACAAATCGATTAACTGTTTCTGCCAAATCAACCACATGTTTTGTAAAGAGATTAAACTAATCGCTACAAAAAACATCACAACAGTTGTTAAAATGGACGCCCAAGAAATAAAAAAACGACTTTCGAGGTTTAAATCCATTGCTTTAATCAAAATCATAGCAAAAAATTTAGAAAAAATAATTCCCATGACGATGCCTACAATTAAGGAAAAAACATTTAATACGACTCCTTCAATCAGAAATTGAAAAATAATTCGTGATTTTCTTAAACCAAATAATTGATACAAACCAATTTCTTTTTGACGTTGTTGAATAAAAAATTGGTTCGCTCCCAACATGAAAATTAAGACCACCATTGCAACAAACACATTTCCTAATGTTAAGACACCTTCAATTTGAATGTCTTGTCGCGCACGTAACGTTAACGGTTGGTCATAGGTCATTGCACTAAATGAATAAAAAATCATGACAGCTGTCGTCATCGATAAAAAGTACACAATGTAGTTTCTCGTCTGTCGTAAAAAACTACGCCAAATGATTTTAAAGAGCATTCCGTCGACCGCCTCCTCCAATTGTCGCCTGCATATCAATCACCTGTTCAAAAAATTCTTTGCGCGATCCACGCCGAACGACTTCAGCGAAAAAAACACCATCTTTGATGAATAAAATTCGATTGCAATAACTGGCGGTAAATGGGTCATGGGTCACCATTAAAATCGTGGTGTCCTTGTGTAAATTCACTTCACTTAAATAACGTAATAGTTCTGTCGCCGATTTGGAATCCAAAGATCCCGTTGGTTCATCCGCAAAAATGACTGATGGTTGGGCAACAATCGCACGGGCTGCTGCCACTCGTTGTTTTTGACCAATGGATAATTCATCCGGGTAACGATTTAATAAATACGAAATCCCTAATAGTTCCGCCACTTCTTGGACGCGCTGTTCCATTTCTTTAATTGGTAGTCGATCAATGGCTAACGGCAATAAGATATTATCTTTGCTCGTTAAGGTATCTAATAAGTTAAAGTCTTGAAAAATAAACCCAATTTTTTGTCGACGAAAATCACTTAATTCGTTTTCTTTCATCCGAGTAATATCTTTGCCATCGATGTATACTGAACCCATTGTTGGTAAACTGATGGAAGACAGAATATTCATCAAAGTTGTTTTTCCTGCACCACTTGGTCCCATAATGCCGACAAATTCCCCTTGATCGACACTAAAAGATAAGTTATCTAGCACTTTCGTTTGATTAAAACGTGTGCCGTATGTTTTCGTTAAATGTTTGACATCAATTATTTTTTTCATAACTCTCGCCTCTTTTCTCTCTTGTATCTTAGCATATTTCCTAGTAATTCTCTAAAATCTACAAAGAAATTTTTATACATTTTGTGCAAGATAAAACAAGACAAAAACCCGACATTGCTTCTTTTCTAAACCTTCTAACAAACACTACATATTGTGTATAAACACTATTGATCACTATATATAGTTGTATTTCTCTATTTTTTATTTTATGATAGAGAAGAATCAAACAAAGGAGTGACGCAAAATGATGGAAACTAAAAGAAAAGATGAACAATCTTTCCTGCCAACGAATAGGATAAAAATCAAGGTCGTAAAACGAGATGGACGAACTGTAGATTTTGATGACCAAAAGATTTATCACGCGTTAGTCAAAGCCAAACAACAAATCCAGGGGGCTCTTTCACCGCTCGATCATCAACAATTAGATTATCTCGTAACTAAAATCACTCAGGAAATTATGGCACGTTTCCAAAAGACGGTTAAAATTTATGAAATTCAAAATATCGTGGAACATACGTTATTACAGCAGCATGACTATACACTTGCCGAAGAATACATTCGCTACCGTACCCAACGTGATTTTGAACGAAGTCAAGCAACGGACATTAATTTTACAATTGAAAAATTAATGAATAAAGAACAAAGTGTCGTGAATGAAAATGCCAACAAAGATAGCAATGTCTTTAACACACAACGCGATTTAACAGCCGGAATCGTCGGCAAATCCATTGGCTTAAAAATGCTCCCACCACATGTTGCAAATGCGCATCAAAAAGGGGATATTCATTACCATGATTTGGATTATCACCCTTATGCACCAATGACCAATTGCTGCTTGATTGACTTTAAAAAAATGTTAAATGAAGGTTTTAAAATGGGCAATGCAGAGGTCGAAGCACCGAAATCAATTCAAACGGCAACTGCACAAATCTCGCAGATTATTGCGAATGTTGCATCAAGCCAATACGGCGGTTGCTCAGCAGATCGTGTGGATGAATTATTAGCGCCTTTTGCTAAAAAAAACTATGAAAAGCATTTAACTGATGCAAAGGAGTGGATTGACGGCGACGAGCGTCAAATTTTATTTGCACGCCAAAAAACGCAAAAAGATATTTTTGATGCCATGCAAAGCTTGGAATATGAAATTAATACCTTGTTTACTTCCAACGGACAAACCCCTTTTACTTCTCTTGGATTTGGTTTAGGCACCAATTGGTTTGAACGTGAAATTCAGCGGGCAATCTTACAAAATCGAATCAATGGTTTAGGAAGTGAACACCGAACAGCAATTTTCCCGAAATTGATTTTCTCTATCAAAAAAGGCATTAATTTCGCCCCCCAAGACCCGAATTACGACATTAAGCAACTGGCATTAGCATGTGCGACAAAACGGATGTATCCCGATATTTTAAACTATGACAAAATCGTGGAACTAACAGGCAGTTTCAAAGTACCGATGGGGTGTCGTTCCTTTTTACAAGGGTGGCAAGATGCGAATGGTCAAGAAGTCAACGTGGGACGGATGAATTTAGGGGTGGTGACGTTAAATCTACCGCGAATTGCTATCGAAGCACAAAAAGACACAGCAAAATTCTGGCAATTGCTCGAAGAACGTCTACAAATCGTAAAAGACGCACTCGTATATCGTATCGAACGTTGCAAAGAAGCTACACCAACGAATGCTCCTATTTTATATATGCACGGTGCTTTTGGGAAAAAATTAGCGCCCACCGATACTGTCGATGAATTGTTTCGTCATCGTCGAGCAACCGTTTCTTTGGGTTATATTGGTTTGTATGAAGTTGCTGCCGCTTTTTACGGTGGCGAATGGGAAAATAATCCCCAAGCAAAAGAATTTACTTTGGCGATTTTACACGATTTAAAAAAACATGCTGATGATTGGGCCGATGAATACGGCTATCATTTTAGTGTGTATTCAACACCTAGTGAGAGTTTAACTGATCGTTTTTGTCGCTTGGATACTGAAAAATTTGGCATTATTGAAAACATTACTGATAAAGAATATTACACGAATAGTTTTCACTATGATGTCCGCAAAAATCCTACACCATTTGAAAAATTGGATTTTGAAAAAGAGTATCCACGTTATTGCAGTGGTGGCTTTATTCATTATTGCGAATACCCAATCTTGCAACAAAACCCCAAAGCACTAGAAGCCGTTTGGGATTATTCCTATCATCGTGTCGGGTATTTAGGAACCAATACCCCTATCGATCGTTGTTATCAATGTGGGTATGAGGGCGATTTTGAACCGACTGAACGTGGGTTTCAATGTCCAGAATGTGGCAATCACGATCCGAAAACATGTGATGTTGTGAAACGAACTTGTGGGTATTTAGGAAATCCTCAAGCGCGTCCCATGGTTCATGGTCGTCATAAAGAAATTTCTGCTCGGGTTAAACATATGAAATAAGGATGTGAGAAAATGAGAAATCCACAACCAAAAGAATGGTGCAGTGCAGAGTATAGTCAACAACGTATCGCTGATTATAAACCCTTTAATTTTGTCGATGGTGAAGGCGTTCGTAACAGTTTATATGTCAGTGGGTGTCTGTTCGCTTGTGAAGGATGCTTCAATAAAGCTGTGCAAAACTTTCGTTACGGCACTCCTTATACCATCGAATTAGAAAATCAAATTCTAGCCGATCTCGCCCACGATTACGTGCAAGGTCTGACCTTATTAGGTGGTGAGCCTTTTTTAAACACAGCGGTTTGTCTCCAACTTGTTCAGCGGGTACGTCAGACTTTTGGTCATCAAAAAGATATTTGGAGTTGGTCTGGGTACACCTTTGAAGAATTATTGCAAGAAACAGAGGACAAATTGGCTTTGTTACAACAAATTGATATCTTAGTAGATGGACGCTTTGAATTGAGTAAACGAAATCTCAACTTACAATTCCGTGGCAGTAGTAATCAACGCATTATTGATGTACCGAAATCGTTAGCAGCAGGGCAAGCCATTATTTGGGACAAATGCCTAGACGCCGAACAACAATATGAACAAATTAAAAAGCAAGCGCTAATTTAGGGCTTGCTTTTTTCATAAGGGTTACCAGTTTCCCACAAAGGCAATACAATGTTTTCATACGTCAAAGGATCTAAATTAGTCACCGTTACACCTAATAAACGAATCCCTTTTTCAACACCTAAAATTTCTTCCCAAATGACACTTGCTTGGGAAAAAATCTCTTCTTTCCGAAACACATATTCTCGTAACGTCACACGTTTAGTGATAGTCGTATAGTCGGCATAACGAATTTTTACGACAACTGTTTTGCCATGTTTTTGTTCTTTTTTCAATGACTCTGCGACTGCATTTGACAATTGGCGTAATTGTGACAGACATTCGTCTTCTGTCGCTAAAGGTTGACCATACGTATTTTCTTTGCCAATTGACTTTCGTTCGCGCGAAATATTTACTGGTGCATTATGAATGCCCCGTACTTTACGATATAAGGAATAGCCCATTTTACCAAAATGGTGTATCAACGTGGCTTCACTACGTTCATATAAATCGGCTCCTGTAAAAATGCCCAATTCATGCATTTTAGGAACTGTTTTTTTCCCGACCCCATGAAATTTCTCAATAGGTAGCTTCTGTAAAAAGGCAATCGCCTCTTGGGGCATTACCACTGTCAAGCCACGAGGTTTTTCAAAATCAGACGCTAGTTTAGCTAAAAATTTATTGTAACTGACACCAGCTGAACAGGTTAAATGCACTTCTTGCCAAATATCGTGTTGGATCAATTTAGCGATTTTAATAGCCGATTTGCTTTGAATTTTATTTTCAGTCACATCCAAATACGCTTCATCAATCGAAACGACTTCCACTAAATCTGTGTAGCGATAAAAAATAGCCCGAACTTGTCGAGAAATTTCACGATATTTCTGATAGTTTCCTGGTACAAACACCGCATGTGGACATAATTCGTAGGCTTTTTGCGCACTCATCGCTGAATGAATCCCGTATTGACGTGCTAAATAATTCGCAGTGGTTACCACACCACGTCCCCCTGTATCACTCGGATGACGAGCGATTACTAACGGATGTTTGGCAAGTTCTGGTCGATCACGTTCTTCGACTGATGCAAAAAAAGCATCCATATCAATATGTATAATTTTACGGGATGTATCATTTTTTAATGGAAACTGCAATCCGGTCATCCTACTCACCTCTCCTCCATTATATACGAACGAACATTCCCCTGCAAATCTGCTCTATTACAAAAAAAGTCTAGGCAAGTATGCCTAGACGCCATTCAATCCATGATAATCATTGTAAACAACTTGTTTTTTCAACCCATTTTTTTTGGCAACTTCTTTAATCGCTACATTCGGTTTGATTCCTTCTGCAACTAACGCGTCTACTTGTTCAATGATGGTTCCCACAATTTCTGCTGGTGGTGCTTCTTCCGTGGCGCCGGCAACCATCAAACAACATTCGCCTTTAACAGGTGTTTCCGCAAGATAGGCGTGTAATTCAGCGAGCGTACCACGTAAATATTCTTCATGAATCTTGGTTAATTCACGACAAACAACTGCTTGTCGTTCTGGACCAAAAACCGTCATCATATTCTCAATTGTCGCGCCTAATCGATACGGAGATTCATAAAAAATCATTGTTGCTTTTTGATAAGCCAAACTTGTCAATTCTTCTAACTGTTCTTTCTTCTTACGTTTTAAAAAACCATAAAAATAGTTGGGTTGCGGTGTTAACCCAGAAGCAATTAAAGCCGTTAACCCCGCCGTTGGTCCCGGCAATGCCACGACAGCAATCTCTGCTGCGATACAGGCAACCACTAATTCATGACCTGGATCACTAATCGAGGGCATCCCAGCATCACTCACTTGAGCAATTGATTTTCCTGCTTGTAGCAGTTCAATAAATTGCGGAACACGTTCTTTATAATTGTGCTCATGTAAACTTTTTTGCGGGACGTTAATGTCAAAATGATTCAATAACTTTTGCGTATTGCGCGTATCCTCGCTCGCAATCAAATCAACTGTTTGTAATGTTTTAACACTACGAAACGTCATATCTTCTAAATTGCCAATCGGTGTGGGTACTAAATACAAGATACCAAACGTTTTCTCTTTAAAACTGCGTTGCTTTTTCAACTTGTTCACTCCTTAAAACAAAAAGACTGGACACCAATCGCTGCCAGTCTTTTTTCTTAATTGCCACTTTCACGATAAATTACTTCTAAACAAAACGCACATGGTTCATCATGTTCGCGTCTTGATCCATATAAATCATAACAAACGTGGAAACCTTCTTCATAAATTTTTTCTAAATTCATACGCGATTTCGATAATGCCGATGAAATTTCTTGTTTCGCTGTATCAGAAGGCGGTTCACTTTCTTGATTTAATTCACGGATATGCTCACGTAAACGTTGATTCTCTAACTCAAGTGTGGCATTTTTTTCCACAACTTCTTGTAATGAATCCTTCATTTCAGCAAGATTTGTCAATAATTTTTGCAAATCACTCTCAAAATCATTCAGACCATCATATATCGAACGTTTATCCATTGACATTTGCTTCACCTGCTTTGGCAACTTCTTTTATCTCTTCATAATCATATTCCACAGGCGTTTCTTTTCCGAATAAACGGACTTTAATGACACGGCTTAATAAATTTAAACCTACCACGCGACCTTTGCCATCAGGCGTCACAATTTCAGTACCAAAATCCGGTAATTCTTTTTTCGCTGCTTCATATTCATCATTTTCATAATTTAAACAACACATTAAACGACCACATAAACCCGAAATCTTGGTTGGATTTAAAGATAGTCCTTGATCTTTTGCCATTTTAATGGATACTGGTACAAAATCGCCTAAAAAAGTGGAACAACATAATTGACGACCACATGGACCAATTCCGCCTAAGATTTTCGCTTCATCACGTACACCAATTTGACGTAATTCAATTCGAGTTCGGAAAATTGCTGCTAAATCTTTCACCAATTCTCTAAAATCAATTCGTCCATCGGCAGTAAATTGGAAAATCATTTTGCTGCGATCGAAGGTATATTCGACATCAACCAATTTCATTTCTAATTTATGTTCACGAATTTTCTTTTTACCAATCCGTAACGCTTCTTTCACATCTTGTTTATTCTTTTCATCTTGCTGCAATTCAGATTCGGTTGCTTTATGAATGATTGGTTTAATGTCATCCGGTAAATCCTCTGCGTTCATCTCTTTATTGGGGATGGCAACAGTCGCTATATATTTTGCTTGCTGGGATTCCACCAAGACCTTGTCATTATATAAAAATTCAGTTTCACCAGGAGAGAAATAATAGATTCGTCCAGCTTGTCGGTAACGAACACCCACTACTTTAACCATGTGTCTCCTCCTTTCTTATGGACTTATTTCAGGTAATGATTCGCAATGTCAACTGTTCAGCGACACCTTGAAAAGAAACGTTGGCTTCTAATTTTTGTTGTGCTTGTAAAATCAGCTCAAGTTCTCGATTCAATCCTTCTGCATGGAGTCCTTGAGTTAAAAATTGATTACGCTCACGTTGAAAATAAAACAACAAAATCGCAAATAATTGACGTTGCTGTCCTTTTTCTTTCGCAATGGCTAATAATTTTTTCTGTACAAAAATAAACCCTTGTGGATCTTTCTTTCGCAAGTAGTCAAACCAAGTTGAAACAATGTCCTTAGCACCATTAAACCATTCATCTTGAGAGATTTCAACTGCTTTGTCGTAACTATTTGTCAGACTTGCCAGAAGTTCTGCCGTCTGCTGACCAATTCCGTCATTTTGTAATTTTTCACGTAATTTTCCTTTAGGTAACGGAGTAAAATGCACAATCTGACATCGTGATTGAATCGTTGGTAAAATGCGACCGACACTATCAGTTTCTAAAATAGCTAGAAAGCTACCGGGTGGTTCTTCCAAAAATTTCAACAAGCTATTTGCCGCACTAGGATTCATTTTTTCGGCTTGTTGGATAATAAATACTTGATGTCGTCGCTCAAAACCACTTTTCGAAAATTCGGCTTGTAATTGACGAATCTGATCGACTTTAATGCTTTGGCCATCAGGGGAAATCGTCTGAACATTGGGATGTTCATTCATTTCAATACGCAAACAATTAATACATTGATAACATGGTTCATTCGCTTGACGATTCTCACAAAAAATAGTTTTGGCTAACCATGTACTCATTTCATGTTTGCCTGTCCCATTGTCCCCTTCAAAAAGATAAGCATGAGCCAAACGCTCATGCTCAACATTTTTTTTCATTTGAGAATAGACAAGAGGTTGGTATTCGGCTAAAAATTTCCCTTCCTCCATACTAGCCCTCCTTAATATTGATGAAAACCTTCCACTGGTAAAACAAATACAGTTGAACCGCCAACTTCGACTTCAACTGGATAAGGAACTTGTCCATCCAATGAAACGTCTAATGACATTGGTGTTGACACATATTGTTTTCTTGATTGGCATGTTTTCTTGATCAATTCTAACGCTTCTTCTACACGTTCATCTTCAATCCCGATAATAAATGTGCTATTTCCTGCTTTCAAAAAACCACCTGTTGAAGATAGTTTGGTTGCACGAATGTTTGCATCAATAAATTCGTTTGCTAAACGGTTGCTGTCTTTGTCTTGAACAATTGCCATAATTAGTTTCATGTTCTCATCTCCTTAGTTTGTATGATAGTTAAAAATATTGTGGGTAAGCTTCAACGATTGCAGAATAACTTGCTTCAACAACGTCAGGTAAACTCATACGCGCATCCACTCGATGAATACGGAATGGATCTTCTTCAGCTAATTTCAAATACGCGTGACGAACTCTTTGATGAAATTCTAACCCTTCAGAGTCCAATCGGTCAATTTGATAGGCTCTATTTTGTTGAATTCTTCGTAAACCTGAATCAGAATCAATGTCTAAATAAAGCGTAAAATCTGGTGTTGTTCCTTCTGTTGCGAACTCATTGATTGCCGCAATTTCATCCATACCAATGCGACGTCCCGCTCCTTGATAGGCTAATGAACTGTCAACAAAACGATCACAGATCACGATTTTCCCTGCATTTAATGCTGGTAAAATAACTTCGACTAAATGCTGGCGACGAGCAGCAGCGTATAGCAAGGCTTCTGTCCGTTCGTCCATTTCATCATGTTCTGGATTTAGGATAATGTGACGAATTTTCTCAGAAATTCGAACACCTCCTGGTTCTCTTGTTTTTACAATCCCTTTTTTAGCGATTAACTGTAAACGAGGGTACAGTTCATTGATGACACTTGTTTTACCAGCGCCATCAGGTCCTTCAATTGTTATGAATAATCCATTCACTATGGTTTCCTCCATTGATTCATTTTCTGACTAACAGTTTTACAACTCTCTTCTACCTTCAACTGCTTTTAATAAAGTTACCTCGTCTGCATATTCAATGTCACTACCCACAGATAGCCCATGTGCTAGGCGTGTTACTTTGATTCCCGCTGGTTTGATTAAACGTGAAAGATACATCGCAGTGGCTTCTCCTTCAGTGGTTGCATTGGTTGCTAAAATGACTTCAGTCACTTCATCATTATGCAATCGTTGAATCAAGCTAGGAATATTAATGTCTTCTGGTCCCGTTCCTTCCATTGGTGAAAGAACGCCATGTAAAACGTGATATAGCCCTCGATACTCGCGCATTTTTTCCAAAGCCATCACATCTTTTGGTTCTTCAACAACTAAAATCGTGCTGCGATCACGCGTTGTATCGGAACAAATGTTACAAGGATCTTCTTCTGTAATGTTCCCACATACACTGCAAAAGGTCAAATCACGCTTGACACTTAATAATGATTTGGCAAATTCATTAACGACTTCATCTTTCATATCAATCGTATGAAAAGCTAAACGTGTCGCAGTTTTCTGACCAATCCCTGGTAAATTCATATAACTCGCAATTAATCTTGCAATTGGTTCTGGATATTGCACAAGTCAAGACTCCTTTTTTTAGAATCCTGGGATTCCTTTTGTATATTTGCCGATTGTTGATTCGGTGGCTTTTTCAACTTTTCCTAGAACGTCATTGACTGCCATCACGACTAAGTCTTGCAACATTTCAGCATCATCTGCATCAATGACTGCTGGATCAATCACGATATCTTTCACTTTACGGTCACCAGTTGCAGTCACTTTAACATAACCGTTTGTTGATTCACCTTTAAATTCAGTGGCATTTAAAACTTCTTGTTCTTCCGCCATTTTCTTTTGCATTTTTTGTACTTGTTTCATCATGCCTTGCATATTGCCCATGCCTCGCATCATATTCAATCGCTCCATTTCTTGTTTAATTTTCTTCAATTGTGGCTAATTCACCAAATAATTCTTGTGCTTTGGTCACTACAGTATCATCTGCTGGTTCTTCAGGTAATAAAGAAAGATCGCCAGCGTCTTCAAATACTTCCTCTACCACGACTTCATGATCGCCAGATAAGAACTCTTTCCGCAATTCTGGCCAGCTATCTACCGTAATGAAAATTGGATCAGGTGCATAATCTGGAATCATGCGACTCAAATTATTGTGTACCGCTAAACCAAATTCTGAATCATTTGCTGCTTTTTGGCAAATGATTTCATAATCAAACGCAATCACTAACCCACTCGGACTAGCTGCTTTTGGTTCGCTTGCGCGCAAAATTGCCTTTTGCGTTACAGTCAAGCTAGACAACAAATCTTCCCAAACCATTTTAACATTGACTAAGTTTTGCTTTGTCGCTTCTTTCAATACGTTAAACACGCGTTCTTTGGGAATCCGATAACCATTGGTTTGTGGTTTACGTTTGGGTGCTTTCGGCGCTTCTGGTTGTGCCGTTACACCTGTTTGTTTTAATTGTTGGATTTCTTGACGTAATTCTTGCAGTTCTTTTTTCAACTGTTGGACTTGTTGCTCATCCATCGATGTCTCCGAAGTCGCAATCGCTGGTGCGCCACCACTACTTGCTAATTTGACTGTTGCTACCTCTAAATAAATCGTCGGATTAGTGGTAAAACGCACATCATTTTGCGTGTCATTTAAAATATCAATCCATTGATATAATTGTTGCGGTGCCGTTTGGGCTGCAAGCTGTTGAAACGCTTCTGTCAGATACCCCGTCTTTTCATTTAACAATTGCGGTGCTTGTTGGTAAATTAATAAATCTCGGCAATACACTAAGAGATTTTCTAGCAAACGGCGTGCTTCTTTGCCCGATGCCAACATTTCGCCCAACATCTCTAATGCACCTGCTACATTTTTTTGCGCGCAGTGTTGAATAAACTGATCCATCATTTCAAACGTGAGACTGCCTGTTACTTCCATCGCATTTTGCATCGTAATTTTCCCATCACTAAACGAAATCGCTTGGTCTAGAATACTTAACGCATCGCGCATGCCGCCTTCTGCTGAACGTGCAATTACTTGCAACGCTTGGTCTTCATAGTCAATATGACTCTCAGCTAAAATATGTGCCAAATGTTCCACAATATCTTCCGTGCGTATCCGTTTAAAATCAAAACGTTGCGTTCTTGAAATAATCGTCGCTGGAATTTTATGCGGTTCTGTCGTTGCTAAGATGAAAATCACATTTTTTCTAGGTTCTTCTAACGTTTTTAATAACGCATTGAATGCTCCAGTCGAAAGCATATGAACTTCATCGATGATATACACTTTATATTTTGCTTGTGTCGGAGCATAATTTGCTCGGTCACGAATAAAGCGAATCTCTTCTACACCATTATTACTTGCAGCATCAATTTCAATGACATCTTCTTGGTTTCCTGCTGTAATCGAACGACACATGTCACACTCATTGCATGGTTCACCGTCTTGACTATGCGGACAATTGACTGCTTTGGCAAGAATTTTTGCGGCACTGGTCTTTCCTGTTCCTCGTGGGCCCGTAAATAAATAGGCGTGAGAAATCTGATTTTGGATAATCGCATTTTTCAACGTTTGGGTAATCGCTTGTTGCCCGACAACATCCTCAAAGCGTTGTGAACGCCAGACGCGATAAAGTGCTTGATATGCCAAACTTGCCCACCTCTTTTCAAAATTCGCTATCTATCATTATACGAAACTTTTGCAAAAAAAACTACCAACTCGAAGGAACTCTCATCAACTTTTTTTACGACTTACGGCGGATACATGAAATAATTCATCTTGTGGTATAATTTGATTGTAGATGTTTAATAACAATTTTCAACTCACTAAAGGAGGAAACATCATGGGATTAATTAAAGCAGCAACAAGTACAATTGGCGGCGGACTTGCTGACCAATGGCTAGAGATCATCGAACCGGACAATATGAGTGACACAACCGTCATGACAAAAGGTGTCAAAGTTAGAAAAGATAGCAAACGCGGGTCAAACCGCAAAGGAACAGACGACGTCATTACAGATGGTTCAGTTGTACATGTGTATCCAAATATGATGATGCTTTTAGTTGATGGTGGAAAAATTATCGATTATACAGCAGAAGAAGGTTACTACACAGTACAAAACAATTCCGCTCCTTCCATGTTTAACGGTTCACTCAAAGCAGCGATTGCTGAAACATTTGACCGTTTTAAATTTGGTGGCGTGACACCTCAGAAACAACAAGTCTTTTACATTAATTTACAAGAAATCAAAGGTATTCGTTTTGGGACATCTTCTCCGATAAATTATTTTGATAATTTTTATAATGCAGAACTATTTTTACGCACACACGGAACCTACTCAATCAAAGTGAGCGACCCTATTTTATTTTATACAAATGCAATTCCTCGCAATAAAACACAAGTGGAAATCGACGATATTAACGAGCAATATCTGGCTGAATTTTTGACAGCACTCCAAGCAACGATTAACAAAATGTCGGCAGACGGCGAACGGATTTCTTATGTTCCATCAAAAAGCATGGAACTAAGCAAATACATGAGTGATGTGTTAGATGATAGTTGGCGTGAATTACGTGGCATGGAAATTGTTTCTGTCGCTGTGGCAAGTATTTCGTATACTGACGATTCAGTGAAATTAATTAACATGCGCAACCAAGGAGCAATGTTAGGTGATGCCAATATTCGTGAAGGATTCGTTCAAGGCTCTATCGCTAAAGGCATGGAAGCTGCTGGTAATAATCCTGGTGGTGCTGCACAAAGTTTCATGGGTATGGGCGTTGGTATGAATGCGGCAGGTGGTTTCTTTAATCAAGCATCTCAAACCAACCAACAACAAATGCAACAGCAACAAGCAGCCAAACAAGAAAATACGTGGACCTGTCCTGATTGTGGTACAGAAAACACAGGTAAATTCTGTAGCAACTGTGGAACAGCAAAACCTGAAGCCAAAGGTGCAAGTATCAAAATGAAATGTTCTTCTTGTGATGCGGTTATTGATTTAGCAAACGGTGTACCAAAATTCTGTCCAGAATGCGGCAAACCATTCCAAGGAGTACCAATCTAAATTTAGGAGGTTATTGGTATGGAAGTCATTACACATAAATGTCCTAACTGTGACGGTGCGTTAACTTTTGATCCAAGCGATCAAAAGTTTCACTGTCCCTATTGTTTAAGCATCTTCACAGAAGCAGAAGTCACCGCTTTTGAAGCCAGTCAAAAAGAAGCACGTTTAGCTGATACACCTGATGTCACAGAAACACTGACTGATTCATCAGAAGACACGGCTGAAAGCACCATGGACTTATTTCTCTGCCCTAGTTGTGGCGCTGAGATAGTGACCGATTCGACGACTGCAGCGACGTATTGCTATTTCTGTCATAATCCTGTTGTCCTTTCCGGTCGGCTTAGTGGGAAATTTTTACCAAATAAAGTGTTGCCTTTTGCAGTGGAAAAAGAAGTCGCAACGGAGAATTTCTTAAAGTGGGCACAAAAAAAATGGTTCGTTCCTCGCGCCTTCTTCAATAAAGATCAAGTGGAAAAACTAACTGGTGTCTATTTCCCTTATTGGGCAGTCGATGCAGAAGCTGATGGCGAAATTTCTGGAACGGGTACTTCGATTCGTGTTTGGCGTGTCGGTGACTTAGAATACACCGAAACCAAGCAATATGATGTCAATCGCAAAGGGAAATTAGCCTTTAGAGAATTAATTAAAAATGCGTTATCTAAAAACACACAACAAAAAATGGTTGAAGGCGTGCAACCATTCCAACTAGATAAAGCCGTTGAATTTAAAAATCAATACCTGGCGGGTTTCCAAGCAGAAAAACGTGATATTGAATACCCTGATATTCAATCATCTGTTCGCAATGAGTTAGCCAATTATGGAGAAAAACTATTGAGCAATTCGGTGAGCGGCTATACAAGTTTTAGACGAAATCATCAAAATTTCCAATTAACAAAAGAAGATAATCAATATGTTTTACTACCCGTTTGGTTAGTCACTTATCGTAGCAATGACCATTCGAAAAAAGTCTTCTATTACGCAATGAATGGACAAACTGGAAAAGTCAGCGGCGTCTTGCCAATTAGTTATAAAAAGTTGGGATTCACAACAGCCGGCATTTTTGCCGTCTTAGCAGCTCTCTTTATGATTGTGGGGTATCTGTTATGAAAAAATTTGCCTATCTTTTTACGCTCTTTTTGGGATTATTTGTTTTTGCCGCACCTGCGTATGCAGCCGATGCGGTCAATGACGAAGCTGGACTATTTACCGAACAGGAAATTCAAGAATTAAATCAACTTGCCGAAGAATTAAACAACAAAATTAAAGGTGAAGTATTTATTTTAACAACGAACCAAAGTTACAGTGACCCAGAAGAATTTACTGATTTATATTTAAAAGATAAAGTGGGCATCGATAATAATGGTATGGCATTAATGGTTAATATGTCCTATCGTGACTACCACATTTCAACATCGGGGAATATGATTGATTATTTAAACGATCGACGGATTAACAGTATGAAAGAATCGATTCAAGAATCTCTTTCAGCTGGAAATTATTTTAAAGCAGCGCAAAATTACTTGGTCGAAGCTAGTCAATATGTTTCTGATGGCGTTCCTAAAGGACACTATCGCATTGATCGTGAAACAGGGAAAATTACGTACTACAAAGCATTAACTGTTTGGGAAGCTTTTTTCGCGTTACTAGCAGCAACTATTCTTAGTGCGATTTTCTTCTTCGTAATTAAATCAAAATACCAACTAAAAATGGGCGGCTATCGCTATCCCTATAATGAAAAGTCTTCTTTAAAATTAAGTCAAAAAGAAGATCGATTAACCAATTCTTTTGTCACTACTCGAAGAATTCCCCGCAACACATCTAGCGGTGGTGGTTCTGGTGGCGGTGGTGGCAGTACTACGCATTCAACCGGTGGCGGCACATTTGGCGGCGGCGGTGGCAAATTTTAAAACAAAACACCTTCGATTGAGTATAAAAACTCAATCGAAGGTGTTTTTATTTATGTGTATTGAATAGTTTTTCAACGCGTTGTGCTATCAATACAGTTATCATATAGTTATTTCGGATAAATATCAACGCTTTCTTCTATAAAAATCAGGGTATTTTTTTTTTGCAAATAAAAGTTTTCGTAAATTTTCAGAATAATGACAATACTTAGAATTAGTGATATACTATCAAAAAATAAAGGAGTGGTCTTATGACAATTGATTGGAATAATTTAGGCTTTGATTATATAAAAACACCTTGGCGTTTCCTTGCGAAATGGCAAAATGGCGCTTGGAATGACGGCGAACTAACCGAAGACAATGTCTTACATATTAGCGAATCTTCACCTGCATTGCATTATGGACAACAATGTTTTGAAGGATTAAAAGCGTATGGTCGTAAAGACGGCGGTGTGAATTTATTCCGTCCTGATGAAAACAGCAAACGGTTAAATCGTAGTGCCGATCGTTTACGAATGCCACAAGTTCCTGAAGAACTATTTTTAAAGGCTGTCAATGAAGTAGTTAAAGCAAACCGTGCGTTTGTGCCTCCATATGGCACTGGTGCAACCTTATACATCCGTCCCCTCTTAATTGGTGTTGGTGATGTCATTGGTGTGAAACCTGCCAATGAATTTATTTTCACCGTTTTCTGTATGCCAGTGGGTCCTTACTTTAAAGGTGGGTTAGCACCAACGAACTTTATCGTTTCTGATTACGACCGTGCCGCACCAAATGGTACCGGTGCCGCTAAAGTTGGTGGAAACTATGCCGCTAGTCTACTTCCTGGTGAAGAAGCACATAAAAAGAATTTTTCAGACTGTATTTATTTAGATCCTGAAACCCATACAAAAATTGAAGAAGTTGGTTCTGCAAACTTCTTTGGTATTACAAAAGACAATGAATTTATTACCCCTAAGTCACCATCTATTTTGCCAAGTATTACCAAATATTCACTATTGCATTTAGCAGAACACACTCTAGGCTTAAAAGCCATTGAAGGTGATGTTTACTTAAATGAATTAGATAAATTTGTCGAAGCGGGTGCCTGTGGAACAGCGGCGGTTATTTCACCAATTGGTGGTATTCAAACACACGACGAGTTTCATGTCTTTTACAGCGAGACAGAAGTCGGTCCAGTGACGAAAAAATTATACAATGAGTTAGTTGGCATTCAATACGGTGATCGCCCAGCACCAGAAGGTTGGATTTTTGACGTAGAATAAGCCTAAGGACACTGTTTGGGCAGTGTCCTTTTTTTGCGTACTTCTAGCAACTCTTGTTATACTAAGTTGTATAACAATCTATCTTGAAAGGAAGAATGCTATGTCACATCCATTTCCCAAAAATTTCTTATGGGGTGCCTCCATTAGCGCCCATCAAACAGAAGGAGCTTACCTTGAAGATGGCAAAGGATTAAGTGTCCAAGATACACGACCACGTGATAACCACGAGATTGCCGACTTTACGGTAGCTTCAGATCATTACCATCATTACAAAGAGGATATTCGCTTATTAGCCGAATTAGGCTTAGATGTCTTTCGTTTTTCCATTGCGTGGACGAGAATTTTTCCTCAAGGACGCGGTGAAGTCAATCAAGCAGGAATTGATCATTACAACAAGGTCATCGACGAATGTCTCAAATACAATATTCAACCGTTTGTTACTTTAAATCATTTTGATTTACCTCAAGCGTTGGAAGATGAAGGTGGTTGGTCTGTTCGTAGTACGGTAGATGCTTTTGCCGCTTATGCCCAAACATTGTTTGAAGCGTATGGCGATCGTGTCAAGAATTGGTTAACGATTAACGAACCAAATATCATGTTATTAGTCGATAAAAAAATTCTGGGCAAAGAAATTCCGTTGCAAGAAAAATACCAACAATTTCATCATTTAATGATGGCCGAAAAATATGCGTTTAAACTTTGTCATGAGCTCGTAGCTGCAGGAAAAATCGGACCCGTTCCCAATATTTCTTTAGTCTATCCAGCCACTAGCAAACCCGCAGATAATCAAGCCGCACTTTATTTCAACAGCGTTCGTAACTGGGCATATCTTGATTTTTCTTGCTTTGGTCGTTACAATGCCGTCTTTAAAGATTATTTGAAGCAAAAAGGTGTTGAAATTGTCTTTGCAAAAGAAGACGAAGAAATGATGCGTACCCACTTCCCAGATTTTGTTGCCATGAATTTCTACACGACCGTTACAGTTGAAAAACCTGTCAAAAAAGATGGGATGTCAGATGGCATCAGCGACCAACAAAGTGAAGATATTATGGAATGGGGCTTTTACAAAGGATACACCAATCCGTTCTTACAAAAAAATGAATTCAATTGGACGATTGATCCAGATGGTTTAAAAACCACGTTGCAAACATTATATGACCGTTACCACTTACCAATTATCATTACTGAAAATGGCTTAGGTGCGCGTGATGAACTAACCGCCGACGGAAAAATTCACGATAGTTATCGGATTAACTATTTAGAACAACATATTGGACAATGTCTCCAAGCAATTGAAGCGGGTGTTGACTTATTTGGTTACAGCCCATGGTCTGCGCTTGATTTAGTAAGTGTCCACGAAGGTATTAGCAAGCGCTATGGTTTTATTTATGTCGATCGTACAGAAGACAATGAAAAACAATTGGCACGTTATAAAAAAGATAGTTTTTATTGGTACCAACAATTAATTCAAACCAATCAATTACCGTCGTAGAAAGGAGAATTTCGAATGAATCGTCTCTTTCAATTTTTAGAAACCAAATTAATGCCACCGCTAAATAAAGTCGCTAATTTACGTTTGATACGTGCAATTATGCAAGCTGGGATTATTACGGTACCTTTTACTATTGTGGGTTCTATCTTTTTAATTATCAATAATTTGCCGCAAATCATCCCACCACTCGCTCCGTTTTTTGAGCAAACGTTGTTGAAGTTTTCACCTTTATATAGCGTGATTACAACGATGTCAATTGGGTCCCTTGCTATCTTTTATGCGTTAGCTACAGCGTATTACTTAACTGAAAGCTATCGACAAGAAGACAAAGAATTGAGTAGTTTCGTAGCAGCAATCCTAGGTTTATTTGCTTTTTTATTAACAATTATTCAAGTCGATATTACTAACGAAGGCGCGCAACTCATCCAACAAACCAACGATACATCCATTATTTATAATGGGGTCGCCATGGGTGCTTGGGTCACACGTTTTGGTGGTATCGGAATTTTCATTGGGATTTTAACTGCGATTTTAGCGACTCAAATCTATCGTTTTTGTCTACGTAAGAAATTAACCATTCGCATGCCAGAAGGCGTTCCTGATGGGGTTAGTAAATCTTTTGCTTCTTTGATTCCAGCAATCTTTATCGCTTTTACAATGCTTATAATTAATGGTGTTTTAGCAACTTTCCATACAGATTTGCATGGTTTATTATCTAAACCATTTGAATTCGTAAAAGAATTAACAGGTTCATGGTTAGGTATCGTCGTTATTATGCTGTTGATTCATTTGTTGTGGGCTGTTGGTGTACATGGAACAGCAATCATCAAAAACAGCTTTATCAATCCTATTTTACTGGTGTCCTTAACAGAAAATATTAATGGTGGAACCAATATTTTTGCCGGTGACTTTACGAATATGTATATTTTCTTAGGCGGAGCTGGTAGTACGTTAGGTTTGGTTTTGTTGATGATGTTTGTAGCAAAATCGGATCAGTTAAAAATCTTAGGGCGTGCAGCAATTTTACCTGGGCTATTTAACATTAACGAACCCGTGATTTTTGGGGCACCGATTGTGTATAATCCCTATCTGATTATTCCTTTTATTGTCACACCGATCGTCAATGTATCTATTGCCTATTTTGCCACCGCCTTTGGTTTTGTTAACAAAATCATTTCTGGTATTCCTTGGATTTCACCAATTGGCATTGGCGCCTTTTTAGGAACAGGCGGCGATTATCGTGCAGTACTTATTGCACTGATTAATTTAGCTATTTCGATCATCATTTATTACCCATTTTTCAAAATATACGATGGAAAATTATATGCAGAACAACAAAAAAATTAGTGGGAAAATTCCCGCTAGTTTTTTTGATAAACAGAGATACGTTCTTGCTTGTGTGTCCCCTTTTCAATTTCATCAACAACTGCAATCGCATAATCTGCATAACTGATATAACTGTCACCTGCACTGAGTACCTACCTCAAAGAAGAACAACGCGTGGTCACACTTGATGATACTTCACAAAAAACATTGGATGATGCCCTTTATTTTGGTCAAATCGATTATATTTTAACAATTCCTGAGTCATTTACGCGTGCATTAACTGCCGGTAAAAAACCACAGTTAACAATTCAAACTAAGCCAGGAACCTATACCAAAACATTGGTTAATACAACCATCAATCAATTTTTAAATACGTTTTTACTCTATCAAAAAGCACAACCGCATTTGTCACAGCAAGAAGTATTGCAACAAACGACGCAAACCTTACGTCAACAAGCGACAGTCAAGTTAGACCATACCTATACACAAAAAGTAAATCAAAGTATCGCCGGTCGCTTTATTAATTTATTAGCTTACGGATTATTCTCGACAATCTTCTCTGCTTATGGGTTAGTAAATTTAGCCTTTAATCGCCCAGAAATTAAAATGAGAAATAGTTGTTCCCCTGTTTCTAGAAGAAGATTCTCTCGCAAAATTGCGATTGCGACCATTAGTTATGCTTTGCTTGCAGCAATTGGTTTTAGCGGATTTATTATGTACGTTTCCAAATTAGCAAATCCACAAATCATTGGTCTCTTTAGTCTAAGTATTCTAGCTTTCTTTTTAACGATGATTACCTTCTCAACCTTAGTTACCAGTTTGGTTAAAAGCAGTGAAACGATAAGTGGCGTGAATAATGTCTTTATTCTTGGAAGTTGTTTCATTAGTGGTGTGTTTGTCCCATCAGAATTTTTACCCGATATTGTCAATAAAATTGCGGCTTTCACACCTACGTATTGGTTTGTTAGAAGTAATATGTTAATCGGCGAAACCATTACGTATGATACGAAATTTTTTGAAGCACTTGGTTTAAATCTCTTCGTGTTACTCGCTTTTTCAGCAGTCTTTATGGTACTTCATTTTATGAATATGCGCGAAAAAGGGGTTGTCTCACTTATTCCGCATAAACGAACCACACGTTAAATTCGACAACAGGCAAACATCCGCACGACAGAGCAGTCTTTGGCTCTATCGTGCGGATGTTTATTGTTAAATAGGCATTTCGTATCGCCTATTTTTGTTTCATTAATATTCGCCTTTTTTCCAAAAATCAGTAATCGCGCCTTTTGCTGAGCTAGAAACGATATGCGCATATTTACCAAGTGCCCCACGAGAATGTAATGGTGGAATCACTACCGTTTCACGACGTTTCGCTAATTCTTCGTCGGATACTTTCATCGTAAGTTCTTTCGTATCTTGGTCAACAATAACAGTATCGCCTGTTTGTAATAGAGCAATTGGGCCACCATCTTGTGCTTCTGGTGCAATATGACCAACAACTAATCCATATGTTCCACCTGAGAAACGTCCATCTGTTAGCAATGCTACAGTTTCACCTTGTCCTTTACCAACGATCATACTAGAAAGGGATAACATTTCTGGCATTCCAGGGCCGCCTTTTGGTCCTACATAACGAACCACTACCACGTCTCCATCAACGATTTCATCTGTTAAGACTGCTTGAATCGCTTCTTCTTCTGTATTGAACACTTTCGCAGGTCCTTCATGACGACGGACTTTTACGCCCGATACTTTCGCAACTGCGCCATCAGGAGCTAAGTTTCCGTGCAGAACAATCAATGGACCATCTTTACGTTTTGGATTTTCTAATGGCATAATTACTTTTTGGCCTTCTTTTAATGAAGGTACTTCTGCTAAGTTTTCAGCAATTGTTTTTCCAGTTACAGTTAAGCAATCACCATGGATAAAGCCATTTTCATATAAATATTTCATTACGGCTGGTACGCCACCAACTTCATATAAATCTTGGAACACATATTGTCCACTTGGTTTTAAATCAGCTAAATGTGGGACTTTTTCTTGGAAGTCGTTAAAATCATCCAATGTCAACTCTACATTTGCTGCATGTGCCATCGCCATTAAATGCAAGATGGCATTTGTTGAACCACCCAATGCCATAACAACAGTAATCGCATTTTCAAATGCTTTACGCGTCATAATATCTTTTGGATAAATTCTTTTTTCTAACAAGTTTAAGACCGCTTCACCAGCTGCTTCAACGTCACGTAATTTTTCTTCAGTTGTTGCTGGGTGTGAAGAAGATCCTGGTAAGCTCATGCCCATTGCTTCAATCGCAGAAGCCATTGTATTCGCAGTGTACATACCACCACATCCACCAGGTCCAGGGCAAGCATTACATTCAATCCGACGAACTTCTTCAGCAGTCATATCGTTATGATTCCATTTTCCGATCGCTTCAAATACAGAAACTAAGTCAATATCTTTGCCATCTAAGTTTCCAGGTGCAATCGTTCCACCATAAACAAAGATAGATGGAATTTCTGTATTGGCAATAGCAATCATACAACCCGGCATATTTTTATCACAACCACCGATAGCTACAAAAGCATCACAGTTATGGCCGCTAATAGCTGTTTCTACTGAATCCGCAATAATATCACGTGAAGGCAATGAATAACGCATTCCCGGCGTTCCCATCGCAATCCCATCAGCAACTGTAATTGTTCCAAATTGGACAGGCCAGCCGCCCGCTGTAATAACACCTTTACGTGCTAATTTGCCTAAATCATGCAAATGAATATTACAAGGAGTGTTTTCTGCCCATGTACTAATTACACCGACAATCGGTTTTTTAAATTCCTCGTCACCCATTCCTGTTGCTCGTAACATCGCACGGTTTGGTGATTTAACCATGTTATCATATACATTACTTCTAATTCTAATATCTTTTTTTTGTTCACTAGACACGTTAAAACGCTCCTTTCGAGATGTTCTCTAATAGTTTTATTATATTCTAACATAAATATTAAATTCTACTATAAATAAAGTAAAAAAACAATGAATAATTTACTTGCAAAAAGTAGTTTTTCATGAAAAAATAAGCCATGTACTAAATTTTCAAAATTGAAAGGAATAATCGTTATGCGAGAAGATATTAAAATAAATGACCGTGCCGCACGTATCGGCGACAAAATCATTGAACAACTACAAACTGTCCATGACCACGAGATTGGATTAGATATTTATAATTTAGGTTTCATTTATGAAATTAATTTAGATGAAGAAGGACACTGTGAGATTGTCGTGACTTTTACTGGTATTGGTTGTGATTGTATTGAAGCAGTTCCCGAGGAAATCAAATGGGCCTTACTAAAATTAGATGAGATTAACGATGTGACAGTCAATATTGTCTGGTCACCTGCCTGGAAGATGACTCGTATTAGTCGTTTTGGACGCATTGCATTAGGAATTAATCCAAATTAAAAAAGCAGATTGAGAATATTCTCAATCTGCTTTTTTAACGAATACCTAACAATTTCAGTGTCTTTTCATCATAAACACCCGCAAAAAATTTATCTAATACATCCTGAAAAAGAGAATCGTCTTCAACTAAAGCAAATAATGTCATTGAAGAATGCAATTTACGATCATCAGGTTTCCCAAAAATTTCTCGTGCTGTCGCTGTTTGTGGCAATAAAGCTGTGGTGATTTCTTTTAGATGACTTCCTAACAATGGATGTTGTAAAAATGCCACGGCTTCCGGTAAAGAAGCAATACCATAAAATTCAGCCCTGTCACTTTTTCCTAACCCTTTTAATTGTGGAAAAATATACCACATCCAATGGCTTTGCTTTTTCCCTTGTTGAATTTCTGACAAAGCCGTTTCATAATCTTCTTGGTGTTTTGTGACAAAACGATCCAAATCAAACTTATCTGACAATGTACCTTCCTCCTTTATGAGACAAAAAAACCTAGAAGACTTGAATAATCAAGTTTTCTAGGTTCAAAATCATTAATAATGATTATTTTACAGTTACAGAAGCGCCAACTTCTTCTAAAGCAGCTTTTAATGCTTCAGCTTCGTCTTTAGATACGCCTTCTTTAACAGCTGATGGAGCACCATCAACTACAGCTTTAGCTTCTTTCAAGCCTAAGCCAGTTGCTTCACGAACTGCTTTGATAACTTTAACTTTTTGATCGCCAGCTGCAGTTAATTCAACAGTAAATTCTGTTTGTTCTTCTTCAGCAGCGCCACCAGCAGCAGCTACAGCTACAGGAGCAGCAGCAGATACGCCAAATTCTTCTTCGATAGCTTTAACTAAGTCGTTTAATTCTAAGATTGTCGCGCCTTTTAGCTCTTCGACAATGTTTTCAATGTTCAATGCCATTTTTGTTTTCCTCCATTATAGGTAAAGTTTTATAGTTTAATTAATTGTGTATCATGCGGCAATTAAGCTGCATCTCCGTCTTCTTTTTCTGCGACTGCATTGATAGCGTAAGCCACGTTGCGGACTGGCGCTTGTAGTACAGATAAAAGCATAGATAAAAGACCTTCGCGGTTTGGCAATTTCGCCAATGCAGTAATTTCTTCCAATGAAGATACTTTGCCTTCGATGATACCGCCTTTGATTTCTAATGCTTTTGCGTCTTTCGCAAATTCATCGATGATTTTCGCAGGTGCGACTACATCGTCGTTACTGAAAGCGACTGCTGTTGGGCCAGTGAATACTTCATTCATGCCTTCTAGACCAGCTGCTTCAGCGGCACGTGAAAGGATAGAGTTTTTGATAACTTTCATTTCCACGTTAGCTTCACGCAATTGTTTACGTAAACGAGTTACTTCATCAACAGTTAATCCACGGTAGTCTACAACTACTACAGAAGCTGCTGCTTTGAATTTTTCACTCACTTCTTCAACAATCGCTGCTTTTTTAGCGATAGCTGCTTCACTCATTATTTAAATTCACCTCCTGGTTTTGATGGAAGAGTTTTTCTTCTCAATAGACAATAAAAAACTCTATGCCACCGTAGACATAGAGGGACAATTGAAGTTTCTCAATAAAGTCCTCGGTAGGAATTATGACAAAAGTCACCTACTGTCTTCGGTACAGTTAATTATTAACCTCAAACACCTTACCATAAGAAAGGTGTTTGAGTCAACTATTTTTATTTATTTTCTAATTTTTTTAGAAAGAAGCTGAATCTACATGTACACCAGGACCGAATGTAGTTGTCACTGTGATGTTTTTCATGTAAGTTCCTTTAGCTGCTGATGGTTTAGCTTTCACTAATACATCATGGATAGTTTTAAAGTTTTCAACAAGTTTTTCGTTGTCGAATGATACTTTACCGATTGGAACATGAATGTTTCCGTTACGGTCTACACGGTAAGTTACTTTACCAGCTTTTACTTCGTTAATTGCTTTAGTAACGTCCATTGTAACAGTACCAGTTTTAGGGTTAGGCATTAAACCTTTAGGGCCTAATACGCGTCCTAATTTACCAACTTCAGCCATCATATCAGGTGTTGCTACTACAACGTCAAAGTCGAACCAGCCACCTTGAATTTTTTGAGCTAAGTCAGCTTCGCCTACGTAATCAGCTCCAGCAGCTTCTGCTTCTTTAGCTTTTTCACCTTTAGCGAATACTAAAACTTTTTGAGTTTTACCAGTTCCGTTTGGTAGAACCACCGCGCCACGGATTTGTTGATCCGCTTTTTTAGGGTCTACATTTAGACGGTAAGCAACTTCAACAGTTGCGTCGAATTTTGCAATATTTGTGTCTTTTGCTAATGCTACTGCTTCTTCAACTGAATAAGCTTTTGTTGCATCAACTTTTTTTAATGCTTCTTGCATTTTTTTGCTTTTTTTAGCCATTTTGTGTTTCCTCCTTGATGTGGTTATAACGGTAGAACCTCCCACGTGTTCTATATCTTTCAATACAGAGCCAACTGAGAAGCTACTTCCTTAGGTTTCAATGTAAAAATTATTCTACAGTGATTCCCATGCTTCGTGCAGTTCCTTCGACCATGCGCATAGCTGCTTCAACGCTAGCTGCGTTTAGGTCTTCCATTTTCAACTCAGCGATTTCTTTTACTTGATCGCTAGTAACTTTAGCAACTTTATTTTTGTTTGGTTCACCTGAACCTTTATCAATTTTTGCAGCTTTTTTCAATAATACTGCTGCTGGCGGTGTTTTTGTAACGAATGTGAATGAACGGTCTTCGTATACAGAAATAACAACCGGAATAATTAAACCTGCTTGATCTGCTGTGCGAGCGTTGAATTCTTTTGTGAATCCCATGATGTTCACACCTGCTTGACCTAATGCAGGACCTACTGGTGGTGCTGGTGTTGCTTTACCTGCAGGAATTTGCAATTTAACTAGTTTTTCTACTTTTTTTGCCACGAGACATACCTCCTTGAGTCCGTGATGTGGTTAATTGGAGATCAAAATTTCTCCTCCCACTTGTTTCAGTGCACGCAAAACGATGTGTTCCGATGCACACTTGAACATTATAGCAAAATGAAAAAAAATAGCAAGAGTTTTGATGCACTTTTTTCATTTTTTCAGTAAGACTTTCTTTTTTATTTCTTCAAGCATATACTAAATGTAAAAAAAGAGGTTCTATAATATGAAGCGATTATTTTTTATCCTAAGTTTATTTATATTGACAGCTTGTAGCCAAAAAGCCCCTACGTCAACTTCTGCCATCCTTTTAAATGAAGAACCAACTACCACAACGAGTGATGTCGTTGACCAAAAAACGACCACGCCTACTTTATTCATCCATGGGTATGCTGGTGGACCTTCCTCTTTTGGGCATTTAATAAAACGAATGGAAGAAAATAACGTTGCTACCAAAGAAATGACGCTAACCATCACCAGTGATGGCGAAATTCAAGCAGAAGGCGAATTAACTGGTGAAGCAACCAATCCAATGATTCAAGTTTTATTTCAAGACAATGAAAGTCATGAATGGAACCAAGCAGAATGGCTGCGCGCAGCACTGGCTTACCTAAAGGAAACATTTGGCGTTGAAAAAGTCAATTTAGTAGGCCATTCAATGGGCGGTGTCAGCAGTCTACGGTATCTAGGAACTTATGGAGAAGATGCGACTTTGCCACAGGTAGAAAAATTTTCGGCTATCGGTGCACCCTTCAATGATTTTGTTGCTACTAGTCAAACATTAGATGATTTATTAAGGAATGGACCCACAAAATATTCTGCAAGGTATCAAGATTATCAAGCGATGATGCCAACAATGCCTACCTTTGCTGTCCAATTGATTGCTGGACAACTAAGTGAAATGGATTTAAGCGATGGTACGGTTCCTTTAAGTAGTGCTTTGTCAGTGTACGCTTTGTTAAAAGAACATCACTTACCGATTTCGTATACAATTATTTCTACAAATGCACAGCACAGTCAACTACATGAAAATACCGAAGTTGATCAACTATTACAAACCTTTTTATGGAACGAATAATGTGAAGGAGGAGCAAAGATGTCTGTTATTGTTTTAGGTAGTCTAAATATGGATATTGTCATGAAGACAAATCAATTACCGATCATCGGTCAAACCTTATTAGGTGAAGACGTCGATTATTTTATTGGGGGGAAAGGTGCCAATCAAGCAGTCGCAGCTTCACGAGTCAATGATGCGACCACTTTAATTGGGACAGTCGGAAACGATGCCTTTGCGGATAAAATCTTAACAACTTTAAATCAAGAATCGCTCACGTTGCAAGTCACAAAAGAGAACAATCACGCCACAGGAATAGCGGCAATTTTCAAGTTACCGCAAGACAATGCTATCGTCGTTTTACCTGGTGCCAATGCAACGTGCACAATCGATGAGACACTTGTGCAACAGTGGCAAGCGACTGATACTTTTTTAACACAACTAGAAATTCCATTGGCAACTGTAGCGACTGGCTTAAAATTAGCTAAACAATCCGGATTAACAACGATTTTGAATCCAGCGCCTTTTCATGTAGATTGTTTGGAATTATTACCTGATATCGACATCATCACCCCCAATGAAACAGAGTTTGCGCAAATGATTGGAAAAGAATTCACTTCTGATGAAGCGTTAGAAGCAGCGATGCTTGCTTGGAGTAAGCAACATGCCA
Organism: Enterococcus saccharolyticus subsp. saccharolyticus; assembly: GCF_029023825.1. NCBI lineage: Bacteria > Bacillati > Bacillota > Bacilli > Lactobacillales > Enterococcaceae > Enterococcus > Enterococcus saccharolyticus. Next base: position 625,769 of record NZ_CP118957.1, on the reverse strand, counting down.
CTCGTTTATTGGTCACACGTGGCAAACAAGGAACTTCTTTCGTTGAAAACAATAGTGTCACGACAATCCCTGCCTTAGCTGTCACAGTTGTCGACACAACTGGTGCTGGAGATACATTTAATGGGTTATTGGCAGCAGAATTAGCTGAACAAAAATCATTTGCTGATGCCGTTCGATTTGCCACAATCGGTGCATCACTTTCCGTCCAACAACTAGGTGCTCAAAGTGGCATGCCTACACGTGAAGCAATTCATTCGTATATGTAAAAGAGGCAAGATTCTCAAACGGAATCTTGCCTCTTGTGTTTGTTCATGCTTACGCACTAGACTTGCTGGTTTTTGTGAAGTCAGTGTGGTTATTTTTTAGTATTCGATGAGATTTATTGTATCATACTTGAAAACTAAAACAACTAATTTTCAGAAAATTATCATAGTTATTCATAACTACGACGAACGAGAAATTTTCTCACAGTTAAGATTGTTTAGCTAAAATCTCTTTCGTTAGTCGTTGTGCTGTTGGTGTTACTGCTAGACCACCTTCTGCTGTTTCTCGGAAAGTAGCGGGCATTTGACGGCCTACTTGATACATTGCTTCCACTACTTCATCGGGTGGAATCACACTTTCAATACCGGCTAACGCCATATCTGCTGAAATAAATGCTTGTGAAGACCCCAGAGCATTACGTTTTACACAAGGAACTTCCACTAAACCCGCTACTGGGTCACAAATGAGTCCCATCATATTTTTTAACGTAATCGCTACTGCTTGAGCTGATTGATGGGCATTGCCGCCTTTTGCTGCGGCTAATGCAGCAGAGGCCATCGCACTAGCAGATCCGACTTCTGCTTGGCAACCACCCTCAGCCCCAGAAATTGACGCATTGTTTGCCATTACTAAACCAAATGCTCCCGCAGTGAATAAGAAATCTAATTGTTGGGCGCGCGACAACGCCAATCGTTCACGACACGCCATCAAAACACCGGGGACCACGCCAGCACTCCCTGCTGTTGGTGTGGCACAAATCAACCCCATTTTCGCATTCACTTCATTGACAGCAATCGCATTACGAACAGCCGTTAAAATTGTTTCACCACTTAGAAAATCGCCGGCTGCAATGTAGTCGTTCATTTTAGGCGAATCGCCTCCTGTTAATCCCGTCACAGATGTCACACCTGCTACGCCTTCTTCGACTGAACGTTCCATGACTTGCAAATTGCGTTCCATTAATTCAATAATTTGTTCACGTGTGCGTCCTGTCAACTCAATTTCTGTCGCAATCATTAATTCAGCAACAGAGGGATATTCACGACTTTGTTGTACTAATTCTTCAATTGAAAAAAACATCTGCTTGCTCCTTTATCCAAAATACGAGGCACTATAAATCGAATCTAAGGCACGAATCTGCTCTAAAATCGCTTCGTTACGCTCATCCACTTCAATAATCATAATCGCTTTTTCACCTTTTGATTCACGAGTCACGGTCATTGTCCCGATATTTACTGCGGCATCCGACAATAATTGACTGACTTGTGCAATCATTCCCGGAACATCTTGATGAACGATAATAAATGTTGGTACACCTAAAGAAAGAGATAACTTAAACCCATTTAATTCGGAAATTTGAATGTTCCCACCACCGATTGATTTACCTGTCACGGTTAATTTACGGTCGCCTTTAGTAATTTTCAACTGAACCATATTGGGGTGTTCCGCTTTTTCTTGTTTCGGAACAAATAAGACTTCCATGCCATTTTCATGCGCGATTTTTAATGAATCTGCTAACTGAGGATCATCAGGTTCCATCCCTAATAATCCACCAACTAGCGCAATATCCGTTCCATGTCCACGATACGTTTTAGCAAATGATTCATATAAATAAATATCTACGGTATCTGGTTGTTCACCAAAAATCTTACGTACCACTTTACCAATCCGTGCTGCTCCTGCTGTGTGTGAACTACTTGGACCGACCATAATCGGTCCAATGATATCAAAGACACTGCGATATTTTAGTTGTTCCATGTTTCCACCTCATCTATCTTGAATTCGGTCGCAAAGTGAATTAACGAGGCAATACGTCCGCTGGAATTGCGGATTGACACCCTTTGCTACCGACTGTTTGTTTGTGTTCTTGTTTTGCTTGTTCCACTAATTCTGGTTGTGTGAATAAATCATAGGCTGTTGTCGCAATCACTTTTCCAGCCGATAGTAACCCTTTATGTGCAACAGAAGACTTGCCATTTGCGACCCATTGCCAACAATGTGGCGGCGTTCCTTGAGGTTCACAACCAATGAGGACTTGAGCCGTTGGACAAACCCAGCTAACTTTCTAAAGAATTTATTTAAGCATAGCGAAACTTACGCAAGAAAAAAAGAGCAAACATTACTTTGCTCTTTCAAATTAATCAATGTTGTCTACTTGTTCAAAGTCTAACTCTGTACTTGTTTCGCGACCAAACATATTGATATTTACTTTTAATTTTTCTTTTTCAGTGTCTACTTCGGTCACGTGACCTTCTAAACCAGCAAACGCACCTTCAATAATTTTCACTGTGTCGCCGACTTGTACTTCTAAGTCTACAGAACGTGTGCTCATACCTAATGAACGTAAAATTGAATTGATTTCTTCTTGTAACAATGGGGCTGGTTTGCTTCCGGCACCATGTGAGCCAACGAAACCAGTTACACCTGGTGTGTTACGGACAACATACCATGATTCATCCGTCATCATCATTTCAACTAATACATAACCTGGGAAAGTTTTATGAACGATTTCTTTTTCTTTTCCATTTTTCACTTCTACTTCTGTTTCTTCTGGAACCACTACACGGAAAATAAAATCACCCATTCCCATGCTTTGTGCACGAGATTCGATATTTGCTTTTACTCTATTTTCATAACCTGAATATGTGTGTAGTACGTACCAACTTTTTTCAAAAGACTCCATTATTTTGGCTCCCTATCTTTTTATAAATTGAATCCCTCTGGTTATCGGGTGGAATTCAACCCGAATGTTGCTTCAACAAATCATTTGTTTTCACGGAATAATAAAAAAACCTCAGATAATCCCCGAAGTTTTTCACTCATCACACAGTATAACACCCTTAGGCTAATTTCGCTAGTCTGACATTGTCAAACAACTATTTTATAATCCAACTAAATAATGATTGGATGCCTGTATCCATAAGATAAAATAAGACAGCAAAAATCAATGAAGTCTCAATAACCACGATTACGTCTTTGCGTAATTTTTTTCCTGATGGCCATGTGACTTTTTTCATTTCGTCTTTGACGCTACGTAAAAAATTCATGATGCTCCCCCTTACTTTGTTTCTCTATGTAGTGTGTATTGATTGCAATATTTACAGAATTTATTAATCTCTAAACGTTCGCCTTTTTTGCCTTCGCTGACTGATTTCGAATAGTTACGAGAACCACAAACAGAACAAGCTAACGCTGCTTTTTTTCCGGCCATTTCTTTGCCTCCTGCTCATTTTTCAAAATGATTTCATATTTAGTAAAGTTACCATGATTTTCAAATACTGTCAATTATCCGACCAGTTTTATGTTAATTTGTGGTATGATAAGACTGTCAAAAAATCGTAAATGGAGGAAGAAAAATGTTATTAAAAACAATGGTATATAAAAAGCAAGATTTAACAACAGTCAACGAAACAAATACACTTGCTGAAGCTCTAGAAATCTTAGAAGAATCTGGTTATCGCTGTGTACCAATTTTAGATAAGTCATGCAAAATTTTCCGTGGAAATATTTATAAAATGCATATTTATCGCCATAAAGCCAATGGTGGTGATATGACGCTCCCTGTGACATATCTGTTAAAAAATGCTACAAAATTCATTCATGTGACGGACTCATTCTTCCACGTATTCTTTACTATTAAAGAATTACCTTATATCGCCGTCTTAGATTACGACAATCAATTTTATGGAATTTTAACGCACAGTTCGTTATTAAATATGCTTGCACAATCGTGGAGTATTGAAGATGGTAGTTATGTTTTAACGATTGCTTCAACTGGGAAACAAGGAGACCTTGCCGCGATTTCTAAAATCATTTCCAAGTATAGCAACATCGCTAGTTGCATTACGTTAGACGTCGGCAAAGATGAATTTATTCGTCGTACATTAATCACATTACCTTCAGGAACAAGTCTTGAACTCCGTGATAAAATTATTGCGCAATTAGAAAACAAACAATTTAAAGTTGTTGAAATTGAAGATTTAAATGCTTAATACAAAAAAGGCTGTGACAACACACTCTGGTCACAGCCTCTTTTAGTTTTTCATTGACTTTCTTGTTAAAGCCTTCTACAATGTAATCTGTTGCTCTTTTTACAGACCGCGGTTCATCAACCATCCCGCGTCATCAAAACTCGGAGAAAGAAGGAAAAACAATGTCAACTCATCGGAACAACAAATTATATCTCATTATCGTCAATGCCATCATTATGGGGTTATATGTCGTCTTAAGTTTTATTTTACCCTTTTCATCAGGTGCGATCCAATTTCGTTTATCTGAAAGCTTAAACCATTTAGTTGTGTTTAATCGCAAACTCATGTGGGGCGTCTTCGGCGGTGTTCTTGTCTATAATTTATTTTTTGGTTTTGGTATTTTTGATGTCATTTTTGGTGGCGGACAAACGCTATTGGCGCTAACGTTAACGGCCTTTTTACAAAATGTCATTAAAGATGTGAAAGTACGGATGGTATTAAACATTCTATTCTTTACAGCAAGTATGTTTTTAATTGCTTTAATGTTAACTATCACATTGGAATTACCATTTTGGCCAACTTACGGTACAACTGCGTTAAGTGAATTCATCATCATGACCATTTCAGCGCCAGTTATGTATTATATTGATAGTAAATTACACTTTGCAGAAAAAGTATAAGTCAGCGAGAGGTTGTGAGTACAACCTCTTTTTTGTGCATAAAAAAAAACCTTGGATCAGGCCTTGGGTAAATTATTTAACGAAATTATCTTTTGCATATTTGCTGGTGTATGTGGTTGCTTCGGTTGTTGCTTAAAGGTTCTTTTTTGCCGTTTCGAAGCAAATAGCAAGACACATAGTAACAAAGCATACGCAATAAAAATAATAAACTGTAAAATAAAAAAAAGTATTCTGACCCATGCAGCAAGAGGGATTTGTAAAATATTTTGTAGCAAATACTGGACGCCAAACAACATCATCGAACCACTAATAAGATGATAATATTTCATTCATTCACTCCCCTTAACAGATTAAATTATAGCAGACGACCTTCGTAAATGTAAATCCTTTCTTTATTAAATAACAATTACCGGTAAAAGTGTAATCGCTTGCAAAAATCGACATAGCATGGTATAAAATAAGTGTAAGGAGCAGTAATTCCCAGTAATACAGCCGACGTAGGAGCTGTTGAAAAGAATTGTTGTGAATCTTCGAGTAAACGAAAAGGATGTGGGAATTTGAATAACTCCTTACTAACTGAATAGGAATCCGACGAGATAAAAACAAGACGAAGTGGACATCAGAACCTTCCATTGTTATCACACTTAATCTATGAACGACAGATAGATTGACTACCCTCTCTCATCGGATTCTATTTTTTTGCATTTTTTTATGGAAAATTCCTTTTTTACACACTCTGATTCGTTCCATGTTATAATATTTAGCAGAAAAAATTTTGGAGATAATAACTATTATGAAATTTCATTACTATCTTCTCGTCAATCAAGCAGCTGGCGGAGGAAACGGAAAAAAAGTTAGTGATCAGATTTGTTCATTAATGAAACAGCAGAACTATTCTTTTACAACCTACCTGACCCAATACCCTGATCATGAACTAGAACTCGTGGCAGAACTGGCAGAGCATACGTTACGTCCTTTTGATTCTGAATCAACCAAGGAATATTTTCCCTTACTAGTTGTCATTGGCGGAGATGGTACGCTACATCAAGTCATTAACCAATTAAAAATGATGGGCAAAGAACGGCCGATTGCGTATATTCCTGCGGGGTCAGGAAATGATTTTGCTCGAGGCATTGGTTTACCAAGAGAAGCCGAACAAGCTTTCCAACGAATAATTCACACAACACAACCGCGAAGTGTCAATATTTTGACTTATGAAGAAGCGATTCAAGAACGTAGTGGTATTAGCGTGAATAATATCGGCATTGGTTTAGATGCTGCCATTGTTCATCGCACCAATCATTCTGTAACAAAAGAGAATTTAAATAAATACAATCTTGGCTCATTTTCTTATATCGCTTCTGTTATTCATGTCTTATTCAAACAAAAAGGCTTTCCAATTTTAATTGAAGCCAATGGTCAGACGTATCATTACGACAAAGCTTTTTTATGTACTACCACAAATCATCCCTATTTTGGTGGAGGTGTGGGGATTGCACCAATGGCTGACATCAACAAAACCACGCTTGATTTAGTCGTCGTTGAGCGTTTACCCATGTATAAAATAGCCTGGTTAATTTTTTTATTGCTACGAAAAAAACATCATTTATCAAAATATTACCACCATCTTTCCGGAACGAAAGTACGGCTTGTTTCGCCGACACCACAATTCTCACAAGCAGATGGCGAAGTGTTAGGAAAAGGACCGTACGATTTAGCGATTGCTTTAACGACACAACTTTTTTGGTGCTAAAAAAAAGCGAATTGCACAAAGGTGTGATGTCAGTCAGTAGTCCGATAAAAAGCCTATAACCCAGTAAATAAAAACAGTAGCGACTATTAAATTCGCTACTGTTTTTATTTCTGATATAGACCAATAAGTATCGAAATGACAAGTTGTATTAAATAGGCAATCGTATATTAAAGATAAGTCAATTAACATTAAAAAATCAACAAGTCCAAAAAGCAACGATTAGCAAATAATTTATCCGGTCCACTGTTCAATCATTTTGTAATTAATATTCTATACTCTAATCTTTGTGATTATTTTCTTCACATCCTCCAAATAATCATCTCCTACCTCTGGAAGTAACAAATTACCTTCTATGGCATTCATCATCACTAGCTCTTTTTCTTTCAGCCGATCATAGACTAATTGGTCAATGAAGCCGTTATGCGCATTATTTCCATCTGTCATCAAGTAATAATAGCGAGTATATTGATTATCATCTAGACCTAATCGATGAATACGATCTCGAGATTGTAACATAAAAGTCAGATTGAAATTGTATTCAAAATAAACAGCATCATGAACTGATTGATGCAATGAGATAGATTCTCCTAAAGTCGCAGGGTTTGAAATGAGGACTTGAACGGGGCCATTACGAAACTCATTAATCAATTCAACACGATCTTCTTTAGGCGTTTGCCCGTAAATCAAATGTGAAAGTATTCCTCTTTCACTTAACACATTGTGTATTTTACGCATAGTCCCAACAAACATTCCCCATACAATAACTTTTTTCCCTTCAGCAATCAGTTGTTCAATTAGTTGTATTCCTGCAGTAAACTTAGGTGTCACCATTGATTCTACGCCAGCATCAAAATACATACGTTGTTTCGCTTTATTTTGCTCAACTTGATCTAGTGCAGATTCAATCGAATAGTCTATTTCATCAAATAAAAAACCTAAATCATTCAAATTAATTTTTTCAGTCAAGAGTGCCGGATTAGTTGACGCTTGCAATAAACGAATATATCGTCCTAAAACATTCGTTTCAACTTCATGGATCGTTTTAGCTAAATCTACTTGTCTCTCACTGGGTTGGATGATGAGGAGTTGGTCTGGTTCCGCTTCAGGGACATTCAAATCTTTTTTTGTTGTACGCCAAAAAAATGGCTGTAACTTCTCATTAATTTCGTTAGCGTTCGATGCTTCTAAATCATGGATATCCCAGCTAAAGAAGGACTCATACTCATTATCATAGAGCAAATGGAGAAAATTGTAGACATCTTTGTAAGAATTTGGGATAGGAGTTCCTGTAAGTACGTAACGATAACGTGATTGCTTTCCTAGCTCTAAGGCACTTTGGGCTCGTTTCCCAACTGGATTTTTTATACGATGAACCTCGTCGAACACAATCATCGTCTTTTCGTCAATTAAGGCATTTAAGACAGATAGTTTCCAGCCAAAAAGTGATTCATAATTAATCACAATCACGTTAGCAACTCCCCAATTTGTTCGAATATCTCCTGGATTATTAAAATTTTTCAAATTCATAAAATGGAGTGAACGCTTGTCGCCAAACACCTCAATAAACTCTGTGCGCCACGCCTCAAAGGCATTAAGTGGAGAAATCACTAACACTTTATTGACTTCATTTATGGCTGAAGAAGATAGATAAGCAAAAGCACCGTAGGTCATCGCAGTCTTGCCAGCCCCAGGTACACTAAAATTTGCAGCACGCTTCATAGTTGATAAATAAAAACTTGCCTGAATTTGTTGTGGTTTCAAGGGACGACTGATTTCTTGATCAATAATTTCTTCAAATTGTTGTAATTCTAAGTTCCAACGATTATCGTATTCTTTAATAGTTATCCCGGCAATTTTCTGTTCGTCTATTGCATAGCTATTTTGTTCAATAAACACGCGTACTTCTTCATCTATTTCTAAATTGTCATCTAATCTATCATTAAGTTTTGTAATCAATTCAGTGAGCTGAACATAATTCAACTCACTTGAAAGTTCTAATTGGTCAAGGTTTTGAAAAAAAGAATGATACCTCTCCAAAAATCGACTCATTTTTCGAGTCTTTAAAATGCCATCTTCGTTGTCAATGAACTTGAACATACCTTCATTGCCAACCAACTTGACATTAAAGCTCATCTTCATACACCTCTATTAGATCTCCACTAATCAGATTGATATTAATGAGAGTGTCGCGGATCTCGACAACTTGATCTTTAGAAAAATTAGTAAACTGCAAATTACCTGTTAAGCCATTTCCACGCTTCATATCATTTAATGTGTTTAGCGTTTCTTTTATATTTGCAATAAAACTATCTACGTTCTTGCCACGATTTTGACGGTTGACAGTCTTATTGTATACTTCAGTGATCTGACGTAATTCAGGTGTTGCTTCTTCTAAACGTTTACGGTAATCTGCCGCTGAATGAATTGGTCCACTTTCTAGTTTATCACGAAATACTTCGACAAACTCTTCGATAGAGTCATTATAATCATCATTATCAGCTGAACTAACAATATTCTTTAAATAGTCGCGAACTTCTCTTACTGTATCCCCACCGGTATGAACCATTTTCCCAAGTAGGCTAAAAGCACTCTCCTTAGTCTGTTCATACTTTGGTCCTTGATTAGGAAAACTTGTCGCAAATTTTTTTGCAAGTTCAAAAAGAGGGTTGTAGAGTTTAGCATCTTTAATAATAAAATATGCCTCTGGAGACGCATTAATAAAATGAAGAAAATCATGAGCTAATTCAACAGTTGCAATTCGATTTTCAATTTCTTTTACGGTCATATTAGCCTCATTTGAATAATCTTTTTTCGTCATCAAACCATCACGTATAATTGTTTGGTAGATATCTACTGCTAAATCAACAGGATCATACTGTAACTTTTCTTCCGTACCCATTTGGATTGCCAGCTCTAGTCGTTTAATTTGAGCTCGATTAGCTTTTGCATCATAAGTAAAGGGTAGGATAACAGCTTCGAAATATTGACTCGTACCAATTTCTGTTTGTAATTGTCTCAATGCAGTAAAACGACGATTACCGTCAATAATACGTCCATCTTGCAGTACATAACCATAAACTTGTTGGCCTTTTTCTTTGATCGATTTTTTAGTCTTTTTTAAAGCAGTCGCATTATCTTCTTCAATAAACATTGCTATCTTGTTGTTGTAGTCAGGGTTTATTTCATCCGTTTGAGCTGTTAAAGTACCAAATTCTCTTTTAATCTGTGTGGAAATACGCCCATTTTCATCGTTATAGTACAAATATTTTAGTGGTATACGGTACACATCGAGCATTGTATCTGTTAAATTCGGAATCGTTGTGGGTAATTTAGGTTTAGCACCCGTTTTTGCAATTTCACCAGTTCTCCCTAAATCCATCAAATTATTTGTCATTTAACTTTGCCACCTTTCTTAATTTATCGTATACATCTTGTGCTGCCGTTGCCTCCTGATATTCGACACCATATTGTTTCAAAGCTCCAAAGAAACGCTCTTGTATTGCCACAATCTGCTCATCGCTAAGACGCTTCCCTGACCCCTCTGCTTTGGTTTCGACCAATAAATAAACATGTGACTTATCTTCTCGCTCAACAATATAAACAAAGTCAGGAGTTGTGGTCCCACCCATATACTTTGGAACTTGAATCGCTTTTTTAGGTAATTTACCAAAAGAAAGGATATTTGAACCATATCCGTACTTCAATAGTTCTCTTTCGGGTTTCATTGAATCGTAACGAAGTGGCGGAATTTCATAGAGTTGTCGTCCATCATCTACTATATCGCTGTCTTCATTGATACCAATAATAGTTGCTAAAATATCCTCTTTAAAATCATTCTTCATCACATCAAAAACAGACGTACTGGCCTGAAATTCAAGAGGATGGTAGCGATAACTTTGAGCATAACGCTTTTCAAATCGATCTTTAAAATCACGGACTAAATTGCTAAGTGTTAATTCATTTAAATAATCTTTATTGCCACCATAGGTTTCTTTTAAAGCACTTAATAAGCTTTTGTGTAATTGCGCTGGTTTCAATTTAGTGCGTTGGGTCAATTTTAATAAAAATTCACCATATTTCATACCTGTAATCGGTTTACGGCTATCGTAATTGGCTTTTTGTTCACGTACACGCATTTCACCGTTCTCGTCATTATAATACAATTCGTTGCGAGTGAATTCTGGATACTGAAGTGTAAAGTTATCCTTATCTCGAATCATTTCATCAATGAGTAGCTGCAGAGCCTCGTCATTGATACGGTCAAATTCTAACATATAACGGTTTGAGAATTGCTCCCATAGATGGCGCATTTTATTCCAGTTTTCTTTATTGAGCTTGATGCGCTGTTTATTTTTAGGACCACCTGTGGTAATTTTTCCTGTTTTAACTTGTGTCGCTTCAGTTAAAACAGGATACAATTCAATCAGTTTCTCAAAGCCATTCTCTTTAAAATCATTATTGCGCTTAATAATACTGGCAGCATCGAGTTGTCCTAATAAAGTTTCTTCATCTAAATTATTTGTTTTTTCGATAATTAATTGAATCATAGCAGGGGTCAGTTTACTTTCATTTAACTTAACTACAGCATCATCATTGACTTCTGCAACTAATTTATTTGCAAAGTCTTTCTCATCGTAACCAATGAGGAAACGTAATCTGCTCGGAAGCTCATCTTGTAAAAGCCGATGACCATTCTCATCAACTGGTAATCGTAAACCACGACCGACTTCTTGAATCTTAGAATTCTCACTACCTGAAGTTCGTAACTTGGCAATCATAAAAACATTGGGATTATCCCAACCTTCGCGGAGAGTCCATTTAGAAAATAAGAAACGACGAGTTTGCCAATTCCCCTTTCCATCCTTAAACGACAGTAGTTTTTCTTTGTTTTTTAAGATGTCATCCACCTCAGCTTGAATAGCTTCATCCCCTGAACCACGATCTTCACCAAAGTAGCCTGCGTGAACATTCTCAGTCAAATCAGCCAAAGTCGCTTGTAAAAAAGATAAGTATTCTTGCTCTCGAGGTAACTTTTTCAAGCGGAACTCACGAATCAGTGCTTCTAGTTTGCGTCTAAGATGCTTCTCAAATAGTTCTTTCAACCATCCTTTTTCATCACGATATGACTTGATCGAATCAATAAAGAAGAGTGACAAAGTTTTGACTTTCGGTTGATACTCATTTTCACGCATGAAATTTGGTATTTCTGCCTCAAAATGCTTCTCAATCGCATCGCGAATAATGAGTTCTTGGTAAGAGTTTGTCATCGTAGCAGGTAAGAAAGACATCCCCTTCTCCAATTCAAGTCCATTTGATAGTCTCTTGGCACCCTCATAATAAATGTCCCCATCAAAACCAATGTCATCACCTTTACCATAAGTATAGAGAGTTGAATTGTGCTTAAGAACGAGTTGTTGGTTAGTTACTGATTCGACCACATACCGCTCTTTAGACTCCGTTTCAGTTACATTAGGATAATAAACATCAATCCCTTTAACTAAACCGTTATTGAAAGAAGAGACCGCATTCAGGTTGAACTGAGGTTGTTTGCGGTAATAGTCTTTCACAAAGCTTGCTTGGCGTCCTTTCCCGACCTTTACGTCAGGAAAGGTGGCCCCAAAACGGATAATCATTTGCGGTTCGACTGCCGTAATCGATTTATAGTTCGCCTTATCTCTTGGAAAACGATGAGGCTCATCAATCATCACAATCGGTCGAGTGGCTTTAAGTCCTTCTAAGGGTGATGTCCAACCAGATAAGAGCGTTTGAGCGTAATCCTTCTTCATAGATGCAGAATTAAGCATGCCGGCATTAATCAATAAGACTTGAATCGTCGATGAATTTAGACGATCACCTTCAATAAACTCTACCAAGTGGGCTGGTAACAAGCCTTTTTTGCTATTAAAATCTCCGGCATTGATCACGTTGAGGTTGATTTGTGTATTTTCATAAAATTGCGAAAAGTGCTGCTTGGCATAATCCGCTTCAATAAAGTTTTTCCATCCTTCTTTAATTGCTGGTGAAGGAACCACAACAATAAATTTAAATAAACCATATTTTTGATGCAGATCGTACATGGCACGTACACCCACATAGGTTTTACCCGTTCCAGTTTCCATCTTGATATCAATGTTTGTATTCTCATTGCCTCGCCCTTTAATAATCGGATTGGCGTACACATAATCTTTATCTGGATCTGTAGTTCGTTCATCTAAACCATAAAAGGCTTCATCCAATGCTTGGAGAGCTTCTAGCTGATGAGGTAATTCTTCTAATAGAATCTTCATGCTTTCTGCCTCCTAATATCTCACTTGCAGATTGACTTTATTCTCTAATTGATTCAGTGCAATCTCTAATTCTCGTAAACTTTCCATCTCAAGCGTGTAGCCATAAACCACAATTGTTTGAACAATCAGTTCATTTTTACCAATTGCGTTAACTAAGGCCTTAGTATTCTCTGTTTGCCATTTTTTCGCTATCAAATAAATTCTCTGATTATTCACGTAGGGCAATTGGATACCTGAAAAGTCTACCATCTCTATATCTACATCAAATTGATAATTATCTTTAGCAAGATAAGTCTGTAAGATTGTATCAATTCCAGACGCGCTCCCTGCCACACCTAATTTTTCACTAGAAAGCGCATCAATCATATCATCAAATAGGTCGAGTTGTAGCTGGTCATCATAATCGATTTTCTCCAATGTATCTTGGGTTGGTGGTACCACACGATAATGCTTAAAGCCAAAATCTTGTGTTTCAGTGAGCAAAGGGTTCTCGCCCTTGATTTTATTGGCTGCTCGGATGATACGTTCACGAGAGATTTCATCAATGGACTTATAGCCGGCTTTGTAGGCTGTCTCACCACCCTTGGTTGGAACTTCTTTACCATCAGAGTTCACTGTAAAGGTTGGTTCAGGTAAGGTACACATGATGTATCGTCGATTGCCACCGTCTTCAACGTTCAATTGCATTACTGCATCAGCTGTAGTTGATGAGCCAGCGAAGAAATCTAAAATTAATGCATTTTTATTAAAATTTGTTGCAGCTTTTAATAACTCAATAATATAATTCACAGGTTTTGTATAGCTAAAGATATTTTTTTGATTAAACAAATTATCTAATTCTTCATATGCATCTTCGTTGGTGCCAGAAATTTTGACACCGTCAATATAACTTGGAAATCCTTTAAAATTCTTTTCATCAAATTTTCTAAAGGCTCTAGGCTGGAAATTTAAGGTATTAATTACGATTCTCGTACCTTTAGATAACTCAGAATCTAAAAAATCTTGATTCCAAATAAAATTAGAAGATAAAATGAAATCAGTAATTATTACTCCGTCCTTCACTTCAATATCATTTTCAAGGTGTACCGGGGTGGCGTCCTTTCCATATTCACCTTTTTCATAAATTCCGTCTTTCAATTTTGACTTAACTATACATTTATTAAATTTTAGTTTACTAAAGGAATTAGTGCGTTTTATAATGGGCTGAGATTCTTTTTCACTTGTTCCCCCCCCATATAAGTAAATTCTATCATTGTTATTTTTTGCATATAAAATACAATTTTCTGTCATACTAATAACTTTTTTTGATAAAAAGCTGCCTTTTCTTTTTTTCAACCAAACTATATCTCCTAAAAAACTATTTTCTCCAAAAACATCATCTAATAATAATTTAAGGTTAGAGTGTTCATTATCATCAATAGAAATAAAAATCACACCGGTATCTTTCAGTACTCTCTTTGCTAAATAGAGTCTTGGATACATAAAAGTCAGCCAAGCACTATGGGTCGCTTTGCCTTGAATTGACTTCAATCTTTTTAATTCATCATCACTTATAGCAAACATATCTTTGAGTTGCTCATCAGAATATTCAAAGTTATCTGGATAAACAAATCCGTCCGAACCTGTATTATAAGGGGGATCAATATAAATAAAATCTACACTATTGGCATAATTTTGTTGCAAGTGACGTAAGACTTCAAGATTATCACCTGTAAAAAATAGATTTTTACTGTTTTTATTTTCTTCTTTTTGGTTGTGATTATTATCTGGCACAATCACCGTTGTTGGGCGTTCGCCTGCTTGTTTCTTGGCATAGTTTTTGCCAATAAAATCTAAACGGTAGCCACTAGAAAGTTCATCGATATTATGTTCTTTTAAAGCTTGTTGAAATTTTTCATTATCAAAGGTTGAGGCTTCAACAATATTGCCTTCTTCATCATATTTGGTAGCAGTAAAAAATTCTGGCATCTTTTGACGTAGTTCGTCCAAAAACGCAGAATTTGATTTGATTGATTCATTAAACTGTTGATTATCTCGTAACATCTTGACACTTCCTCGTTAATACATATTTTGTCTTTTACTTTAAATTACTGAATACTGTTAAATAGTAAAATGACTATTAGTATTATTATACCATAAAACCGCTACTTTCAGCAGTTTTATGGATGAATCATACTCCAGTATTCCTTAGTATTTACATACATCTCGTGTTAGAATATAGTAAAATAACATTGATAAACAATTGGGGGATAATATGAAGATTAAAACTATCGAAATTTCAGGTTTTAGACAAATTACACATGCAACGTTTAATCTAGAAAATGGTATTACTTTTCTTGCTGGAGCTAATAATAGTGGTAAAACTTCGCTAGTCGAACTTCTGAATTGTATTTTTAATTTTGGTAACGAAAAATTTTCTGGTGAAGATTTTTCGGTAGTTAATACTCAAAAGTGGATAAACGAAGTTTTACCACTAATATTAGCTTTTTTTCAAGAAGAAACACAAAAAGAAAGTATTATCTCCAATATTTGTAATTTAATTTTTCCTGATACAGATGAACAGAATGAAATAATTATTGAGCCAATTAAGCTAAAAATTCAAATTGATTATGATGCTGCAAATGATGATATAAGAAATTTTGCTGACTATATAATGGATCTTGATCCATCTTCTTCCAGTTTCTATTTTGTTTACGAGTATAATGTAGACAACTCTCTTTTCAGAAAGAATCTAATAAATCATTACGATAAACTAGAACATCGTGCTAAAAAAATACTTTCAGACTCTGAAAATAATAACGATGCAAATATTAAGAAAATAATTTTGAAAGTATATTTTGACTCCTTATCAGAAACTATTAGATTTACAGATAGTAAATTCGAAAATGGTGGAAAGGTTGATCGTAGAAACTTCATAAAGCTTTTCAATTTTCAAAAAATTATGGCTGGGAGAACCTTAGATGATACTAGTACGGACAGAAGTAAAATCTTAAGTAAAAATATTGTTGATATTGCTAGTGAAGATGAAAAGTGGGCAAAAACAATTGAAAGCTTACCTGATACAATATTAAAGGCTATCGAAAGTGAAAAAATCGATCAAATTGTAAAAGATACTTCCATTAATTCACTTAAAGAAACTATGTCTTCAATTTCAATGACGAACGGTGGTCAAGCAAACGAAATCATTATTGACATGGATATTACAGAAGAATCCATTAAATCATTACTTAAGAATATCACTAGTGCAAAGTATATGTTAGATGAACACTATTTAAATGAATCATCGCAAGGATTAGGATATAGTAACCTTATCTATATGCATTTGCAACTAGAAAAATTTAATAAAACAATTGATCCATTATTGGTTAATTTGTTTGTAATAGAAGAACCCGAATCTCATATGCATCCCCAAATGCAATATATTTTTTCGCAATATTTACTAACTTATTTTGCCTCTAGACCAGAATTACAAGGATTCATCACTACACACTCACACGAAGTTGTTAGAGGTGCTAAGCTATCTCAATTGAGGGTACTCAGAAAAGTTGATAGCTTTAAGTGTTCTTTATATGATTTAAGAAATTTTCATAATAATTTGGAAGGTACCCCTCAATTGTTGGATTTTTACAACTATTTTTATTCAATTAGCTTTCCCGATATTATTTTTGCGGATAAAGTTATTTTGTATGAAGGTGATACAGAGCGGATGCTTATTAATAGTCTTTTGAAAGCTGATAAAACGCCCTTTCCTAAACTAAAGAGTCAGTATCTTTCATTTGTTCAAGTCGGAGGGGCATACGCAGTTAACTATGAACCTATTCTAAAATATCTAGATATAAAATCGCTAATAATAACAGATATAGATTACGGAAAAGAATGTAATACTAAAAAAGAAATAGAAGCTTCCAAATCTACAAACGATTCTATAAATAAATTATTAAATATGAGAGCAAAAACTGAAAACACAAAAACTATTAAAGATATTTACTCCTGTAGAGAAAATAAAGAACCGTATGCTTTAATAAGAGATAATATATGCCTAACTTTCCAAGGTGAAAAGGATGGCTATACAAGAACACTAGAAGAAGCAATGTTATGTAAATTATATGGTATCAAGTCATTCGATACGCAGACAAAAATTTGGTGGAAAGACAAAAGAAAGAGCGACAATTTAAAATATTCGATACCAAACGACGCATCTATTGGCGTAAGGAAAATTATTAATAGTACTTCAAAAAATAAAACAGATTTTATGTATTCTGTTGTCCTAAATAATAAATTGACAAGTATGTTGCCTTACTATATTGAGGAGGGGCTAAAGTGGCTAGAAAAATAGATAATTTTTTCATTGTCAATGCTCCAGCAGGCAGTGGTAAAACGACTACTATTCGAGAAATGATTCGTGACATTATTTCGAATAACTCCAAAGATAATGTATTGTGCATAACATACACCAATAGAGCCGCAGATGAGCTTTCTAATAGTTTTTCTTCTCCTAATGTTGCTATTTCAACAATTCATTCATTTTTAAATAGTTTCATGAAACAATATTTTGGTAGTCAAGAAATTATTGACTTATACTTTGAAACTTACGAAGACAGTATACAACAAAGAATTGATAATAGAGAGGCTAAAGAAAATCAGACTAAAAGCAATCTAAAGTACATTGAAAAATATGGAGATCTGAGTATCGATACTCTTCGAAGAAATATTACAAATATATATTACAATGAAAATAGCTTCAATTCCCTATATTATGGCGGGTTAAGTCATGATGACCTGATTTCATTTTCAAGTAAAATTTTTCTAAAGTATAAAATAATACAGAATAGATTATCTTACAAATTCCAGCATGTTTTTATTGATGAATATCAGGATACAACCGTAGATGTTCTAAATATTTTTTATGAAAGTTTAAGAGGAAAAAGAACAACCTTATATCTATTTGGTGATAAGATGCAACAAATTTACAAAAATTATGATGGAAACTTTGAACCAAATTTTAAAGAATTTGATTCTAGTAAAGCTTTAAACACTAACTACCGGTCAATTCCGAAGATCATAAGTTTACTAAATAACATATACAATGATTCCAGTTTCGTTCAAAATGTCTCTGATGATATGGTAGACATTGTTCCTAGTTTTAATCCAAGAGTAATTATTAGCAAAAATGTTGATGAAGAATTGACTAAAATTTTAAATAATTATCCAAATTCATTAACTTTATTCCTATCTAATCGATCTAGATTTCAAAAAATCGGTTGTTCTTCTTTATATACTACGTTTAGTAGAATGGAACGCTATTCTTTTGGCAAAAAGTATAGTGTAGTAGATGTATTAACAAATATCACCAAAGACAACCCTGATTCTTTGATGAGACTGATCTTTTTAGTAGCAGAAATCAATAATAATTACACTTCCAATAACTACGGCGCAATTGTCCAAAAAATTAAGGAAGAGCAGCCGATACTTGGAATAAAAGATTGGAAATTATCAAACCATCAAGATAAAGCTAATCTAAATACAATTCTTGCTGAATTAGCTTCGATATTATCGTCTTCCGAAAACTCTATCCAAAATGTTTTAACTTACTTAAAGGAAAAAATTCTGCAAACATCATTAACATTAAGCGAGATTATGGAAGATGATAGTTATTCTGACGCATTGAATGTTCCTATTAATGAGGTGGTAAAACTCTATGACTACTTAGAGTCCCCAAAAGTATCCACACAACATGGGGTAAAAGGAGAAAGTCACGATGAAGTTATTTTCATTGCCGATAATGGTAGTAATCCTTCGGTAAGTATGTATAAGTTTTTTGATCTTTGGTCAGACACCGATATTTCACTCTCATCATTAGAAGAATTTTATTATCAATATTCTTTTGAATTAATTAAAATTACTGAAAAAGTGGGAGTTAGAATTAGCGCTTTAAATGCGGGTAGTTTCATACCTCATAAAGATTACTTAAAAGACAGTGCGTCTAATATAATGACTATGTTTCAGGGAAACGATTTATTTAATAAACTTTGTCTGCAAGATTATCAAACATTTATATCAAAACCAAATGTGACTAATGTGAAAAAATGTTTTAGGGAGTCACAAATATATGGAATTTTAAGTGCCTATAAACTGTTTTATGTAGGATGTTCAAGAGCACGCAAAGATCTTACTATTTTATTGGATAATACCAAAGTAACTGGCGGTTTAAACAGGCAAATACAGAAATTTGAGCAAGTCGGATTTGAAGTGTATAATAAGGGAACTTAATATTAACTCTAGAAAAATACAAATTTATATAAATTCAAATCTTGCTACACCTTCCTTTTTAAATGCGTTAATTGATGTAATAGATTCTGCTACGTGTTCTCGTTCATCAATTGGCCTTTTATCAAATTTCTATTCGCGGGATCGATAGTTATACTACACCGGTTCCTTCATCTCGTTATCACGGATTTCGTCTTAGGGTTTCATCAACTACCTGCGACTGGACTCGCGCCAACTATATGTTCTCCCCATGCCTAACACACTATAAAAATAGCTGACGATTTCCAATCAGCTGTTTTGAGGTTATAGGTATTTTGTTAAGACTGCTGTCGGATTGAGCACCGTCATCTGCAACAAGGATTGAATTGTATTATTTTCAGCTTCTGCTACAAATGTTACTTCTTGGTTTAATAATGTTTGTAAATTACACTTCGTTCCATCTGTACTTTGACTTTTCACAATTTCAGTTAGGAGCTGTTTAAAATCTTCAAAGTTACTCTCGATTGTAAAATAGTAGTCTTTAGATCTCCAGTCATCTTTAGTTATGTTCGTTTCGGTATGAGTGAAACAGAGTTGCGTTCCGTTTTCACAAATATCTAGCGTTTGTAGAAAACTGGGTAGTTCTTCGGGAGTAACGTATTTTCCCAGAAGGTCGCTCGTAAAGGTTTCTGTATCTGGAAAACTGCCCCAGTAGGTGTTCAGACGGAGTTCATTGCTTAGCTTCTTTAGTGTTACTTTTGTTTTAAAATTTTCGTACATTTTCTTCCTTTCGTTCTTTTACATCACGATGATAACTCGATTGCCTTAATAAGTCCAGTCGGTTTTTGAGGATTATTTTTACGCATTTTGAAGAAGCTTTTACAAGTTTAGCGGATAATTACTTAACTTTATGTTTATTGGGCGCACACGGCGCAACGAGTGGAGTATAAGGCTAATTTATAAAGAAAACAGCCGATGAAATTATCAGCTGTTTAGGAGGTTATAAGTATTTTGTTAAGACTGCTGTCAGACTGTTCAGCTAAAGCAACTCGCTTTTTTAATTGGTTTGAAAGTCGTAAGGAGAAATTCCCGCCATTCCAATCATTGGATCTATTTGTCCTGTTTGGATGACCTCTTCTGTCAAATACTCTGGTAATTGTTCGAACGCTTCTTCAATCAGACTAGCTTCTTCTGAAAACAAAGATGTTTGTGCCTCTGACGCCTCAACTATTGGCAGTGGTGCCACATTATCCTCTTCGGCAAATGGCTCTTCATCCGCTTCTTCGTATTGATGAATGCGTTGGCGCATAGTTGAAGACAAGGAATCAATGCCTAAAATACGTTCTTTTAAGGTGGTATAACGCAAATTGGATTCATTCGCCACACATTGTTGGTAAGCCGGTAATTCACCTAATAAAATGAGCAATTCTTTGCTACGAGTAATTGCCGTATACAATAAATTCCGTTGCAACATGCGTTGATATTGATGCACCATCGGTAAAATGACCATTTTAAACTCACTACCTTGCGATTTATGAATCGAACAACAATACGACAAGGTAATTTTATTCCATTCACTGCGTTTATACGTTACTTCATTGGCATCAAATTGAATTGTTAATTCATCCACTTTATCTTCTGAATTCTTGGCATACGTAATTCCTACTATTTGCCCCATATCACCGTTAAAGACATTGTCTTCGGGCGAATTGACTAACTGCAAGACTTTGTCACCAATGCGGTACACCGTTTCATTCCAATGCACTTCTTTTTTCTTGCCATCAGGATTAGGGTTAAAGATTTCTTGCATCATTTTATTGAGTGCGTCAATCCCGGCGGCCCCTCGATACATAGGTGCTAGCACTTGAATATCTTGTGGCGTAAAACCACGATCTTTAGCACGTTGTACAATTTGCGCAATAATCGGTTCAATTTTGTAAGCATCACAAGCAAAAAAGGAACGGTCTTTTTGATTTTGTGTAAAGTTTTGTGGCAACCGACCATTTTTAATCTCATGCGCTAATGGAATAATACTTGAACCATCTCCTTGACGATAAATCTCGTTTAATTCTTGTTTGGGAATGTCGTCAATTTCTAACAAATCGTGCAAGACTTGTCCTGGTCCAACAGAGGGTAATTGGTCTTTATCCCCAACAAAAATAACTTGCATATTCGTTGAGATAGATTTAAATAAGGTATTGGCTAGCCATGTATCGACCATCGACATTTCATCGACAATTAATAAACCACCTTCTAATTCTTTAGGTGCCATAGCTGTTGCTTTTTCGCGTCCATTTAACCCTAACAAACGATGAATGGTCCCACTAGGTAAACCTGTTGTCTCATTCATCCGTTTCGCAGCACGACCAGTTGGTGCTGCTAATAAAATAGGAAATGTTTCTTCTGTGTATTTGCTTGGTTCTAAATCCACTTCATTTAATTCCGCAAATAATTGCACAATTCCATTGATAACGGTGGTTTTCCCTGTACCAGGTCCTCCTGTTAAGATAAATAACGGCGAACGAATGGCTTGTTTGATAGCCTCTTCTTGAGACGAACCATACACAATACCTAAGCGTTTTTCAATTTTCCGTAAACATTTTTCCACCGTTTTTTCTGGATAATTGATTTCCTTTTTTCGTTGCAACAAGCGTTGAATGGACGTCGCAATGCCCCATTCCGAAAAGAACAAACTATTTTCGTATAAATTTGTGCCCTCTTGTTGGATTTTTCCTTGATCGACCAACTGGATAACCACGTCAGCTACTTGTTCTGGATGAATTTCCACTGGTCGACTCGTTTCTAACAAACGAATCGTTTGATCCAGCAATTCTTGTGCAGGGACATACGTATTGCCGGTTTGCATCGATTGTTGGAAAATTTGGTGCAAAATGGCAGCACGCATCCGTTTAGGCGAAGTAGCTTCAATGCCTAATTGTTCCGCAATATTATCGGCTTTTTTAAATCCAATACCTTCAATGTCTTCAACCAAACGATACGGATTTTCTTCAATCATTTCAATCGCCGTATTTTTATAAGCTTGATAAATTGCAAAGGCCAGCTGACTACCAAAGCCAAAACGATTTAAACCGACAATGACTTGATCCATCCCATAATTTAAACGAATGGTTTCTAACATCATCTTTTGTTTTTTCTCGGTTAACCCAGGTACCTGTCCTAACAATTCTGGTTCTGCAATCATACGGTCGATGGCTTGTTCACCTAATAAATCGACAATTCGTTCGGCTGTTTTTTTACCTATTCCTGGAAATTTTTCACTTGAAAGGTAATGAATTAAGCCATTTTCTGAAGTAGGTTGTTCTTTTTGATACGTGTCAGCTTTTAATTGTTCACCGTATTTTGGATGTTCAACCATTTCACCAAAGAAACGATAACTCTCTTCTTCTTGTACCTCGCCAAAACTTCCTGTTACCACTATTTCTTTTTCACGATATTCGGCATTGGTTTCTTCAATGCGAACGAGTAATACTTTAAAAAAATTACTTGGATTTTGAAAAAAAATAGCGGCAACCTTGCCGACAACATACGTTTTTTCTGGCAACATGGTTCCCGCTCCTTTCTTAAAAAATTACGCTAGAAAACGAACATCATTCCACTGAGAAAGATGATAAGGCGTTTGTTTATCGACTGTTTCTAAAATTGTTAAGCTATTATTTAATAAGTTGCCCATTGCTTTTAATTCAGAAACTTTTTTTCCTGCTAAATATTGCACAGTGGCGGTAAAAGAAGCGCCGTGTCCGACAAATAACAGGGGACCATCATGTATGGCAACTGCTTCAAAAATCACCGATGACACTCGCTGCAACATCTCTTCTGTGGTTTCTCCGTTAAATGCAGATGGATCATACCGATCTAAATGATGACGTAAATTCGTTAAGTCATTGCCGTATAGTTGATACATGTCATCAATGCTTTGACCTTCTAATTCGCCATAACCCATTTCTCGTAAGCCATCCTTATAGATGATTTCAGTCGGATGGAACAATTCTTGTTGGATTCCTTGAGCCGTCTCACGCGCACGTTTTAACGGACTAGAATAAATCGCTTCAAAGGGAATCTCTTTTAAATGTTCACCTAACAAACGGATTTGTTCATAACTTGTGGGCAATAAAGGGGAATCCCCATTCATTCCTTGGAAACGGCGTGCTTGATTCCACTCTGTTTTACCGTGACGTGTAAAATAAAGTTGCATAATAAACTCCTAATCGATTTTATCGTTTTCGTAGTGATGCGTGAGTTCCAAATTGGGAAATCCTTGTTGACGCAATGCTTCATAGACAATTAGGGCTGCTGTGTTGGATAGATTTAATGAACGGACATGTTCGTCGTTCATTGGGATACGTAGACATTTCTCTGCATTTTCACGCATGAATTCTTCTGGCAATCCGGTTGTTTCTTTCCCAAATAAGAAATAATGGTCACGCCCATCATCAAAGGTTTCTTCGCTATACACTTTATTCGCAAATTTAGAAATTAAATGGACTGCTTGACCTTCTACGCTTGCCATAAAATCAGCTAAACTTTTATGATACGTAATATTCACATCATGCCAATAATCTAAACCGGCACGTTTTAACTGCTTATCATCCGTAGAAAAGCCTAATGGTTCAATTAAATGTAACGGTGAATTCGTTGCTGCACACGTACGTGCAATATTTCCAGTATTTGCTGGAATCTGTGGTTCAAATAAAACAATATGATTCACAAAAAATCCTCTTTTCTTTTTCAATAGTTCATCGATATTCTTAACAATGATAACGCAATTTTTTATTTTTTACCATCTTCTTTTATTTTGCAAAAAAAATGCCTGAGAGAACCTTTCTCCCAGACATCTGACTTAATTTGTTTTTCTGCGTTTGATGAAAATCACTAGACCAGCAATCACTATCACGCCCCCAACAATTGGTAAGTAGTCAGAGAATTGTTCACCTGTACGTGGCAACAAACTTGTTTTACGCGTACTTGTTGGATACGTTGTATTGGTTCGTTTTGGTAAAGTGAACGAGCTGTTTCGACGAGTTGTATTTGTCGTTGTGTTTCTAGTAAAATTATTACGTGTGCTAGTATTGCGTGCCGCTTTTAAGGCAGCGATATCCGCTTCTAATTTTTTAATACCATCAGCAATTTCTTGCGCTGTCGCTTTCGCATTGTTAAAAACGCCTTGTGCTTCTGCTAAAGAATTTTTGAACGCGTCCCATGATTTCATATCAAAATCAATCGCTTTGAGTTTTAACGCTTGATCGATTAACTTACCTAAAGTTTCTTTATCTGCTTTAGCAATTAATGCCTCTTTTGCTTTTGTCAATTCAGTTAAAGCATCGTCCACTTTTTGTTGCACAACATCTGCTTGGTCGATAATTTTTTTCGCAGCAGCCAATTTTTCAGCAAAAACTTTCCAAGTTTCACCCGTATAATGTTCTTTTGCTAATTTTTCGGCTTTTTTAATAGCTTCTGCCAGTTTTTGCTTATCAACCGCTGGTGTCTCTGATTGTTTTTCTAATTTATCTATAGCCGTAGTGAGTGCTTTTGTGGCATCATCCACCGCCGCTTGCGTAGCATCGCTTGTTGCGACTTCTTTGGCTTTTGCTAACGCTGTTTCAACAGCTTGCCAACTTTTTTCAGTATATTCTTTTGATGTCAGTGCTTCGGCTTTTTTAATAGCAGCTGATAATTGGCTCTTATCAACTTTCGCCTGTACTGTTTGTAATTCTTTTTGCGCTTTTGTTAGTTGTTCGACTGCCGTTGCGACTTCTTCTTTCGTCGCATCCGCATTGTCAAAAACAGTTGTTGCTTGTGTTAATTTTTCTTGAAAAGCTTGCCAAGAAGTTGCTTCATAGTCTGTTTGTTTGGCTTTTTTCGCTTGCGTAATTGCTTGCTCTAATGCCTTTTTATCAGGTGTCGCAACTAAATTGTCCATTGCTTGCGTTAAGTTCTTCACTGCAGCATCAATGTCCGCTTGCTCTTGGGCATTCACCACAACATCTTGTGCAGTGGTTAAAGTAGTCGTCAATGCTGCCCAACTAGTAGGTGTGTACTGGTCTTTGGCTAAGGCAGTCGCTTGGTTAATACCATCAGTTAAAATTTGTGTATCTAACGTTTCCACTAATGCGTAATACGAAAAATGGGTTGTTTCGAACACATAAAAATTTTTTTCGACCTTCCCTTTGACTGCTTTTACTTGTTTCGTTTGCGCATCATAAGTATATAGTTCCACTCGTTCTTGATTAAATTTTTTTGGGACTGGTATATAGACTGTGACTGTACCAGTGGGTTGTACCTCACCAGATTGATTCACTAATTGAATGTCATATAAACGAATGTCGCCTTTTGTTTCTTCTTTAATCTTTTGATAAATTTCTGTTTCTTGTTGCATAACTGCTACTTTTAGTGTAGCTGCTTGTGGTAACACACTCGTTAATCCAGCAAGACGAATCCCCGAATCTCCTGAATCTGTAACTTCAATGACTGGATCTGTCACGGTTACGCTAATTTTTTGCTCCAATCCATTGACCGTTTTCGCAGTAATCGTCGTTGTCCCTGCTTTCAGTCCTTGCACACGTCCATCTGTAACTTTAGCAATCTGTTCATTGGCACTTGCCCATGAGACTTGTTTATTTTCAGCATTTTCTGGTAAAACAGTTACTTGAATAAGTTGTTCCTCATTTACATTGATGCTTAACGAAGCATTCGCTACTTGTAATGCATTAGGTTCGATAGCAACTGTTGTTTCTACCGTACTTTCTACAGTTGTAGGTACCCCCTCTTCGGCTAAGGCTACTGTACTTGTTAGTAAAAAAGGTACGAATAATGTAAACAAAGCCGTTTTGCTTACTGTTTGATACGTAAACTTTTTCATTGTGTTCACTCCTCCATTTGAAAAGCTTTCATCTGACTTAATTAAACACCATCTATCGAAATTTATCAAAAGATAACTCACTTTTTTCTTAAAGATTGAAATGTATTTGAGTGCATAAAAAAAACGTACCAACTCGGTGTCCAGCACTGCGAGTTGTTACGTTAGTGAAGCTCTTTTCACTAACTTTTATCAGAACAGGATGCTGATAAAAACCAATGAAAAATGACTTGAAATTAATATATCATTCTTACTCTCTGATTGCAAGGGATTAATCTAGAAAAATTCAAAAAAACTTCAATTTTTTTTGCTAATTAAGATATCTAAATCAATTGTAATTTGTGTTAGAGGATTTGCTTGAATTTTTGCCTTTCTTTCTGGTGAAACGCCCCACTCTAACGGTGACATTTCTAATAAAGACAAGCGATTTTTTTCAGGAATATCAAACACATAGGTCACCTGTGTTTGTGTCATATCAGGATAAATTTGTTGGAACTTATCGACAACTTGTTGATTTGAATAGCTTTGTTTTTGCGCATCTTCGGGATAAAAAGCAGCACGTAGTTCTTTTAAATAGCCACTGCGCGGCACAACTTTAATTACTTGACCATCTGTTTTTAAAATACGGTCAAACTCTTGGTAATTGGATGGCGAAAAAATATTCAAGATAGTTGAAAACGATGCATCCGCAAAAGGTAAATTCGTCAAATCAGCGACACACCAAAATAAATTTGCCGGTTGATTGGTGGCTAAATAAATGCCTTCTTTTGAAATATCAAAACCAATGCTCGCTCCTAAAGAAACTTGTTTGGCTAAATTGTTTAAGAAACTTCCTTCGCCACAACCAACATCAAGAATTTGTTCATTTTCACAAAGTGGTGCTAAAACATCAAGCAATGGTTGATACATGCCACTTTGAATCATCGCTCCACGATGTAAAAACATCTCATGGTCATATTCTGTTTTAATTTGGTGATCTAAAAAATACAATGTTCCCTTTTTCGACAAATCAAATCGATGACGATTCGGACAAATGATTCCTTTGGCTAAAGCGGTCATCGGTTCATGGCATAATGGACATTGAAATAAAGGTGCATTTTCTTGTAAAAATAATGCACTACGGTCAATTTTTTTTAACATCTCGATTCCTCATCTTTCCTTCATTACTTTAGCATATTCTTATGCTAAAATGCTAGTAACAAAAGAAAAGGAGCAAAAAGATGTTAAAAGAATTTTGTGCAGAAAATTATACTGATTTACCTCAAGCAATTGCTAAAGGTGCCAACCGCATCGAACTTTGCGACAATTTAGCAGTTGGTGGGACAACGCCAAGTACTGGTGTGATTGAGGAAGCGTTAAGTTATACAGGTGAAAAAGGTGTCACTGTGATGACAATGATTCGTCCACGCGGTGGGGATTTTATCTATACTGATATTGAATTAAAAATCATGCACACGGATTTAATTGAAGCAAAAAAATTAGGTACTGACGGTGTGGTCTTTGGTTGTTTAACACCTAGTAATTGGTTGGATGAAGAAGCATTAGAGATGTTAATTGATAACGCAGAAGGATTACAAATCACCTTCCATATGGCATTTGATGCAATTGCCAAAGAACGTCAATTTGAAGCAATTGATTGGTTAGCAGAACGTGGGGTGACCCGTATTCTAACCCATGGTGGACCAAGCGGCACACCAATTGCCGACAATTATGACCATCTCAAAGCCTTAATTGCTCATGCCAACGAGCGAATTATTATTTTACCCGGTGGTGGTATTACCTTTGAAAATGCCCAAGAGGTTGTTGATACATTAGGTGTAACAGAAGTTCATGGAACCAAAATTGTCCCGTTAGATTCATTATAATAGCGACAAAAAACAATCCGTAAAAGATAGCGTCCATCCTGTGAGCATTCAGGTCCACACATCTTCTTTTCGGATTGTTTTTGCTTAGATAACCTTCTGATGATTAATCGACAGTTGGATTTTTACGTTGTTGTTCCAACCACTCTTCAGTAATTTTTTCAATAGTTGTTTGCTGGTTTTGAGCAGGTGTTGCGACATACATCGTTGGTTTCTGTTGTTGTGTTGCCACAACAAAGGTAACTCTACATTTGTAGCAACGCCCCATGCACCCTGACAATCCATAGCAATCAACGAGAAAGCACCCGCTTTTTTATTGCGTTTTGTTAAGCGACTATCAAAATCATAGACGGCTTGATCGCAGGCTTCTTGTGGCGTGCGTCCTTCTTTCATTAGACGAACGATTTCATAAGACAAGCAGCCCTTCATTAAATCTTCGCCCAAACCAGTGGCAGCAGCTCCTCCAATCTCACTATCGACATAGAAACCCGAACCACTTAAAGGTGAATCATCCACGCGACCAGGTTGCTTCATGAATAAACCTGAGCTAGATGTCCCAGTTGCCATACTGCCACTGACATCAAGTCCCACCATGCTGACCGTATCATGTCCATCGTAAGGATTTAACTGATTTTTTTGGACTTCGGCTAGACGTCTCTCCCATTCATCCTTCGCTCGATCAGTCAACATATTTTGAACATCAAAACCATGCAAAATGGCATACTCACGAGCTCCATCACCCACTAAAAAACTATTAAAGCGTTCTTTACTCAGCTGTTTCGCTACAGAAATAGGATTTTTTACATCTGACATACCTGCTACGCCACCGATTTGATAGGTATCGCCATCCATATACGCTGCGTCTAACTGCACCGTCCCTTGAATGTTCGGTAAACCACCATAACCAACTGATTTATACAACGGGTTGTCTTCCACTAAACGGACCGCCGATTCAATCGCATCACCAACTGCTACGCCCTCTTTGAGTAACTGGCTTGCGGCAGACACCCCATCAAATGCCATGCGCCACGTTGCAATGATTCCCCACATAAAAACTCCTCCTTATTGAAAGTATGTTGTCATTATTTTTTCAATTTGTTGTTTATCGGCAAATGGTGTTGTTAATTTTTGCATCGCCGCAAATAAAAGGTACGACATAATTTCCCAGAAAATCGCAGTTTCTTGTGCTTCTGGTCGGTCACACCAAATAGCTAAAGCAATGCCTGGTAATTGCGACGTCAGCTGTGGCACGATTTGTTGTTGCGGATACATTTCGGGCGTCCACTGCGTCATAATTTTTTCGTACGTCGGATAACTGTAGCCCGCGTTTTCACCTAACACATAATAAAAATAATTGTCATTAAAATTAATCACTGTATACTCTTTTTCTAAAAATGTTGTGACCGGTGCCATATATTGTCATTTTGTCCAATAAGTAATCTCAACGTTTTTAGCTAATGGTACTTGTTCCCCACGATTTAAACGGAAGAAACCATCATTCCAGATTCGTGGCACAAATCCCCACTCACTCACTTTTTCAATTAATTGATTGACATAAGCGACAAACGTATCGATTCCTTCTGCTGCTTCACTATAAGTTGCTTTGGCATACGCACGTAATTCTGGATACGCCTCAATTTGGTCAAAATCAACAAACTCATCGCCACCGATATGAAAATAGGTACTATCTGTAAATAATTCAGCATATTCTTGGTAAATCGACAAGATGAACGCCACGGCTGCGGGATCACAAATATTCAACGCAGCAGGATCTTTCTCTAATGTGCCATCAGCTAATTTCTTTTGTAGCTGCCATTCGGGATGTGTCCGTAGAATTTGTTTTAAATGCCCCGGACTATCGAAATCAGGAATGATTTCAATCCCTGCATGTTGTGCATATAAAATAATTTCACGAATCTCATCTTTTGTCAGATGCTCCTCTGAAACAATTTCCGGCGCCACTTCTGATTCAAAATGAACAAATTACACCAGAAAATTACCGTAAATATTTTGAACACTTTGATCCAGATTTATTCGATGCCAATCAATGGGCACAAGAAATTAAAGCCACCGGTGCAGAGTACGTCGTATTTACGACGAAACATCATGAAGGCTTTGCTTTTTGGGATACCAAAGAATCCGATTATAAGATTACTAATACACCTTTTGGCCGCGATTTACTGGCTGAACTTTTACCAGCATTTCGACAAGCAGGATTAAAAATCGGATTATATCATTCCTTAATTGATTGGTATCATCCCGAATTTCCAATTGATGGACTTCATCCTTGTCGTGAAGATGAAACCTATCGAGCAAGTAATTCTCAGCGAGATTTAAAAAAATACCAAGATTTTCTTGCAGCACAAGTAACAGAATTATTGACAGATTACGGCAAAATCGATTATATGTGGTTTGATTTTTCTTATGCACATCGTGATTAGGAGTGGTCTGTTGGCAAAGGTGCAAACGATTGGGATGCACGTCGTTTAGAAAAAATTTGTCGAACCTTACAACCAGAAATGTTAATTAACGATCGCTTTGATTTGGGTCATGGAATTACCACACCTGAACAATATCAACCAGACAAACCCTTATACAAAGATGGACTCCCAGTTCTATGGGAAGCTTGTCAAACAATGAATGGCACTTGGGGGTACGATCGAGACAACCAACAGTGGAAATCCTCCGAACAAATTTTACAAATGCTAATTGACACTGTCGCAAAAGGTGGCAATTTCTTAATGAATACCGGACCAAACGGACGCGGATTAATTGATAAACAATCTAAAGAACGATTCTCTGATTTAAGTGAATGGTTTTATCTCCACAATCGTTCTATTAAACAATGTGGTCCAAGTGACTTTGTGCCACCTGTTGATTGTCGCTATACTCAAAATGGCAATCGTCTCTACTTGCATATTTTTTCTTGGCCCTATTTCCATATTCATTTAAAAGATTTAGCAGGAAAAATTCGCTATGCGCAATTTTTAAATGATGGTTCTGAAGTCTTTTACCGAGGTTTTGATCCCGAAGAAGTCATTACAACCACAGAAACCATTATTGAACCTAATGATATTGTCTTGCAATTACCAACTAAACGTCCTGATGCTTTGGTACCTGTGATTGAAATATTTTTAAATGAGTGAACAAAAGCACTTAGAAAAATTTTCCTAAGTGCTTTTAATATTCTCTATTAATAAACTACTCTTTCCTTACGATAAATAACTTTCAATAATCGCTCGGCAATGATAATGACTAGAATTACTTTTAAAGTATCACCTGGGATGAAAACAGCACTGGAAATAATGGCAGCAGATAGATTCATACCAGTCACGATTGAAAGTCCAATTGATCCTAATAAATCGACCAACAAGACACCTGGTAGTGCAACAATTAAAAATTTAATTCCCCAATTTTTTGTTGTCATAAATTTTTCTTGTCCCAAACCAATTAAAATAGCTGAAATAAACCAACCGATTAAATAACCAGTTGTCGGTCCTAGAAAAACTGAAAAACCGCCTGAACCACCAGATAAAAACGGCATCCCTACAGCAACTAAGATTAAAAACAAAGCAACTGC
Source organism: Enterococcus saccharolyticus subsp. saccharolyticus (assembly GCF_029023825.1). NCBI lineage: Bacteria > Bacillati > Bacillota > Bacilli > Lactobacillales > Enterococcaceae > Enterococcus > Enterococcus saccharolyticus. The sequence continues at coordinate 594,252 of NZ_CP118957.1, read as the reverse complement.
TAACCCGCCTCTTTTCGCTCCCAATACAATCCCTGCTAACATAATTCCTAAATTTTGTAACACAATTGGTACTGGAATAAAACCTAATGGAATCGGTGGAATCATTCCTAAAACAATAATAATTGCCATCATCATCGCCACCATCGAAATATCTTTTGTACGCATAAAAAACTCCTTTCTTTTTGTTAACCAATTATATTATAATGGTTAACAAAAGGGAAGAGGTTTTTTGATGATTATTTACGGAAAAGGGATTGATACTGAGGGAAGATGTAGTCATTACCATCAAGAAAATGATATTGTCGGTTTAAAATGCCTGACATGTCAAAAATATTATGCCTGTTATCAATGTCATGATAGCTGCGAAACACATCCATTTGAAGCAATTCCAAGGACTGATTCTGCTCCTGTAATCTGTGGGCGTTGTCGCACGACATTGACGTTCGCTCAATATAAAACAGGCGCATGTCCCTATTGCCATGCTAGCTTCAATCCGAAATGCCAGTTACACGAGTCTATTTATTTTAGCGATAAGTAGGTATAAAAAAGAAACGTCTGCACTAATAGACGTTTCTTTCTCGTATAACCGGTTTTATCAATTTAAACAAAGTTCTATCCCTAACTTTTGCAAATCTTGATATTCTGCGTCATCAATTTGCCAGAAAAAGAGATTTTCATGACCAATAACACTTAATATATACTGATTGCTATTAAATCTAAAAAATGAAATATCTTCAAAAAAATTCGGTGCTTGCCAATCGGTAAAACAATCTGTATAAGATAGAAAAATAGAAAGTGTTTTGCGGTTAAACTGATACGTATAAATTTCAACGCTACCTTCACTGATTTCATTCACATGCCATTCTGTTCCCTGTATCTTGCTCACAAGAAATGGTTGTAATTCATTCAGTGCTTGGTTCAATTTATCATCAGTGGTTTCATCAGAGATAATATCAGTCCGAATGATTGTTTCAAATCTATCACATTTTTGAAGCAAATAATTTAACAAGGCTTCATATTCGTTATCTCGTTTCATCTCAGATGATAGATATTTTTTTCATTACGACCTCCATTAACCAATCATTGTATTATCTTTTCAGGATATAAAAAACAAATGAGATTGCTTTCTATTATAAGTATGATAATGAGGAGCATTCCCCTTACCATACGCTTGGTCTGAAAGAGTCTTCCTCATATTCCCTATATTCCCTACATACATCGCTATTTTATATGCGACAATTGAATTTTCAGACCAACTATCCTTTCTTAACTTGTTGTGGTTCTTTATGTTGTTCTTAGATGACTCATCAAAGATCAATTATAAAGGATTTTTTCGTTTCATGGAATAGGTTAAGAATTTTATGCAATACTAGTGTTCCTATTTGTCTACAGTCTAAGAGGGTGTGACGTAAATACGTCACACCCCCTCTTTCTAGTTCATCAAACCAATCGTACGAATTTCGTATGGTTGAATTTCTGATACATAATTTTCTTCAGTTGCTTCTTCAAGCAAGTTTAATACCACTGGTGTGGATTCTGCTTTTTCAATCGTTAATGCTTTGACTTCATCTGACATATTATATCCACGTAAAATTAATGCTTGGTCAGCTTTTCGACGTTTCAATGCAGTCGGCACAAATGTCTCACTTTCAACTTTTACATAATGATACGTTGCTGGATACGCGCCTGATTGAACAGCCACTTACGCCACTGTAAATGGTACTTGCGCCGTGTACGCATGTTTGTATGTTTCATAACGTGTTTCAGGGGTTCCATGAAGTTCCACACTATAATTAAATGTGTGCTCTCCTAAACATTGTGCTTCTGGTGTTGGGAAATATCCCCAATCGCCTAGTTCACGAACACAACGTAATAAAGTAACCGCAATCGTATCGTCCACAATCTCATATTCATTTAATCCAAAGTTTCCAACAGTCACTCCGCGTGTTGCATCATGTAAATTAGCAAATGCATGTTGATGCTGAGGGTTCGTTGGATTTTCCCAACTTGGTGAAACTTGATTTGGACGTTCAACGATTTCATAGATACTATCTGCTTCATGCGTCTCTACTTGTAAAGCAGTTGGGAATAATACACGTAAACGATGGTCTTTCATTTGATTGTTTAGGCGTGTTTCAAAATCAACTTTTTTACTATCTTTATGAACAGTGACAAATGTTTCAATCGTTAACGGTGCCGTTTCTTTTGAACGGCCTGCTTTACGACCAGTAAAACCAATGACCATTTGTTGTTCAATATCCAACAACTCATCTGCAGAAACAGGAATTTCTAGGACATGTGTCACTTTGACAACTGCTTTATCGGCATGATTTTCGACAACTTTCAAATCAGCTACGACATCGTTTGATAAAATTGCTTGATCATTTTTTGGCTTCATGAAAATATATTCGTTAGCAATATCGCCAACATTTTCAAATACTAATAAATCAGTCACGGTCTCTTGTGTTGTTTTGTCTGTAATTGCTAAAGTACCGTTTTCAGCAATTTCTACTTTAATTTGTGTATTTTCCAAGATACGTCCATCAGCGCTGGCTAATTTTTCTGTCTGATTTGTCGCTACTCCTGAAACTAATGCCAATGTCGTCCATGAGAATGCCGCTAAATCTTGGACAGCAACAAGCCACCGGCAAAAATGGCACACTCTTGCTTTCATTTACAGCAAAACAACAAATTGTCCGTTTTGGTACGTCATTTATCAGCCAAACACAAGCACACTTAAACTTGTCACGTGAAAAAGACTTACAACCAAATGATTACCTGCTGCAAAGTCAACAGCTATGGCAAGAGTTATTGCAACGAATTGAAATTGAACATCATGATGCCCAGCAAGTGGCAACTTTTTATCATAATTTTTATCGAACATTCTTGTTTCCTCAAACTTTTTACGAACGTGATGAGCAAAATCAAGCCATTCACTACGATACATTGAATAAACAGGTACGTTCTGGAGTTCTCTACACCAATAATGGGTTTTGGGATACGTATAAAACAGTCTATCCCTTGTATTCGTTAATAGCGCAAGAAAAATACGAAGAAATGCTGGAAGGATTTTTAACTAGCTACAAGGAAACCGGCTTTTTACCAAAATGGCTTTCACCAGATGAACGTGGCTTAATGCCTGGTACTTTAATTGATGCCGTGATTGCTGATGCTGCGGTGAAAAAACTGCGTCCTGATCTAATGCCCGAGTTACTTGAAGCAATGAAAAAAGCGGCTACGATTCAAAGTGACAATCCAAATTACGGAAGACAAGGAACCACTGACTATTTGAACTATGGTTATGTCCCAAGTAGTTATCACGAGTCCGTCAATCATACACTGGATTACGCCTACAGTGACTTTTGTATTAGCCAAGTAGCACAAACAGTTGGTGCCACTGAAGATATTAACCATTATCAACAACAAGCACGTAATTATCAAAATATTTTCGATCCTATCACTGGATTTATGCGTGCAAAAGATACGCAAGGTGTCTTTCGTGAAGATTTTCTATCGATTCGTTGGGGGAAAGATTATGCCGAGGGAAGTTCTTGGCAAAGTAGTTTTGCTGTTTATCAAGATTTTGCCGGATTGATTCAACAACACGGCGGAGCAAAAGTCTTTGAAGAAAAATTAATTGAACTATGTAACCAAGCACCTACGTTTAATGTCGAAGGGTATGGGTTTGAAATTCATGAAATGAGCGAAATGGCGGCGATTGAATTTGGACAATTAGCTATTTCCAATCAACCAAGTTTCCATTATCCATTCTTATTTAGTTATATTGGCAAACCAGAAATGGCACAACCATTAATCAAACAATTACTCACACAAACCTTCCATTCAGGAACAGATGGTTATCCGGGAGATGAAGATAATGGTAGTATGTCTGGTTGGTATATCTTCAACAGCCTAGGGTTTTATCCGGTTACCCCAGGTTCGGGTGAATACGTCCTAGGGATGCCACTCTTTGATAAAGCGACCCTTCATTTATCAAATGGTCATACCTTGACGATTGAAAGTAGTCCCAATTATCCGCAGCAACAATTTTTACATCGCGTGATGCGTAACGAGCAAGAATATACGAAATTATTCTATCGCCATGAGGATTTAATGACTGGTGGAACTATCTTTAACCAATTAGGGATTGTTCCAAATGCTAAAACGTATCAACAAGAAGATTATCCTTTTTCATTAAGTTAAAAAATGAGGGACTGTGACATACGCCACAGTCTCTTTTAATTTCCAATAAAATAATTCATAAACATACTTGCAATATTAAAATAAATCAACACACTGGTTAAATCACTTAAAGTTGTAATAAACGGTCCACTAGCAACCGCCGGATCAAATCCTAATTTATCCATTAACATCGGAATCAAACTACCGGCTAAATTGGCAACCGTAATAGCACACATCATCGCCATTCCAATGACAAAACCTAAAATCGGATTGCCCTTCCAAACAGCTACAATCGCAAAAATAGTTAAACCCGTAATGGCGCCCGTCACAACTCCGGTTAAGACCTCACCAATCACGGTCGCAAAAAATGTATTGCTTTTGTCATCATTCATCGCTAAACGGCGTACTGCTACGGCTAATGATTGCGTCCCAGCATTACCGGCAGTTCCGGTAATTAATGAAATAAAGACCGCTAAAATACTCGCTTCGCTAACTAACACTTCATAATGACTAATTAAACTGGCAGTAGCCATTCCTAAAAAGAGTAAGGTAATTAACCATGGAAGTCGTTTGCCGGCTGCTTTAATTGGGTTTTCGCTGATTTCTTCCACGTTAACCCCTGCCAAACCAGAATAGTCACTGGCAGCTTCTTCATCGATAACGTCGATGATGTCATCGACAGTCACAATCCCTAATAGATGGTCATCATAATCGGTAACAGGTAATGCTAAGAAATCATAGTCACGGAACGTTTGCGCCACATCTTCTTGGTCATCGCCTACGTGGACAGATATGACACGTTCGCTCATGATATCAGAAATCATGGCATCATCATCACTAACAATTAAATCTCTTAGAGAAATAACCCCAACTAAACGGCCTTCTTGGTCAACCACGTAAATGTAGTAAATCGTTTCGGCAGCTTTGGCTTCATTTTTTAAGACGTACATCGCTGAACGCACCGTTTGATTTGCAACGATGGAGACATATTCCGTCGTCATAATTGAACCGGCTGTTTCATCTTCATAGTGCAACAATTCTTTAATTTCGGCGGCATCTTCCGCATCCATTAAACTTAAATATTTGGCAATTTGCTTTTTGCTTAATGTATTTAATAAATCGACGGCATTATCCGTGTACATTTCAGATAACATCTCGGCAGCATAACTTGGACGCATTTCCGCTAGATAATCTTTCATGTATTCATTATCTTCTTCAATCACGTCAAACATGTCCGCCAATTCTTTTGGTGAAAGATAAGAATAAACCAAAAGTCGTTGATCGTCTTTTAAGGACTGATAAAACTGTCCCTGTTCATAAATATGCATCTCCAAAAATTCATCTCTGAATTCATGCAGATTCCCTTCATCCAAATCTTTCCGCAATTGAGCAAAACGTTCTTCTAATTCTTTTGTTTCATCCAATCTCTTCACCTCGTTTCAATTGTTTGTTTAATTTCTGCCATATCCGTTGGTAGGGGGCAATGAAAATGTAACGCTTCTCCTGTAAAAGGATGCGTAAAATGCAATTCATAGCAATGCAGCGCTTGACGAGTTAGTGGCAAATTCATCGTTCCATCGTACATATCATCGCCAATCAGTGGACAACCAATCGCAGAAAAATGCACACGAATCTGATGGGTTCGTCCAGTATGCAGTTGAATATCTACTAAAGCGAACTCATCACTTCGTTTTTCTAACCAATACTCCGTATGCGCATATTGTCCTGCATCTGACACCATCCGCTTAATCAATGACGTATAATCACGTCCGATAGGCAATTCAATCTGGGCATGTGCTTGTAAAGAAGACACATCTCCTGAAAGTAGTGCTTGGTATTTTTTAATAAAGTTTTTTTCACGTAACTGGACATCTAATTTAGCATGAGCAAATCCATGTTTCGCAAACAACATCAACCCAGAAGTATCCCGATCCAAACGCGTAACCACATGAACGACTTGATTGACATAACCTTGACGCTTGTAATGGGCTTTCACACGATTGGCCATTGTCTGATTCGGATGATACTGTGCAGGAATCGAAGAAACACCGGCTGGTTTATTCACCACCAAGATATGCTCATCTTCAAAAACAATATCAATTGGTGTTTCATCCAATAAGACAGTCTCATGCTCGCCTTCATCTGGAATAACAATTCGGACTTGATCCCCTGCTTGCAGTTGATACAATACATTGTGAATCACATCGTTCACAAAAATTTTGCCACCTTGAAACTTAATTTTCGCTAATAACCCTTTTGAAATCCCTTGCTCTTTTAAAAAAGCTTTGACTTGCTGCGGGTGTTCTTTTTGATACTCATAAATAAATTCCATATAGTTTACAAATCTCCAATAAAGGCATCACGCACTCGATGCCAAAAATGCATGTGACGATACGATGCAAAATGAATTCGTTCGTCAGCGATTCGGTAATGTACCGAATCAATATGATCTTGTTGAATATTAAACTGATCAATCGTTACAAGATAATCTGTACTATCTTGTAACTTAATCTCTACCCATTCTTGTTGGGCAACCACAATCGGTGAACCCAATGTGCGAAACACCCGATTATTTAATGAAGCAATTTCAGCTAATTGAAAGGCATTAATACTTGGATGCAATACAGCACCACCGACACTTTTGTTGTAAGCAGTCGAGCCTGTTGGTGTCGAAACAGATAATCCATCACCACGAAAACGCTCAAACAATTCATCTTTGATATAAATATCAGCCACCATTGTCCGATTGCCACGTTTAATCGTCGATTCATTTAACGCTAAAAAATGTTTATCTGGTTTGCCATTGCGGTATTTAATGCGCACGTCTAATAGTGGATAACTGACACTTTTTTCTTGGTTGGTACAAAGAGTTTCTACTAATTCTTCTAATTCATAGTCACGCCAATCCGTATAAAAACCTAAGTGTCCGGTATGCACCCCTAAAAAGCGAACCTTGTCTAATTTGTGATTATAGAGATGGAATGCGGATAACAATGTCCCATCGCCACCTACTGAAATCACAATATCTGGTTGTTCACGATTAATTTCATGTCCTCTTGCAGTCAAAAGTTTATACAATGTATCCGCGGCTTTTAAGGATTTTTCGACGTGACTGTGAATGACAGCCACTTTCAATTGTCTCATAAAGATTCTTCCTTCCATTCCGCAATCTGCAGGTAACGACTATCGCCCGCACTGCCTTTGCCATGAGAAAACAAATGCTGTGCTTCTTGAATCTCTTCTCGGATACTCGACATTTCCCCATCTAATTGATAGGCTGCTTCTGCCGCACGTTTTAAACGTTCACCAATTTCTTTAGGAAAATCTCCTTGGTATTTATAATTTAATGAGTGTTCAATTGTTGCCCAAAAGTTCATTGCTAAGGTACGAATTTGAATTTCCGCTAGGATTTTCTTTTCTCCTTCTACTAATTGCACAGGATATTCAATGACTAAATGGTACGAACGATACCCACTGGCTTTATGATTGGTAACATAATCACGCTCGATAATAACTTTTATATCTTTCCGACTACGTAATAATTTCACGACCTCATGGATATCTTCAACAAATTGACACATAATTCGTAATCCAGCAATATCCGACATTTCTGCTTCGATTCGATTGACTGGAATATTGCGCAACTCACATTTTGCTAGAATACTTTCGACAGGTTTGACACGTCCGGTAACAAATTCAATCGGAACGTGTTGATTTTTTTCACGAAATTGTTTGCGAATCCCGCGAAGTTTGACCTTCAATTCTGCAACTGTTTGCTCATAAGGGGCTAAAAAACTATCCCATTCCTTTTCCATACACATTCCCTCATTTCTCAGCTAACATACATCTACTATTTTATCATAAGTGATGAAAAACCTTTAGTGTTCCTCTTCAGTTTTGTGCAAAAAGTTGACGAACTTCGCTATCTAAGGTAAAAAGAAGACAAGGAGCTGACAAAGATGAAACAACTTGAAATTGAATTTAAAACGTTACTAACCGAAAGAGAGTACCACTCACTTTGCCATTTTTATCATTTAACAAAACAGGATTTTCACACACAAACCAATGTTTATTTTGACACACCTCAAGGAGATTTGCGACAAAAACACTGTGGGTTAAGAATCCGTCAATACGCAGACAAAGGCGAAATCACCTTAAAAACACCACAAAAAGTCGGTTTATTAGAAACAACTGATTCGTTTACGCTAACAGAAATCCAACAATTAATAAAAGAAAAAAAAATCCCCACAACTGGTGCAGTTGCAAAAGAATTAAAACAATTAACGATTGCTATTGACCAATTGACTGTTATTGCTTCTTTAACGACCAAACGTGCAGAATTCACTATTCCAGAAGGGCTATTAGCACTTGATGAAAGTTGGTATAACAATCAACATGACTATGAACTAGAGTTGGAAGTTTCTGACGCTGAAATCGGAAAACAAGCATTCGATACTTACCTAGAAGCGCATAATCTTTCTTATCGTCCAGCAGAAAACAAAATTATGCGTGCAATTAAGACAATATAAAAAGGTTTTCATTTTCCCTTTTCTGTATTTTCTGTTAAAGTATAGATGATTTAAATTAAAAAGTAATGTATTTGGAGGAACACCTAGTGATCGAGATCTATTTGTTTATTCACCCGTTTGGTTCACTTTGCTTAGAAGAAGAAACCAGATTAATCGATTTTATTAACGAAAGTTCTGGGAAAATCAACTTACAAATCTTGCCTTTTGTTAATATGACCACGACAGCATCTGTGATGTGCACGTATGGTTGGGACAAAAAAGATTTAGACTCTAGAAATACTTTTTTGAACCATTCATATTCAGCAGCACTTGATTACAAAGCAGCACAACAACAAGGAAAAAAATATGCACGCAATTTTTTACTTAAACTGCAAACGGCTATTATCTGTCACAAAAAACCTTATTCGCAACAACTAGCAGAAACTCTTTTTGCAGAAACTGGTGGCGATATTGACATGTTTCGTGAAGATCGTCAATCGACACTTGTTAAAGAAAAATTTTGGCAAGACCAACAAACAGCCAGAGATTTACATATTCAACACCAAACCTCAGCAGTTGTCTATAATTTTTACCGTGAAGAAGACTATGGCTTACTGTTACAAGATGGCGATGCCCTTCGCACAATTCCTTCTTTGTGTCAAAATGCCGGAATATTCTCACATTCACAACGTTTAAAACGTGCCAATGAACGTGTCCAAGTAGACATCCCTACATTAAGATTATTGTAAACAAAGAGGCCGTGACATAAGTCCCTAACAAAAAAGTGCATGAAATGACGAAAAACCGTTCATTTCATGCGCTTTTTTAGTTAAAATCAAAACCTCCAGTGTGAACTGGAGGTTTGTTCTTCGGCTGAAAGCCTCTTTTACCGGCCATAGCCTAAAAGGCTTCCTGAACGGTTTCCCACTTGCACCACTTTTACTCACTGATCCTTAAAGAATCTCTTTCACTTCTTCTTGTTTTTTTGTCCTGTAAACGGATCATACTCTTCAAACAATGTTAGCTGATCTGCTACATAATCTTCTTGTACTTGATTCCGAATGTATTCTTCGATCTGCTTCTTATTTCTTCCTACTGTATCCACGTAATACCCTCTACACCAAAATTTTCGGTTCCCATACCGATACTTCAAATTCGCATGTCTGTCAAAAATCATTAAGCTACTCTTGCCTTTTAAATAGCCTACAAAACCTGATACACTATATTTTGGTGGGATACTTACGAGTAAGTGGATATGATCTTTGCACGCATTTGCTTCGATGATCTCCACTCCTTTTCTTTCACATAATGTTCGGATGATCTCACCTATACTTTTCTTATACTTTCCATAAATCACTTGTCGTCTATATTTTGGTGCAAAAACAATGTGGTACTTACATTTCCATGTCGTGTGTGATAAACTTTCATTAGCCTTTTTCATAATAGGCACCTCCTAAATTGATGGATGTGGTGGTCGGGAAACCAATTTCATCTTATCATTTTTGGGAGGCTTTTTTAATACCTCGCTGGAAGCTCTTTGGAACCCCCGGCTTAGCCAGGGGTTTTCAATACACATAAATAAAAGAAGCACAGGATGCCCCCTGTGCTTCAAACATTTAATCCTGAAAGGACTAAAAATATGCATACCTATTATAACATGGATCAACTCACTTTGGACTTATCAACTTCATTTTCTCCCAAAGAAAATCATGTCGCTGTTTTCATTAACGAATTAGTTGAATCTCTTCAAATCAATGAGCCGTATCTTTTTGGACGCCCTAGAGAATATGACCTAGGTGCGATGATGAAGCTGGTTCTGTTTGCCTATACGAGAGAAACCTTCACCAGTCGCAAGATTGAGCGCTTGGCTGAAGAAAATTTATATGCCCGTTGGTTGACCCAAGAACGTGTCCCTTCTTATCGAACGATTGCCCGTTTCTGCGTGTCCAATGATGTGCAGGAACTGACGAATAAAGGCTTAACACATCTGACCGAGTATCTTCGCGCGCGCAATCTGATTGATGATGCGTTGTTTATCGATGGCACGAAAATTCTAGCCGATGCCAATAAATATAGCTTTGTCTGGAAGAAAAACACGATTCGTTTTGATCAGATGAATTGTGAAAAACTCCTTTTATTGATGACGGAATTAAAAGAAGCGTATGCAGTAAAAGAGATTCCCGAAGGGACTTTCCTTACACTAGACATGGTAGATGAGCTGTTGACACGAATGGAACTGAAATTGGAAGAAATTGAAAAAGAAATCCAGTCAACGAAACGAATTTCACCTAATCCCGCAAAAAAACAGCGCAGAAAGCTAAAAAGTCAAGTACGCAAATTAACTGAAAAACGAGAGAAGCTGATTGAACACCAAGATCAGTTTTCTATTTATGGTGCCAGAAATAGTTACTCAAAGACCGATCATGACGCTACTTTCATGCGCGTGAAAGAAAATCATATGATGAATGGTCAATTAAAACCAGCCTACAATTTACAAATCGCTACTTGTAATCAATTTGTTTTAGGATATGATATTTTTCAAAACCCAACTGACACTAGAACCTTACAACCATTACTTGAAAAAATGAATGTGACTAACCAATCACATCGATATATTGTCGCAGACGCAGGGTATGGCTCTGAAAGTAATTATCGATATCTAGAAGATGAACTCCCTCAACATACCGCGCTTATTCCCTACGGAACTTTTTTAAAAGAGAAAAGTAAAAAGTGGAAAACCGATGAGCAAAAAATAATGAACTGGACTTACAGTGAACAGGAAGATTATTATATCGATCCTAAAGGTGTACGATTTAATTTTCATGTCTATCGCAAAAGAACCGATAAAGATGGATTTATTCGAGATTTTAAAGAATATCAAGCAGAAAAAATCGATCTAAATCAAGAAGTGATTCCCGCAGCTTTAACACCGAAGGGGTATATTAGAAAAATTACTATAAACCTTGCTTGGGAATATCATAAAGCCAAACAAAATGAGCTTCTTTCTACCCCTGAAACCGGAAAGGTTTATAGTCGCAGGAAGATCGATGTAGAAACAGTCTTCGGATTTATGAAGGCTTGTTTAGGCTTCACTCGATTCACAGTTCGAGGGTTAGATAATGTAAGAAAGCAATCAGGGTTACTGATTACGGCAATCAATATGATGAAACTGGCAAAAATAAGTAATTAAACCAACCAATTATACTAAAAAAAATGCACGCGAAAATAAAAATATTTTCGCGTGCATTTTTTTTATCGAGGACGTAACTAACTAACTTATGTCACGCCCCCTTTTATTCAAGATACAGCGATTGTTTCCCCATTTTTTCATAAATAGATTGAAAATTATCCCGATCTACTTCACGATGACGATAACCATACGGATCGTTCACATACACGGTGTCCCCTTCAATCCCTGTAATAACGACAGCATGACACAATGGACTAACAGTAATCATTCCATCTTCTGTCTCCCAATCCCATAGATCATCTTCAGTGGGTACTTCAAAATCGACTGTTGTAATCACCAAAACAGGCACCCCAGCACGCACTTGTTCTTCGATTTCAGAAAAATCTTTCTTTGTGCTTACTTTTACCTGATAGTTACTCCCTGTAATTTCTTTCGCTACTTTCGCTAACGGCTCGACACCTACCCCCATGGATTCATATCCTTCTTCAATATTTCCGACGAACCCTTTATGGGGATTTCCATAAAATCCATCTGCAGAGATTAAAGGCACATAGTCTAGCTTTTTCGCTAACTGATTTTTTGTCGTATCAAAACCATAATAACGTAGCAACATCGACAAACTCGTAATTTCACAGCCATTTTCTAATGGATCATTCTTCAACTGACTTTCTAACGGTACATCAATCAAATTTAAAGAATCTCCTGATGTTGGATGGATGATTTCAGAATATGTTTGCATCATCGTTGAATCTTGACGAAAATGATGAGTGAACCACATTGTTCCCGCTCCAACCAATACACCAACTGAGAGAACTGTGAAATAAAGTTGTTTCTTTTTGATTTTCATCAGTCCTTTAAAGTTGTTTATCATTACGTGTTCTTACCCGATAGTATGCCTTGTTTGCTTTCTATTTGTCAATATACACGCGTGTATTTTAACAATATTTACTTGTTTTTTGGAAGTTGAATCCATTGAATAGTTGATGTATTGAAATCTTCTACATACGTTCCATCACTGTTGATTTGAATAAATTCGTCATCCGCTTCAGGAAAGACATCCAAATACCCAATACGAATGACCCTCGTTTCGTTTGGTGCTATATCTTCTAAATGATAAAAATCATGTCCATTTTGTGCCCCTTCAATATACACTGGTTCATTTAGAGGTAGAAAAGGTTCTGTAAATGTGTTGGCTTGTTTTGGTTGATACCGCGATTTTTTCAACTGTAATTGTTCCCAAGTTGTTGAAAAATAGAAATCTTTCAACGTTTGTGTTGAAAGATTTCGAATCGTAAAGGTCATTTCTTTATAGAGTGGTTGCACCGTCTTTTCCTTTATTTGCTCATCCAACGAACGGACGCCATCACCTGCTTGATAAATCTTTGCCGTATACGGGAGCAAGCTTCCTTCAGGTGTAAGAATTAACGAATAATTATCAGGCAAATGATACGAAGACGGCGTTTTAGAAAAATCAGGTAAAGTTGTCCGTTCTGAATAGTGCTGTACCTGGATTTCTAGATCTATCTCACTCGCTGAATGAGTGAGTCGAATAGGTTCATTGAGTTGGTAAATATTTTTACTGTTTTGACGCAATCCCTCAATATGAATCGGCACTCCTCCGTCCTCTTGCACATCAGGTACAATCATTGATTGCTCCTCAGTCGTTCCTTCTAATTGAATACCTGCCAGAATTTTTTCTTGTTCCTTTTGACTGAGGCTATTAGCCAAATAAACTTGTACGACTAGATTTTCAGCTTCACATATCATAAAAGCAACCGTATCAAAATCGGTGCCTACAATTGAACGTTTGACGAAAAAAGTTTTGTTGCCATTAATTTCTGTTTCTTCGACACCCGTTGAAAATGGAATGTTGTATTCTTCTATATCTTTTGGTCGTAAAAGCATACTTGAAAAACCGTCACTTTGTGTTGCTTCATGCCAATATTTCATTCCACCAGAATGAGGAACTAACCCGCTAGGCACATACGTGAAGTTCAATTTACAAGGGTGTTGATTGGCATTTTCTTTTTGAATCTTCACTGTCGTCAAAAAATTGTCTTGTTGCATCAGAATCGACCACACTTTATTTGCTGCGTACACACTAGTCGGTAATAAAAACATTGTTGCAGCAACCCCAAGTATAATCTTTGTGGAACGTTTCATTCCTTTTCTTTTTTTCTTAAGTTTTTTTTGAATCGCCTGTTGATGTATCTCCGAAAAAGGTTGCCCATTTTCTCTTAACAATACATCCAATTGTTCATCAGTCAATTCAGTTAGATTGGTTTTGGGATAATTAGGTTTCATCAGAACTCTCCTTTCATCAGTTGCTTGGCCATTAATTGACGTAGCTTGCGTTTCCCTTTGTATAAACGATTATTCACTTCACTTTTGCTTAATCCTGTCAGGCGGCTAATCGTCTCAGGCTTTTGTTCATACACAAATCGTTGAATACAAATTTCTTTGGTCGGCTCTTTTAATTCTTGAATACTTACTAAAAATGCTGTCCAAATTTCTGGATGTTGCACTGGCGTTTGTAATTCTTCTTCTAAACACACTTCTTCATACTCAAATATTGCTTTTCTACGTAATTTGTTTAAAGCTGAACTTCTGGTAATTAACGCCAAATAGTTTTTTAAGGAACCACGGCTAGGTTCATACTTTTCAGGTGATCTCCACAAACGCATAAACACATCACTCACTAATTCTTGCACATCATGCGAGGGATAATTTTTACCTAAAATGGAATAGGCGACTGCCCAAAGTAACTTGCTATATTGCTTGATGACGGAATCAAATACCACTTCATCCTTTGCCAATAAAGCCATTAAAATCTCTTCATCTTTCACTTTTTCCCCTCCTCACTGATAGATACACAGAAAAATATCGAAATCCTTCCACAAATGAGAAAAACTCGTTGCCATTTCATTTAAGAAATCACAACGAGTTATTCGTTTGCTATTTTTTCTAAGGCATGTTTATCTAACAGTTCAATGATATTGGGAGCAGATTGGGAAACAATTTGTTGTTTTGTCAGTTTGGTTAACCCGCGACTAAACGATTCTGCGGACATTCCTAAATAGGATGCAATATTCTTTTTCGTTGCTTCTAACTGGAGTCGTGGTGTCTGTTGCTTTCGATAAGCTGCTAGAAGATAATTACTGAGACGTGCCACCACACTAGTTGTCGTAATGAGCGTCGTTTGTTGTTCAGAATCAGTTAAACGATTTGATAGTTCTGCTAAAATTTCCCAAGCAATCTGTGGATTAGCCAACAATACTTCTTTAAAATCCTGTCGATGAATGACACAAACTTTGGTTGTGGTGATTGCTTGAACATAATTATCATAGACGCGGTCATTGAATAAAGACATTTCTCCTACAAAATCGCCTTGCTCTAATACACGAATCACTTGTTCTTTG
The DNA here is from genome assembly GCF_029023825.1 of Enterococcus saccharolyticus subsp. saccharolyticus. Classification (NCBI taxonomy): domain Bacteria; kingdom Bacillati; phylum Bacillota; class Bacilli; order Lactobacillales; family Enterococcaceae; genus Enterococcus; species Enterococcus saccharolyticus. Next base: position 578,953 of record NZ_CP118957.1, on the reverse strand, counting down.
CCTGAAGCAGAAACACGATAAATTTTTACTTGTCCTTCTTGAATTAAATACAACGCTTCAGACGTTTCTCCTGCTTGATATAAAAATGCATCTGCTAAAAATTGCTTTTCAGTGATTCGATGCTGAATGACTTCAATTTGATGCACGACTAAATTCTGAAATAAAGGCATGGTGCTAATACAATGATCGTATTTTGTAAAATCAATTTCTCTGCTCATTTCACTACCTACTTCTCTGACTTTTCTTCTATTATAAAAAACAAACCGTCTAAAATGCAATACACTTTAAACGGTACGAATGATTTATTTTTCTTTGCTTGCATCATAGTCTGTTGCACGAACAAAAATCGTAATATTTCCTTCAAGTGCTTTTGAATATGGACAAATCGCATGTGCTGCTTCGGCAAATTTTTGTGTTTCTTCTAAAGAAACATCTTGAATACCAACTTCAATCGCCACTTCTAATTTAAAATCTGCTGCGTCTGGTTTCTTCCATAAAGAAACAACCTGGGATACTTGAGAATTATTTTTTACTTTATGTTGACCTTTAACCAACTCTAATGCACCATGAAAGCAAGCCGCATAGCCTAATGCAAATAGTTGTTCTGGATTTTGACCGTTACCAGTTCCGCCCAACTTTTTAGGCGTGGCAATTTTCACTTCATACGAACCATCCGATAAATAACTCACACCGTCACGTCCTCCTGTGTTAATCGCGCTTGTTTCATATATTTTTGTATATTCTGACATGTTGAACACTCCTTTTGTTTTGATACACTTATCATAAGGAATTTTCAACTATCATTCCTTGACCTAGGTCAAGACCATAAAAATTTTACAAAAAAAGAACCTTGACGAATCAAGGTTCTTAAAGAGCCACCTGCCGGGCTTGAACCGGCGACCCCCACCTTACCATGGTGGTGCTCTACCAACTGAGCTAAGGCGGCATATCATTTAACACAAATACTAGCATACCTAAAATAACAAAACTTGTCAATATTTTTAAAGAAAATACTCGCAAAAAACAGGCTATTAGCAAAGTTTTTCAATCGCCGTCGCAATTTGTTGACTATCCTTTGGTAGAATTTGACTTTCTGTAATGTGTAACTGATGAGCCATTTGTTTAGAGCCAATAAAATAGCTTTGTTTCGCATTTACTAGTAACTCTACATCATTGCTATCATTGCCAAATGCACTATATTCAATCTGGGAAAAATGAGTTTGTAAGGTAGTAAATTTATTAATTCCTTGTGCAGTAATATCCAAATTTCCTTCATGCATATGCGTAATTAAAGATAACGTTCTATCTGTTTGTAATTCTTGATAAATTTGTTGATATGTTTGCGGTGGAATAGATAGTAGAATGATTTTAATCGGCTATACAATTTGTGTAATCAATACATTTTTAGCCAAATTATTTGGATCTAGTTGTTGATAAATAGGATGTTCCGTTG